>JBBSVZ010000150.1:0-4898 GCA_038046545.1 Nanobdellota archaeon | reverse complement strand
CCGAAGGCTCCGCAAACAACTTCGCTCCGCCGATATTTGAGTTGCCTGCTTGATCAGAGCAGCGCACATAATAAGAGTATGAAGCGCCATCTGCGAGTGCTGTTAGTGCTTTGCTATGTGAATTGCTTCCAGTTGTGTCGAATGTTCCGGGCATAGAATTATATGCGACTCCTGCAGTCGTTGAATACTTGCAAATTGCGTTTTCATTTGTTACTGTTGATAGTGTTGCTACTGTTGTGCCAGCCGGTAGGGTTCCCTGCGGGCTGCCCGAAGCCCTGATTGGAGGAATGGTATCAATTGGAGGGGGTGGTGGGCCACCACCAAGCTGCTCAACGAGGATTGGTATCCCCGTTGCAGAGTTCATTGTAACCCTTATGTTAGAACCTGTTTGCGGCAAGCGCTTTAAGACTAATTGTTCAGATGTAATTATGCTAGTCTTGTCAGTTATAGTGAACGTGAAGTTTATTGGCTTTTTTCCTTTACCGATATCAAAGCGCTCAGCAGTGTAATAATTGTTGTCGTGGAGAGTGAAGTTGATTGTTGCACCGCGAGGGTCGAGGAAGACATAATCTGGAGTTTCAGCGATATCCACTCTTCTCCCGTTAACTAATCCGGAATATTCAAAAAAAGAAGGTGCACGGGCTAAGAAACCATTAGAAGGGAGGGTATACGTTTCAGCATCTAAGCTTACCTGCCAGCTCGTTTGTGAGTTCCTATTGCCGTAAATTACTAAACCATTCTGAAAATTTTCTTTTATTTGCGGATTAACGAAATCATAGTTATTGATAATCGCATCTTCTAATTTTCTATAATTTCCACTCGAATGGTATTCTATGGTCTCGGCAGTTGAGCTTCCATAGAGAGCTGAAATATGCTGGATAAGGTAATAATGTCGTATTATTGTTCTGTCGTCAATGTTGTGAAGCCAAGGCATAGGGCTGTCGATGAACCCTATGTTGCCAAGGAGGATAGTTGATGTTGCGTAATCGTCCATGTCAGCTTCTGAAATTGAATTATAATAAATATCATTGTTAGCATCAAAATACCTGCGGTAATATCCAACACCGTAGAATCTTCCTGTATTTTTGGTGACTTTTAAATTGTAATCTGGTATGATTGCTTTATGTCTGCCACCCGAGCAGCAGACAAGTTCTCCTTCTGCAGCGTCTATGGGGCCAAGAAGTGTAAATGTACCTCCTCCCTCAGTAAGAGTTAGCTCTCCCCCTGGCTGTTTTGCATTTAAAAGAACAGAGGAGTACTGTCTTATATTTTCAGCATATTTCCCTTTTACAACCCCGTTAACATCTTTGTCAAGAACTGTCCATCCGTTCCCAAGGGCATCAAAAAAATATCCATCAACTCCAAGTGGTTTCATGTAATTTGAAAATTCAGTTTCAATAACTCCTAATTTGTCGGTTCGAAGACCATACCCATCCACGTCAGGTCCATTCCACGTCAAGATTGGGTTGCCATTCTGGTCTTTTGCCATGTTTTCAGCAAGGTAATATTTTGAGTTTGGAAAAACATCATTATAGTTTATGTAAACAACGAGATTGTCGCCATATTTCGAAAGGTTCTGGTTCAATTCTTCAAAGCGTGACGGACCATCGTACGCAATCGGTAAAAATTCAGGTCTAATAAAAGAAGTGTAGTCATCGAGCATTACTATAAGTTCTTTAAAGCCATAGGAGTGGTACTTTGCCACTGTTGGCTGGACACATGTTCTAAATGCTGTGGTCAATGAGCAGGGATATATTTGCCAGAATTCTAAAACAAACTTATTTTTAAGTTTGTCAAGATTTTGTGAAGGCGCATTTCCGTATTTTGGGTAAACGTCAAGAATGTTTTCTGAAAATGTTATGTAAACCTTCTCGTTCAAACTGTTGGGTTTTTTATCTGTTAGATTCGTATACCTTATCAAAGAGTTATAGCCTGATTGAGTTGAAGAAAGCTTGTATGGGTGGTTATATTCCAGCCTTGATGCTGAGCTCTCAGAGAAGTCTGCATAGACCTTCAGAAAAAGGTTTCCTTTTCTTAAAGATCCTTTGAGGAACTGGTCAGCATAAGAAAGATCCGGATTTACGCTTTCAGATTGTCCTTGACCGCCAGTTTTCACAAATTGGAGTTGTGTGACTTTTCTGTCAGCACTGGATGCCCTGATTGCCAATGACTTTCCGCGGATAGCATATTCAAGATTGATTTTGGTAAAATCATTCCCATTTGAGATGTTATAGGAGACAATTAGAGAGTTTCCAACTCGGTTGATGGAGATCAAGCTCCTTCTTAACAATGATGAAGAAGCGTCATAAGCTTTTCCTCCCAATATCACACTAGCGCCGCCAATCAATGGTTGAAATGAATAATCCTCTCCGTTATACTTTGCTTTGATAGAGATAGTATCAAATAGATTTCCATTAGCTGCATCAGTTGTAGCGATAAAATAGGTGAGATTTATTTTGCTATCCCCATAATTAAAATAATATTTATTTAAAGGGCTGTCATACCCAAATAAATTATTGCCCTTACTGGCGGCTCCCAATGGCTCCCATGAACCTAATGGAGAAGCGACTATCTGATCCTTAAATGATATGTTAAGGACACCTGCTTGTTCTAATACCGTAAATCCGATAAATCTCATGTAAGGAGCAAAAAAGAAGCTGATAACTAAAAGGAAAGCAAGAGCAAAAAAAACAGTACCAATGTTAAGGACCCTTCTTTGCTCTGAACGCTGTTTTGATTTCGTATTTGAGTCGTTCATCTCTTTTTTTTAAGCAAAGCTATCTTTAAAAATCTAATCATGATTGCCAGGAGTCCTAAGCAAAACATTGTCATCCAGATAATGATAAACGATATTTTTATATTGAACAAGAAATTCAAGATTAGCAATGAAAAAATAGGCATTGCCACTCCAAAAAGAATGCTGAAACTGTAGCTCATCAGGTAATCGCGGTCTTTTCTGAATATCTTATACACCAGTTTGCCTAAAAACGGAATAATCAGGATTCCTGCTAAAATGCGAATAACTCCTAAGGAAGGCAGATATGTAGCGATGAGTATTGCTGCTGACAATATAAGAAACATCGCTTCTTCCTTGTACTTTGCCATAATAATCCTAAACATCGCGATCCTCAATCTCGAATATGTTCACGACGTCATTCGTATATAACTTATTCAATAAACGACTGTCTTCTATGTTGTCAATGGCGTCTTTTGAAGCGTCGCCATACTCAACTTGATAACGATGTGTTGCGATGAAGTATATCTCTCTCCTGACTGAAATAATGACACCCCTGTTTAATTGATTTATTGTTCTATAAGCAAATCGTGAGATGTCTCTATCAAACACTCTAACTCGCGCATACCCAAAGGCACCTACCGAGTCGTAAATAAAAAAATCCCCTACTATCCTATTGTTGGGCTTTTCTATGTTTTTGAACCACGTCGCGGCATAAAGTGGGGCATCCGTCATGAACATGAAGTTATCCAATGTTATCCGATCTTTTGTCACATAGGCTGTTCGTTGCTGCCCGCCGAGCATTAGGAGGTTGCCTCCTATTAGCATCACAAAAAGTGAAATTGGAAGGATATACTTAGAGATGCTGAATCTCCTTTGCAGGTAAACAACCCCCAAGACGAGAATTGGAACAAATCCTATGTAAGAAAATTCAAATATTCGCCTAAAAATGTAAAACCTTGCAGTCAAGACAAAAATACTTGCAAGTGCGGTGAGCCCGATGAAAAATATAACGTTAGTCCAAAGCATTATTTTAGCTTCTTTTTTTGCCTCCAATAGCCCGCAAAAGAATATGACTGCAAATGCAAGTGCAGATAATCCTATCAGTACAACCTCGATGGGTTTAAAGTTGATGCCCTCTATTCCTTTAATTCTATCCCGTTCTGGATCGATTATGTTAAGAAAAACCCGCTTAATAAATGTTGAAGATACTTTTAGATAATATTCTAACCGGTTTGTTTCGACGACAACCTTCTTTATTGTTAAATCTTGATCAACTTCTGTTAGGTTGGCTTCTTTTTCATTTTCAACGATGCTGCTCTCATCAGGTCTTTCTGCAAAAACGATGCTCACTTCTTCGCTGCGGGGGGTAAAAAGATTCTGTATAGTCTTTTTGACTCCTTCTAATTGTGGCCCTAAAACTTTAGATTTAAAGCCAATAAATATGAGAAAACTGGATAGAACAAAAAATATGATGATTATTGCAGCGATGACTTTAAAGTTAGTTTTCAGCCTATATCCCTTGTTGATAAATAAGTTGTGCACACTAATTAGAAGTATCGTACTGAAGAGCCATGCAATCAATATGTAGCTTGTGAAGTGGTGGCTGATCAATACCATTATGCTGCAAATAAAAAAAGAGAAAAGGTAAAGCAATTTTCGGTAGTTATAGAATAAAATCGCGGATAAGATCGCTCCAGTAAAAAAAATAATAGCAAAATTTTCGTGATGGGGGAAATTGATCAACGAAGGTGTTGTAAAGTAGAAAAAAACGCCTAATAAACCCAATTCGGGTTTGACTAGCTCCCGAATTATCAAAAAAATTAGAAAGGGAAAAACCGCGAATTTCAAAAGAGAAAAAATCCAAAAGTACAACGAATTTAAGTCGATTCCCATAAGAAGTGACATGTTCACGACAAAAAAATGCATGCCCGGATAATATGCATAAACAGACGCTTGGCCTGTGCCAACGTTGGGTTTCCAACTTCCCGAGTCAATAATGCTTTGGCTAATCTGGTAAGAATAATTCGGGTCACGTCCATGATGAACATTGAACGGAGAAATTAAAAGATAGCTGAAAAGAATAAAGCAGACAAGAGAAGCTAAACTTAATTTCTTATAAAATCTATTGCAGTCAATGAAAAGAAAAGGTAGGCTCAGGAAG
>JBBSVZ010000149.1:0-5791 GCA_038046545.1 Nanobdellota archaeon | reverse complement strand
CTTGTTTTGATGCACCTGAATTATTTTCAACAATGTAAGTCGTCGATGGCCTATAAGCTGGCTGGGGTCTTGGTTGCGCAGTTGACAATTTTGGTGCTGCTGTTTGCATTAACACAAAGTCGCCGAGCAAAAAAACGAGTGCATAGCCTACTGCAAGGCCTGCAGTAATTATGCTTGCACTGTCGAGCCAGATGAGTAATAAGAGTGCTGAAAGCCCCATAAATAGAGAGACGCCATAAATCGCTTCCTGATTAAATTCAGCTTGCGTCGCAAGCAATCCTATGAGGATGAAATCGAGTATTAGAAGTATCCCAATCATTATTGTTGAAAATGGCTTAATGTTAACGCCAGTACTTAGAAGGAAACATATCACTGCTGTTATTAGCAGCGAAATCGCTATTGCTGTGTAAGTTGCAATGAGACTATCCTTGTTCCCCATGCGTCGAGGTATTGAACTCAATTATATAAATGTTACGATTGGATAGTAACAACTATTCAACTGTTCGACCAATCGCGACTTTCTCCGGAACAATTACACCTGTTGAGCCACCCTCTGCATAACCATAATAAGGTTCGGCCTGAGGCAGATTAAGATCAGCCAGCTCTTTTGTCAGGTCGTTCAAGTCGTGCGCCATTATTTTTGCGTTTGAAAGTGTGAACAACGCGTCGTCAAGGTAAAGCGACCTTCTTATCGCTTTGTTTCCATACCAATAATAATTATCGCCTTGATCTTCTCCCTGATAATGGGTTATTTTGCCCTTTACAGTGAAGCCTTCTTCAGGAGTTAGGCCAAATACATAAGCGCCTTGCCAAGTCTTGTAAGGCATCCATGTCCTGCTCCATTGATCGTACCTGCCTTCCTGCAAAAGTTCAGACACTGGAATCACAAGGATATTTTTCTTCTTGTCAAACAAGAATGCCTTGTGGTCATTCAACGCTTCTGAATACGTTGATGAGCCGTTAATAAAATAAGTTGCCTGCTGCTTTGGATTGCTGACATCAGAAACGTCGAATAATGCCAACTTAAGGCCTGAGGTAGTTACTCCGCCCCATTCAGTGTCTTTTGTGTTTCTGCCCAACCCAATTATGTGGTTCTCGTCATAAGGGTGCAGGTAATCAGAATAACCTGGAATTTTTAATTCTCCCAAGACTTTTGGAGACCTTGGCTCTGATAAATCAATAACAAAAAGGGGGTCTATCCTCTTGAAAGTCACCATATAAAGTCGGTCGCCCATGAATCTAGCGGAATAAATCTTCTCTCCTTTTGCGAGATTCTCTAGCTTTCCTATAACATTCATTCCTGAATCAAGGACAAATACATTATTGTGCTGGACTTGTTCCTTGCTCGTCCAGAACTCAGTCGTAGTTGCAATTCTAAGGTTACCATCCTTTTCGTCCATTGAGAATTGGTTTAGAGGATAGCCTGATACTGATCCCTTTCCGTCATAAGCTATGTTTCCATTATTGATTTTTATTTTGTGGATTGTAGTTTTGCTTAATTCAGTCTGGATTCTTATTTCGTATTCCTGAACTGAAGTTTCTATTTTTTCAACTTGCGCTTTCTGCGCTTCTTTATCCATTGAGTTGTACATGTCTTCCAAAATAGTGGCTATTTCCGTCCATGTTGCGCCCTGGCCCAATGCCTCAATCCTGCTTTTTGTTTCTGGTGGCAGGACTGGCAGGACAGCATCAAAAAATCTTTTTAAGTTTCCTTCACGATAATATCCCCAGCTCGGAGTCTGTCTTGCTGCGAGATAAATTGCGTTTTCAGAAACAAATAATGTGGTACTCTGGCCGAGCATGAATGATTTTGCATTCAAAGAATCAGGGCCTTTGGTGACGTCGAATGATGCAACTGTATAAAATGAATAAGAGTAATCAGGAATGTCAAAGTAGAAAGCCTCTGGACTCAACATTTTGCTTCCTGTAATTAAAGGAAGGATCGGCCTTTCATAATTAACATAACTATTAACTATGAAGTAAACATTGTTTCCAATCATTCTGCTTTCGTAATAGTTTCCTTCAACGCTATAATTCAAGACTTTCCTTGGCTGAGTCTTGTCAGAAACATCGTAAACAAGCACTTTTGCTGTTGTTGTGTAATAGGGTCTTGGCACGAAATCGCCTTCCCAAATTCTCATGATTTCTTCGCCGCCATCAACAAAAACAACTAGCTTGTCTCCGTTGATGAAAATATTTCTTGGCGATGATTTGAAAGTCAATTCTGAAACAATTTTTGATTCGTCAGCAGGATAAGCATCAATAATAGATACTGTGTTTCCTGAGAGTGCATAAATGTATTTACCGTCAGTCTTTACAATGTCCGCCTCATCAACACCTTGAACTTGGACATTTGTTTGCGAGTAATCTGTTGCTTGGGCTGACGGTGGCGCTGAAGGAGCTCCCGCAGAGTCGGCAGAACTTTTTTCCATCATCGCGACTCCTCCCGCAGTCATAATACCTCCTCTAAATCCTCCATAACTACCGCTTAATTGCGTCGCTGCTGCTTTGAGAATGAATTCTCTTAAATCAGAATCCGATGACAATTTTTTCAGGTCTCCACCTGTCGGTACAATAAGAGGGGGTTGCACCGGAGGGGTTACTGAAGGCGGCGCGATGTTGCACGCAGCCAGGACAACGGTCAGCAAGATTAATGCGATAATTGCGGTTCTCATGAAAAGGGTAATACCTGCCTCATATATAAAACATTTTAAGGTTTCAATCCAGATGGAAGTTAACGTTACTCAAGGTGTGCAAGTTGGCCCATTAAACGCTCTTTGGCCGCCGAACATTGGTGGAGCTAATGAGATAAGAAGTGTAATGTCTTGGACATTAATATCCTTTGAGAATGGTCCTTTTCCTGGGGCTATATCCCATCGGCGATTACCTGGTATATCTCCGATATTTGTATTGATGAACCTGTTTGGAGCAAGAAAGCTTGTAAGGTCTAAAACTGTTACTCTATTTGTGCTAGCAGGAATCCCACCTGAGACTATATCTGCCGGCCAGGCATTAGGCCCACAGTTATCGAGTGGGTCAGTACCCAAATAGAATTCAGCTCCGTCACTGAATCCATCACCATCAGAATCAGTGTTGCAGGGATCAGATCTTATGATTATTTCTGCTGCATTATCCATTCGTACTGGTCCAAAAGTAGCTTGGACACTATCTGAATCAGAATCAGAAGTTGCATCCGCAACAAATCGATTCAGGCAAGAATATTGAAGTTCCCAGGCATCTGAAATTCCATCACTATCTGAATCAAGCGCACCAGGGTTGCCTACCATATTATTTACAGGACTTGCTAAACCAGAGACTGCTTTGAGAATGTTAAGCGCATCAACAGCATTAATAACGCCGTTTGGTTCTGTATC
The DNA here is from genome assembly GCA_038046545.1 of Nanobdellota archaeon. GTDB lineage: Archaea > Nanobdellota > Nanobdellia > Woesearchaeales > JBBSVZ01 > JBBSVZ01. The sequence continues at coordinate 2,417 of JBBSVZ010000149.1, read as the reverse complement.
CATGGCAGGCTGATATGCTTTTCCAATTTGGCAAGTACTGCTTCGTTGAATGAGTTGGGCAACATCTTTGAGAATGTAGAGTGCATCGACTGAATCGATTTTATCGTTACAGTTAACGTCTCCTTTTCCCATTGAATGTCCTGTAAAAGAAGAAACATAAATGCAGTTCAAGTCGCAGTTGCCTGTTCCTGCCCGCTCACCATCGCATTCCTGACTACCCGAACAATCAGATACTCCAACTTTCCTGCACAACATGTCAGGCCTGTCAACCGGTTGGCAATCTGAGCTGCACTCATCGTGAATAGCAGGATCTCCTCCAGCACCACAATAACCTATGTCGTCTCCAGCCACCAAGCCATTACAATGAGGTGAAGCCCCGCACTCTGTTCTGCATCTATTCGATTGTCTGTCAATTGGACCGCTGCAAGAAAGAGGTCCTTGTCCGGAGGAAATGTAATTTGCTTGTTCGTCTAAAACGCCACCAAGATCTTCTGTCCAGTACCAGTCATAATCTGCATTTGGATAATAAGCGTATCCTATTCCGATCGCAATAATATTGGGGTTAAGCATGTTATTTCTATGCCCATAGCGTATACAGACTCCACCTGAATATTCATCGCAATGATAATACAAATCATCAGCAGTTGTCACTCCCGTTTCTCGGCCAGCTGCTACATTTTCAGAAATCCATGTATTGAATGTATATCCGAATGCTGGAAACCTTGTGTCAATATTTCTTCCCAAAGAGTCAACATGTCCAAAATAATCATGACTGCCCATATCGTTTGCCATCCATTCTGCAGACTGTGTGAGCTTCACTGAGGGCACTAATGCTGGCAATCCGTTTTGTGCTCTGTAATTATTAACTGCATTTAGGTGATTTATGACTTCAGGATGAACAACCCAATCTGTACCCCCAATAGAAGCTGTCGAAACTGACTTAGCCATCTGCACATTGTTTTTCGGAGGTATGGAAATCGGATTGCTATCGACGATGCCATTTGCTGAAACGTCCGACCCAGTTTGGCTAGTAACTAAAAATCCTGTAAATGAATCCAAGTTTTTTACAATAAAGAACAATGAGACGAACAAAAACATGATGACAACTACTCTTAGAATATTGCCTGAATCAAGATTTCTATTCATTGCCGATATTTATTTCCTTTTTTAAGTATATATAATTTACTTTCAAAAAGTACTTCATTGATTCTTACGGAGTTCTTTCAGAAGACTGTTGTAGACTGTATCGAAATCTCTCTTTTCTCCTTTCTTGTTAAAGAAATTCAGAACATTCTTGACGTCTCTTGCAAGAAGCTGGTCTGCACCTAAGGATTTTGAGGGCATGGATTGCGAGAAGTCTATGAAAATCGGCTTTTGGTTCCAGTTGAGAATATTGAATGGTGACAAATCACCGTGCACTAAGCGACCTTTTACGAGCTTCATCATGTTATCCAGGCTTTCGTCTAGGAAGGCCTTCGGATCTAGTGGATAATCATCCTTTACTTTCAAAGCTACGCTTTCATTTCCAATGAATTCCATCACTAAAACATTATTGACGAAAGCAAACGGCAGCGGCACTCTGACTCCTGCTTCACGCGCACCGAAAAGATTCCTGTATTCGCGCTGGCACCACGCAAAAACAACATTCCTCCTCTGCTTTCTTAATTTTGTAAAGCGTGGGTCATTCTTGATGTAAGAATACATTTTGTTGAAGTCGCAAGTTTGCAGCCTGTAAATCTTGACAATCACGGGTCCTCTACGTGACTCCGCCTTGAAAACATTCGACTCTTTGCCGATGAATATTGGGCTGAGGGTGTCTTCCTCGAAGTGGTTCTGGCCTATGAGTTTACGAATAGTGTCTTGCGTGAACCTGTCGAAGACATCGTCCTGAGTCTTGAACTTCTCGCGGGTAATTTTGGCCATTTAGATAAAGAAAGGCTATCTTATACTTAAATTTAAATAAAACTGAGATTCCTCAGCTGATTATGGCAATTTATCAGAACTTAAGCAGAGTCGCCATTACAAGTTTGCCTCAAGGTACAGTAGGCCTGCCTGCCAGAGTAATCGCTGCATCGTCAGGATTTTTAGGGGACGATTTAGTAATGGTTTTAGAGTTATTCAAGATTGAGAAGGAAAACCATCCCAATGAATACAGTCTTATCGGGAAACCGCATATTTATGATTTTCTCAGAGAAGCTGGAGTGGTCCGGATTAATGGCATAGAAGGAAAAGTCATAACTGCTTATGTCAATGGTGATTCCTCAGTAATTCAAGGAGTTTCTCCTAATTATTCGACTCCGAACATTATTTGCTAACATACCCTACAACAAATATTAGAAAAATTACTGAATTACAATCGCTTCCTTAAACTCCTCAAAATGAGGGTCTCCAGTGATTAATTTTGCATTCAGTTTTCT
>JBBSVZ010000148.1:0-2873 GCA_038046545.1 Nanobdellota archaeon | reverse complement strand
GCTGTGATGCACTGGGCAGCACTTTCAACGGAAAAAAAGCCGGTTCTTTTGGCGGTAAAAAGCTGTTGGCCAGCCCCCAAGGAATAGCCGTTGCATCTAATGGTGATATTCTGGTTGTCAGCCAGAATAATGACGAAGTTGTGGAATTCGACCAATCAGGAAGGATAGTAAACAAGATAGGTAAAGGCGTTTTATCGAATCCTTTTGACGTAAAGATTGACAAGAATGGAACAATATACGTGAGCGACACCATATTGAGGGAAGTAGCCATTTTCAGCAGAAATGGAACATTATTGCAGGAATTCAAGGGAGGATCTGGTAAAAGCGCATTCAGGTCAACAGGAGGCATAGAAGTAACGCAAGACGGCAAGCTGTACGTAATGGACATACTTTCCTCCAAGATATATATCTATGGCTGGGAAGGGTCTGCGGGTACTATAGTTTCCGGTGGAAATAATACGGTTAATACTTCAATTCTTGAAGCAAGCGGCTTAAAAGCCTCAAGTTTGTTAGCCCTTAGCTCAAGCAGTGCCAAACTAAGCATGACGTGGAATACGCTGGATAATGTGACAACGTATAAGGTGTACAGGAAAACAAAGCAGGATAAAGTATTTAAGTCTGCTGGAGAGGTTGTTTCCGGCACGGCGGTATTTGATGATGCCACACTGAAACCCAATGCAACGTATTATTATGCCGTAATAGCAAAAGCTTCTGATGGAACCGTAGGCAGGCTGGAAAACGCTGAAGTTCTTACTGTAAAAGTTCCTAAATGGAATTCCAAGCAAAACAAGGATAATGGAACGAGTTCGTCCACTGATGGCAACGGTGGAAATGACAGCGACGAAACAGATGCTTCATCTTTCCTTGTAAATAATATCAAAGTAATAAGCGCCGAAGCGATGAGTAAAAGCAGAGGCAAGGTTGTATTGTCTTGGAGCCCGTTGGATGGAGCTTCCGGGTATGAAATACTGAAGAGAGGAAAAACCGCTAAGGAATACAGAGTAGAAACAAGGGTTGTTTCTGCTGTTGTAAGTTTCACAGATACCTTTGTAACGCCAACAACGCAGTATTATTACAAGATAATAGCCATGGATGAAAACGGAGCCGGCAGGAACAGAGACGAAGCAAGAGAAGTATTTGTGAAAGTTCCTAATTGGAAAGGAAAAGCGGGAGCCTCGGAAGGAGCTGTCGCCGACATCAGCGGGAATAATAATGCTGCCGCGGATACATCAGGCATAGATAATGGAAAAAATATAAAACCAAAGCATGATAAAAAACCAATTCATCCTGTAAAGGAAGTCGTCAAGCATAACGAGAATAACAAGGCAAAGCCTGAAGAAAAAGAGCTGAGTTTATCGGAACAGATACACCAACAGAGCAAGAAACGGGATGAGGAGATGAAGAAAGCCTTTGCGGAGAAGCGGGCTGAATTTGACAATGGAATGAAGGCGAAAGAAGACGAGAGGAATCAGAAGAATGCGGAGAGGAAAGCCGAGTTTGATAAAAATAGGCAGGAAATACAAGATGCAAAAGACAGGTTCCAGCAGGAGAAGCAGGATGCGCGTGACAGGCGGCAGGCTGAATGGGATGCGGCGAACAAGATAAAAGCGGATGAGTGGGATGAAGCATTGAAGAGAAAGAACGATGAAAGAAACCTTAAAATAGAGGCAAAAAAGCAGAAGCGAAATTCGGGAGTAACGATAATAGTGAAGGATAAAAGCGGCAAGAAAGTACCGACAAATAAAGTACAGCAGGTATTGATAGAGCTTGGAACGTCGGCTGGAAACACCTCGGTTGATGTTGCAGGGGGAGTATCAACTGGCGGAAGCGCCGGCAGCGTAACTACCGGCGTAGTAAACGGCGGGAGTACTTCTGGAGGTGTAACCGGCGCTGTTACAGGCGGAGGTAAAGTATTACCTGTGAAACCGGTTCATCCTATAGGTCCGGTTAAACCTGTGGGCCCTGATCACCCTGTGGGGCCGGTAGGTCCCGTGAAACCAATCGGCCCCGTCAAGCCTGTGAAGCCCACTGGGCCGGTTCATCCGATTAAGCCGGTGAAACCCATAGGAGGAATAAAAAAGCCTGTAAAACCGACTAAGCCGGTTGGACCTCACGATGCCCCACAAACAAACGCAAGCACAGGCGCAAGTGCTGATAATAGCACGACAACAACAACGGATGGCAAGTAATGAAGCGCAGTAGAAAATATTTAGCAATAACAGGTTTTGCCTCTGTTTTTTCCCTGATAACTGTGTCTTACGCAGTTGATAAAGAACCGAGATTATTTCAGCTAAATAACGTCAAACCGAAGTTCATGCTGGATTTGATTGAGAGGCAGTTTCCGGGTGCCGCGCCTGTGGTGGATGCAAGGTTGAATGCAATACAGATTTATGACATACCTGAAAACATCGGTAAAATAAGCAAAATAATTGAAATCAATGACGTAGCGGGAAGGATGGTGGGAATATCCACGAAGATATATGAAATAAACACAAGCAATTTAACGAAGATTGGAATAAACCCGGATAATTCATACATAATCTTCAACCAAATAACTCCACAGGCAATAAAAGCAATGACGATAGGCAGTTACCCAACAGTAATGCCCGGTAAATTTGATTTAACGTATGAAAAAGGAGACGCAAGTATACTTGCGAACACAACGATAACGTGTGAGAGCGGAGACCCCGTAAAGATTGCGAGCGTGGACAAAGTGCCCATACCTGAGACAACGACACAGCAGGGAGTTACGGTAACGACGATAAGGTACGAGGAAGTGGGAATAACGATGGATATAGTGGCGACGATATATAACAACGATGAAATAGGGTTAAACATAACCGGGGTTGTAAGCTCTGTATCCAGCACGTCTG
>JBBSVZ010000147.1:0-1202 GCA_038046545.1 Nanobdellota archaeon | reverse complement strand
AATTTTGACGTCGGGGGTGAAGCATGCGTTGCTGTGAACGTTTGCTTTGAATGAAACACAAGCTAAGCGTGACTTTGGATGAGGAATTAGTGCAGAAGATAATGATATCTCTTTCTACTGGCAAGTTTCGCAACAAGAGCCACGTTGTAGAATTCGCTGTGAAAAAATTGCTGGAGGCCGAGCAAAATGGCAGATGAGCATCCTCCGAGCGGGCTTGAGCAAGCGACAAATGCTGCTCATGCTAATGCAGCTCTAAATACACATGCTACTGGAGAAACTGGACACGAAAAGCCAGCTGAACCAAAAAAACCAGCAACAACTTTGGAAAGCGTAGTTAATGAAACCGGCGACCTTTTCAAGAAAACTTTTGACGTTTCTTTAGGATTGGGTGCAGCAGCAGCTACCACTGCATTTCTTGGCATGCAAAATGGGGCAAGTTCGCTCTCCAGTGTTGTCAATAAAGGAAGAGATGGAATAGTAGTGCCTCTTTCTTATGCTGGGGGAGAGAAAATTGTCCAAGGCAGAAAATTTTCTAGTGCACATTTCAGGGACGAGATGATTTCTGGAGCAATCCAGACTGCGGGTATAATTTATCCAGCTTACAAATATATGAATCTGGCCCAGCAGGGAATAGTGAATGCAGTAAGTGCAACCTCATACGCCAATTATGCAACTGCAGCAGGAATTATTGGAAGATCAATAATGAATGTTCCTTTATATTTTCCACCGGCTATTCTTGGGTATTACATTGTAGACCATTTAGTCAAGAAGAAGACTTTTAAGGGAATCTATAGTGAAACAATCAAGCCGAATTTCAAAAAGGATCTGATTGGCGCTTACAAGTATCTTGGAATTCCTGTTCTATTGAACGCATTGCTGATGCCAGCTGCGCTTCAGGTTCCCGGAGCAGCATTGCTAACTTTTGCGTACAAGCTTTTCATGTCCCGTGGTCAAAAGAAAGAGAAATCAAAAGAAGAAACTCCAGAAGACCAGAAAAGAGATAAAACTCCTTATTTAGTTGCTGCGCCGAGAGTTGCCGGCAAGATTGTAAGAAATTCTGTGAAAGGATTGTATGACTCAGTCTACGCTATTGGCAGTTCAATTTCTGGTTTGTACAAGTCTGCGCCAAAACCAACAGCTCCAGCCCACTAAAATGAAACAAAAACTTTCCATAACAATTGACGAGAAAACAGTTTTGGATA
>JBBSVZ010000146.1:0-2130 GCA_038046545.1 Nanobdellota archaeon | reverse complement strand
TAGGCAATTGTTTTGTTCACACTCAATTTAAATAGGCGATGTCCCCAGTTTCCCCATTTTTTGCCTCCTAAAATAATATTTGGTTTGTAATTATCAATTCTTTTGTCCATAGACTCTTTTTTGTAATTTTCACTATACCATACAGGTTTGTTTTTGTCAATAAAAATTATTCAGTAGCAGTAATCGGTCATGGGCCATAGCTGGGATCAATTTTTAAGGTCTAACGCTGACTCTGACCTAAACGCTAATGTTTCAAAAAAAGTTTAAGTCTGGGATAAAATCATATGAGGATGGCATAACGACTGTGTCATCAAAAATGGATTCTATTCGTAACTTTTCATCTTCCTTTAGACTTTCAATAAATTCTGGAGAGAACGCGACATTTTCACAGTTTACTATGATCATCTTACTCAAAGCAACAGCACGATCTTGTGTACTAAAGGAATCTAACTGAGCAAATATTGGCGCAAGTTTGTTCGCAAATCGCTTATGGAAAAGGAATACTACCCATGTGATTCCTTCGAGTGGAAACACATTGAGTGCAATATCTGCAACATCTCTATGTGGTAAAAAAGACTCAATTCTGTTGCCTTTATAGTCAAATTCTGGAGAAAACACAGACGCTGCTACTATGTTTGAAATAGATGGAAATTGGTAAACTTTGGTTTGCGAAAGACTGTATTTTGCTCGGCGATACTGTGTAAGCAGAGATTTGTACATTCGCTCCAGTCGTCTTTTAGAAGATTGAGTACCTTCATAAAATGAACAAAGACTATGACTATGCGAATTCTTGATGAATAGTCCTGTGTGGTATTCGTCTTGAAGTGACGCAATATCATTCTCCTTTGCTTTGTTCATCCAGAGCTGAACACATTTGCATATATTCAGCTTAGTCCAATATTCTTTTGCGGTTGCACGAAGTGAGAGAAGTACTACTTGCTGGGTATTGTTCGGGTCAAAATGGCAATGATCTCCAAAATCGACTGACTTAAATAGTTTTGTATCATGTACGGCACAAAAACCTGTAAATGTAGTAGCACAGTTTTTACCAATTCGCTTCAAACGCGTATGTTGCTCATTGTACGATGTAAACATGTAAACATGACCATCTTTTGCAATAGCATCTAAAACACGACTAGACTGAACAGAGTGTGCTCTTATCACTTCTTTGCAATTGCTATCGTTTGCAAGGCACTCATGGTAAACGTGTTTCTTGCTATAAGCCTGCATAGCAGCTAATATCCGCTGTGTAGCTTCCTTTTCTGAAATTTTATCCGGCATTGTGTTAATTAACACCTCCTATCCAAATTGTCGGGCTAACAATAGTAGGTTACTTCCAATACAATACATTGACTTGTTGTGAACTAAACCTTTCTGCGGCAGTATAAAGAAAATGTCCAAAACATCTATTGTTGTGTCAACCTTAATTTGCCGCATAACCATTGTAGGGACAACTCTCGTGGTTGTCCGTCGTTAGCTTGTATTGCATTTACACAGGGCAGGGACAAGCCCTGCTCTACTACGACAATTGTGGATGCCCCGGATATACTCCCAATTGTTTAAGAATAGTCACACCCAAATAACGTACTACAAGGGAAGATGTTAGATTATTCAAGACCTTTTTCTTCTTCTTTCTCTAATTTCTTGAAGAATGTTTCAGCATTCTTTTTAATACAATCACGAGCTTCACGGCTTAACTCTTGTTGAAGTTCTATTGTATCTTTCAACGATTTTAAATCCAATTTACAGAGTGCCACAATTATATCACCTTTTTCTTTGCGATGGGCGACAATCCTTGCCCCGCTGATATGCCCAGCAAAAAAGGTTTTTAGTGCACGTTCTATATTTACTCCCTCAGTCCCTTTGTAGTCCTCCATCAAATAGGATAGATAAGCGTCGAAAGTTTTTAGCATCTCTGCTCTTGCCCGGTTACCTGCCACCTCTTCACGGAACGGTTCATCCTTAGCGTCCTTTGGTCCTGCCTTACCTTCCTGGTAAAAGGCTTCTTTCTCGAATTTGTAAGGTTTTCCATCTATTCCCATCCAGTCTTTTTCTACACATCCAGTGACCACAAAAAAGATTACGACCACACTTAATAATTTTAATATTTTGAACATTGTACACCTCCAT
>JBBSVZ010000145.1:0-2692 GCA_038046545.1 Nanobdellota archaeon | reverse complement strand
TGAAGAAAGGAGACGTCAAACCAGCAGCCCAAGCGTAAAACGTCTTAAGACCCGGGTATTCAACAAAAAAGAGAATTTTTTACCCGTGTGAGGTGAGGCAAGTATACGGAGTTTTCAAAAATTTGAAAGTGTTCAATTAGACTCTGAGTTATTTTTATGCTGGTTCAGCGGGAGAAGGAGGGGGTTTTGTCTTAATCTTTTGCTTGTACTCATATGGTGTAATAAGTTCTTTCCCTTCTCGACAGAGCTGTCCTAGATAGTTGTAGTACTCCCTGGGATTTAGTCCATTTAGTTTGCAAGACTCTAAAAGTGAAAAATGAACAGCCGTAGTTACTGCGCCCCTTTCGGAATGCGTACCAAGCCATGTTTTGCGCCCAATTACAGGATTTCTAATGCTTCTTTCGGCAAAAGAATTATTAATGGGTATGTCCAGATCATTCATGAATTCTGTTAGTCCACGAAGATTTTTTAAAAAATAGCTTGCAGCCTGCCCAATGCCTGAAGTCGGAGGATTCTCCAATAGAATTTCACACGATATATTATAGATCTTCTGGAAGTAGGGATCCATTGTCTGGCGGAGTTCTAAAGCTTTTCTTGAGTTAGCAGGCTCAATATATTTTGGTTCTGCAAGCATATTCTGAACATCCGCTTCAATCTTGTAAATTACTTTGTAAACATCTAGTACTTTTTGAGCCTGTTCATGCTCTTTAATATTGAAAAAATATCGCCTCGAATGGTCATTGCAATGGGCGGATATTATCAATGGAAGACCTTTAGCCTTGCGATTTTCATTCACCTCTCTGATAGTCCGGATATAACCAGAATAAACGTCTGACATAAGAACGAGAACGGAGTGAGCTTCTAATAAAAAATTAATACTGACTGTACCTGCTCGAGTATTGTGGATCTCAAAGTAAACGGAATTTCGAGTACAGAAGCACCATAAATACCACGAATGATTTTCATCATTTCCCTCTAACATCCGATGAGGTGATTCATCAGCGTGAATTAACCGTGATGACTGAGCTTCTTTTTTTATTTTTAAATAGACTGAATAAAAAGCCTGGGCCAAGGTATGCTGGGCTGAAAGCAATAGTTTATCAGAGATATCAATCAAAGATCTACTCAACATCTTGGCAAATCTTTGAGTCGGGATTAAATCATAAAATTTAGCAATAGAAGCCTCAATTAAAACACTATCATTAAGTGAACTGCTTGGAGCAATTCGAGCAGGTAAAGCCGCCGTTTGCAGCGCATTTTGACAACACTTACAGTGGTACCGGACCCGATGTTGTCGTACAATGAATATCTCCATTGGAATTAACTCTAGCCGCTCTGAACTTTCTCTTAATCCCGAATCGGTCATCTCCTTTGTGCATTCAGGACACTTTGGGGGAGTTGGATCTGAAATTGTCTCGTCCTTAATTCTGGCGTTTGGGTATTGCTCACTGGGGAGCCTTACTCTCCTACCCGAGTTACCTTTCTTATTTCCTCTATTCCCTTTCTTTCCTTTGCCCGTGCGCTCTGATGATCGACCATAAATCTTCGCTCGCAGAGCCTTAATTACTTCATTTTGCTCCTCAATCGTTTTGTCTTTATTGACACAAAGAATACACTTGCCAGTCTCATGAGCACACGTCAGACGCTCTACTCTGTCATTGGCCTGATTCAGTTTATATTGCATATTACAGATGAGTGCAGTTTTCTCCGTCTCACTGAGAGATCGTATTTTACTGACCTTCTTGTTAAGTGTTTGTTGTTCCTTCTCCATTGTAAGAACTAAGTTTTCTATATGGTGGAATAAAACGCAATGGTTTTTTTATGGGGCGATAATTTGGATTGGACTCTAAAAGACGTCCAGACAAATTTAATCCTTCAAAATACTGACCAAACTCAGTAGCCGTCAGTTTTAACTTTTTTTTATATCTAGGATTAGGCCTAGAAAATCTACCAAAATGCAACCTTTTAGAAATAATGACGTCACCCGTACCGTCCCACGTAAAAACTTTACAACTCGTTCTACGCCGATTTACAAAGGCATAATATTGTCCTCCAAGTGGATTTTGTCGAAATGACTTCTTTATCAAAGCACTCAGACCATCAAATCCCAGCCGCATATCCGTTGGATTCTTACAGAGGTAGACACTCGTTTTCCTGGTACTCAAAATCATGCCGCCCTCCTTAAAAAATCAATCAAAGTATCTACGTTCGGAAACAGAATTACCTTTTCCCCGTGGTCTAATATCAATTCTAATTTAACACTTACACCATTGTCAGATCCAGTGCCATCGGCCGTCTGTTCTTTACTGTTAATAGCCCCACTTAAATCAAGACCATCCGCACTAGCAAGAACATGATTCAACTTTTTTGATTCTACCAAAAGATTACGAAGAGTTCCCTGTTTAACTCCAAGGTCTCTCCTGAAATCATCTGCGGGACCTGTGAAATTTTCCCAGGCGTTCCGAAGTTCCCAGAGTACTTCTGGAGATACTTTTTGTATCGATCCATTGGTACCCCTAAAACCATCAAGCTTCTTTTTTAAAATTGCTAACTCCATATAAAAGCCTCCTTTCAAGACTTAATATAAAGTTAAACTATTCTGTTTATATTGCCAGACCGGGTCTTAAGACGTTTTACATTAAATAGGTGCTAATGGGCATATCTTGATTTCTCTTGGCTACAACGCTGTCAA
>JBBSVZ010000144.1:0-1066 GCA_038046545.1 Nanobdellota archaeon | reverse complement strand
TGGCTAGTATTTAAACATTTTGTTAAAAACGACCATAGACTGAAAGGAGGACAAAAAATGGTATTAGATTTTGCAAAAGAGGCGATAAGCAATGCTGAACATAATAGTATCAACTTTGACGAGTTGAAAGCAGGAAAAGCTAACATAAAAGTTTTCGGTTGTGGTGGTTGCGGATGCAACATGGCCACATGGCTATTCAACAAAGGCATCAACGGAGCTACTATCTACGGCGTAAACACTGACGCTTTGCATTTATCTATCACGAAGACAGATGAGAAGATTCTTATAGGAAAAGAATTGACTCGAGGTCTTGGCTGTGGTGGATATCCAGCAAAAGGAAGAGAAGCTGCAAAAGAAGCTCTTGCTGAATTGAAGAAGGCTGTTTCGAATTCGGATATGGTTTTCATTCTATCTGGCATGGGTGGAGGTACTGGAACAGGTTCTGGACCAGTAATTGCACAACTCTCAAAAGAAGCAGGTGCAGTAGTTATCGCAGTAGTTACAATGCCGTTCGAAGCTGAAAAAGCTAGAATAGACAAAGCAGAGTTTGGTTTGCAAGAGCTTAGAGAAGTAACCGATACTGTAATTGTACTAGACAACAATCGTTTAGTTGATATTGCAGGACAGTTACCAATGGAACAAGCTTTTGCAGTTGCCAACGAGCTAGTTTCAACAATGATCAAGGGAATTGTTGAGACAATAACACTGCCTTCTTTAATCAACCTAGACTATGCAGATGTTTCCGCAATCATGAAAGGCGGAGATGTAGCAGTTATAGGAATTGGAGAAGATAACTCAACTTCACGAGTTGATACAGCATGTCAACAAGCTTTGACTCACCCTCTTCTTGACGTTGATTACCGAGGAGCAACCGGAGCATTGATTCACGTTACTTGCGGACCAGATATGAAACTCGAAGAATTCGACAATATCGGTAGAATAGTAACAGAACATCTTTCTCCAGAAGCACAAGTAATCATTGGCGCTAGAATCAATAAGGAATTCCAAGGACGAGTTCGAGTTATCACCATAATGACTGGTGTGAAGAGCCCGTATGTAATTGGAC
>JBBSVZ010000143.1:0-4977 GCA_038046545.1 Nanobdellota archaeon | reverse complement strand
TTCTTCGCTGCATTTAACATTGACATTGCAGGCAGGACTAATGCCACAAGTATCTGTTTCTCTGCCGCATACTCCCTGTTGTGGAGCTCCATTGCAGTAGAATCCTGCCTTGCTTCCGTCCACACCTGATTTTATTGTCGCTGTTGGATGCAATTGCTTACACACATCAGTTGTGAAAGCAGTATAGCCAACGCATGATTTGCCCACTTTGGCGCAAACTTCATTGCCTGAATTTTCAGAAGGGACGTCTGCACTTACCACATAGTAAGTCTTGCCATTATATGATGTTGATTTTTGAGCAGCAACTGCGGAGAGACTTAGAAGCATGACAAGCAGCAATATAATGATAGGCCTCATGGCGTCACCTGGTATTCCTGCGACCAGTAATGAGTTTCGCCGATAAGCGCATAAATTCTGATGTTGTTGACTGGATAAGCATTTGGAATCATTGCCTCAAAAACCTTTTCGCCATTAGACAAAGTCTTTTCCTGAGCCGGAATCCAACCAAGGTAGCCAGTCTGGTCTGGAGGGGGGCTTTTTGAAAAGTCAGACTGTGAAGGCAGGTCTGAAAAGAAAACGCCCGATACCAAAGTTTGCTTTCCGCCAGCAACCTGCCACTGAACTGGAAAGTATTCTTGATTGTTGCCATTGAAAGGGACATTAATAACGACAATTCCAGTTGAGGGAATGCCCTTGTCGATGCTCGCGCCGCCCATGGCGTAAACAAAAGCAACTAATAAAAGAAAAATTACGAGGATTACGAGAGGTATAATTATGAATATGTTGAGTCCTTTCTTCTCTTTGTGTGCCATCCCCAAAAACTTCCTGAGATAGAAGATATAAAAAGGTTTCTATGTGCCCAACCGGATTCCTCGGAAACGATGAACGTTTCCGACGGTGTTGAAAAACCTCTGGATTTTCAACACGAACCGGTGGCCATCGAAGTACCGGTTCGAATCTGACAATTTCAATGAATTTCTGAAAAATGGGCCCAACCGGATTCGAACCGGTGGCCTCCGCCGTGTGAAGGCGGCATCATAACCGCTAGACTATGGGCCCTACATAGAAAACGTACTAGCATCTTGATTATAAATCTTATCAGGGGAAAATTATTATTAGCGCTCAAGGCCGCGCAGGTTGAGTCCAGAATGTCTTGTAATATTCTTCAGCAGTCGTAGAGCAAACTTCTTGCAACTCCATTGGCAGCGAAGCGCACAATCGCTTTGCCTGAATATCGGAATGGTGATAGGAAATGAAATCCTTGACAGCGCCTATTACACAGTTAGATTGTTGTCGGTAATTCTTTCCGAGCATGCAAGTTGTCCTAGTTCGTTCAACATCGCTAACACTGTTGCCTGATGCGTCCCTGCCAAGGCTTTGGTAACAGTAATCGATGTATGGTCCTCCAGCTGCTCCGCAATATTCGAAAACCCTGCTGTAGTTGTAATTAGCAATTTTCAGCATGTATGAAGTCTGCATTAGAAAACAAATTGATTTGTACTTTTTCTTTACTGCACTGCAGGGATATAGCGGCTGGTCTGGTATCAAATATTTTGTGAAGTGGTCTTTGTTGTCTGTCATCACGTTTTCCATGAAGATGCCGCTCCAGCATGACTGCTGCTCCCATAAACCGTTTAAGCTGTTGCATAACTCAAGCGCGTCGAACAATTCGTTGCCGCTGATGAACATAACACCGTGCCCTAGCCCGTGAACGCAGTTGTAGTAATCAAAAGAATAATTGCTTTTTCCTGGAACTTCGCTGCAGAAACTGTTGATTTTGCTCGGGATGTCTTCTTTTTTTTCCTTGGCAAGATATGTTTCCATAACACCATGATAATATCCAGACCAGCAAAAACTATCTCCAATTGCAAAAGCATCAGCGACTGAAATGCTATTTTCAGCTGCAGCCCTTCCGATCGCATGAGAATACTGGTGGCAGTACGCTCGAACGAAACTGTCGTTTTTATACCTCTCCTTCAAGTCAGAAAAAGCAGCATCAGTGCCTCGTGTTTTTGTAAGCTGCGCAAAATATTGTTCTTTACATTCGTAATCTTTACAAGAAGAAAAAGATAAAGCCAAAGTTTGATTTATTACTTGATTGCTCTTGATCGGTTTGTTAAAAAAATAAAATATTGTAGCAGCAATTACAATAATTTATATCAACAGGATTGCAATGCTCTGCTTACTTTTTCTTTTTTTTCTTATAAATTAAATATTCTTGAAATGCTTTTTTAATTTTTTAAGCGGGAGAGTGTTTATCACGTCTTTTTTTTCGAGCCAGCCTCTTCTCGCCATTGCTATCCCAAGCTCCATTGATTTAAGGCCGACTGCCGAATGCGCGTCAGTTGAGATCGTGAATGTTGCGCCTAACTCTTTTGCCCTCCTTATGAGGGAATCCTTGAGATCCAACCTTTCAGGCGAAGCATTTATTTCCAGATGAATTTTATTGTTTACAGCGGTTTTTACCATCTTTTCAAAATCAAAGTCATAAGGCTCGCGCCTGTTGATGTATCTTCCGGTTGGGTGGTTGAATATGTCAACGTGCTTGTTCTGCAATGCCGAACAAATTCTCTCTGTCATCTTTTCCTTAGGCATTTTGAAGCCCGAGTGAATTGAAACAGAAACGATGTCTAGTTTTTTAAGTAAGTCGTTAGGGTAATCAAGCGAACCGTCAGATTTTATGTCAACTTCAGAGCTTGTAAATATTCTCATACCTTTAATCTCTTTTTCTACTCTGCGAATTTCATTAATGTACTTCAGCAATCTTTCTGGGTTCATCCCATTAGCGATTCTTTCTGATTGAGAATGGTCTGTTATTGCAATGTAATCATAGCCGAGTTTTTTTGCAGCAACCGCCATTTCTTTTATTGTGTTTATACCGTCGCTGTTTCTCGTGTGCATTTGAAGATCTCCTTTGATATCATTGTATCCGATTAGTTTCGGCAATTTTCCTGCCACGGCAAGCTCAATTTCACCCTGATTCTCTCGCATTTCTGGCTCGATGTACTGCAATCCCACCGATTCGTAAACTTCTTGCTCTGTTTTTCCAGCAATCAGTTTATTGTCTTTTTTCCTGAATAGTCCGTACTCGCTGAGTTTCAGCCCTTTTTTTATTGCTATTGTCCTCAGTTTTACATTATGGTCTTTGTTGCCTGTGAAGTACTGCAATGCAGAACCAAATGATTTGTCGTCAAGTACACGCAAATCAACCTGTTTTCCGTTTCTAAGAATAACACTTGACTTCGTGTCACCTTTTGCAAGAATCCTATCAACATCAGGAAGTTTAGTGAAATAATCTATAACTTTCAAAGGGCTTGTTGAAGTTATCAATATGTCAATGTCGCCGATTGTTTCTACCCTTCTCCGAATTGAGCCGCCTATCTCTATCTGATTAACTTCTTTGCGCGACTTAAGTCTTTCAGCAATATCTCTTGCTATTGGTAGAGCGACCCCCAAAAGCATCCGCTCCTGGCCTCGCTTGAGCAGCTCTATTCCTTTTAGCATCTCTTGCTCGCTTTTCTCGCCTAAACCCTCAAGATTCCTTATCTTCCCTTCTTTCGCAGCTTTTTCCAATGCTTCAACAGAGTCAATCTTAAGTTTGTCATACAACATTTTTGCACGCTTCGGACCAACACCTTGAACTTCAAGCACTTTGTCTAGATTACCTGGAATTTTTTTCTTCAGTTCTGCCAAGTGTTTAATTTTTCCCGTTTTGATATACTCCTCTATTTTTTCAGCCAAAGCCTCTCCAATACCTGGCAGCTCCTTTAATTTTCCAGCCTTAGCTACTTCCTCGATATCCTCTGACATTCCTTCGAGCAGCCTGGCAGCCTTCCTGTAAGCCTGTGGCTTGAATTGGACATCCTGCAACTCTAATAGGTCGGCAATTTGGTAGAATATCGCCGCTATCTCGCTGTTTTTCATTCTTAAGCAGCAGGAGTACTTGTATTAATAAAATTAGAGATTGCTATTCAAGAAAAATAAAAAAAAGAGAAAAAAAATCAGATGGTTATCGCAAGTTTAATGATGTCCATCGCGAACAATATCAATAGAACACCAAGAGCCAGCATCACGAGCCCTATTGCGAGGCGCATCCATGTGCGATTCTGTGTCTTCCACTTCTGCAGTGCCTCTGTACTCACACCAAAGAACGCCAAACCCAATATAACTATCAGCGGCAGGACGAAGATGAAGTTGTAAAGGACTAACAGAAGGAACACGTTTAAGCTGAATCCTATCTTTGCCAGCACAGTCGTTATTGCAAGGTATGGGCCGCCAGTGCAGGGGAGCTCAACAGCTGCGACGAATGCGCCAAGAAAAATTGCGCCAGGCACGGTTACGTGCTTTATGTACTGCTCAATCTGCTTTGCTCTCTCGGGAGGAATCGCCAATGATATTCCTTTGCCATACCAAAAGAAATCCTTGATTTCAATTAAACCCAATATAATAACTAGGCCACCGACAAAGATTCCAAGCGGCTTGGCAACCTGAAGCTTCTGAATTATGGTCAAAAGCCCCAATCCTGCGGCAAGGTAAGTCACGAATACTGTGCTGATATAAATCACACCAACTGCGAGCATCTTTTTTTTGTCTTTTGAAAGATGAAGCAGTGTTGATATAAGCAAAATCAAGACTCCTATTGCACAGGGATTGATTGAGTCTACAGCGGCAGTTCCAAGAACCAGTGGAATTGATGGTAAGTTTACCATTACTTCGCCTCTGGAACAGGACAGCCTGCTTTTTCAGCCAGCTGTATATATGTTGGCTCTGAAATAAGCCTTGAGCCGTCAGCGAATTCCCAGGTGTCATATTTGTCAATGTTCTTGTCTATACAAAGAAGTGACTGCTCATTCTCTCCTTTTGGGTCGCACTCAACATATTTAATTTCCTTGAAGGCCGCTCCAAATCTGGCTTTTGTTCTAGCGCAGTGCGGGCACCAAAAAGCTCCGTACATTACAGTGCCTTTTTCGGTAAGGC
>JBBSVZ010000142.1:18606-23471 GCA_038046545.1 Nanobdellota archaeon | reverse complement strand
ATTGCTCATCAATAATGCTGGCATCTGGAGCGTGATTTTCATTAATGAAAGAATTGATTCCAAAGCTCCTTTAGGGTCTGCTTTGATTATTCCTTTTGCCTGGACATTATATGCTAGATAATGCCTATCTTCATCCCCTCCTACTCTTGTGCAGAGCTCTCCAAGAATAAAGTCTCCGTGCTGATCGGCTAGTTGGCCAGTATGCCTATGAGATAAAAGTGTGACGTATTCCTGGACTACAGGGTAAAAAACTCCGTGGTATGGATCTCCTAATTTGTCTGGGTTAAAGCCATTTGCAACAAGATTTTGTGTTACGGTATTGAATATTCTCATGTCTGTTCTTCCGCCGTAACTAAGAATTCCTGCTAATCCACGGTCATGTCTCATTTCTTCTGCAGTCCACCGCATTGCAAAAATTTTGTAAAGACCATCCTCGCCTTCGGGATTCCAATCTATATGAGAAGCATTAGCTTGCTGAGATTCATAATTTGTAATTGCGCCTTCAGTAATCGCATTCCCCCCTGTAACTGCCAGTATACTTGTAGGAAGTCCGCTTGCACAATCTTGAATTTCTTTAATTCGCTCAACCCAACCGTCTTGAGTAAAATCAACTTTTAAGATATCTTCTGGCTGCCATAATCTTGTTCTGTCTGCAGGCAGATATTTTAGAGCTTTGGGCATTACAGTATCTTCAAGACTTTTTAGAACTCCAGTTCTCCTTTCTGCTTCTTTTGGGTCCAGCCTATCAAGTTTGGCAGATGTCATTATTGCCATTTATCTTAGTAAATATTTATTATTTATAAAATCAGTCTTTAATGGCGATAGGCTAAATCGGTAATTACTGCTTCACAGCATCTGTTATCGGCTCTGAAACCTCTTCCTTATGCCGGTACTTCATCTTCAAATAAACCAGAACCATCTGCCCAATAATAAATATAATATTAACGATTATCATCGGCCAGCTTTTCAGGTAAAGCCCATAAACGAACCAAAGCGCTGCGCCGCAGGAATACAATACAACCATGGGAACTGAAAGGTCATCCATTTTTTTTGTCTTAATGCCTTTCCATATCTGGGGAATAGCTCCAACGCTTGTGAAAAACCCAGCAGTGAATCCGACTAAAGTCCACGCTAATGCTTCATCCATTTTTTCAGCCCTCTTTCATCTATTTTTCCTAAATATGCGCCGTATTGCGAGACAATTTTTCCTGCAAGAAAGCTTGCATACATGCCGCACTCCTTCAGGCTTGCACCTTTTGATATTCCGTAAAGCATTCCCGCTGCAAAAAGGTCTCCTGCACCTGTTGTGTCAATAGCTTTTACCTTGTGAATTGGAATCTTGATTATTTTATTTCCTTTTTTTATCAGGCTGCCTTTCTTTCCGAGCTTAAGTGCAACAATGTGATCTTTTTTTCCGATTTTTTTGATTGCTTTTGCAGCATGCAATCCTGTAAGCTCTTTCGCTTCCGCTTCGTTCAGGAAAATTATGTCAGCATACTTCGAGATTATTCTTTTGATTTCTTCCTTGTATCTTTTTACAACAAAAGGGTCTGCGCAGTCAAATGATACCAAAATTCCTTTTTGTTTTGCAAAAGCCATTGCTTGCTCCATCACTTGCGTTTGGTTTGGAGTGTTCAGCTGGTATCCCTCCAAATGGATTAACTTTGCTTTGCCCAACTCTGTCCAGTTTATATCGTCAGGCTCCATTTCGCTCGACTTCGCGAGGCAAGTGGCCATTGTCCTTTCCTTGTCTTTTGTGACGAGGCTGATGCAAGTCCCTGTAATGCCTTTCTCAGAAATCACGTTAGGCTTTACCCCTGCTTTCTTCAGCCCGTTGATGTATTGCTGGGCGTGAAAGTCATCCCCGACTTTTCCGGAATACGCTGTTTTTGCGCCAAGGCGCGACATTCCTATCATCGTGTTTGCTGCAGAGCCGCCAGGCAGGATTGTGACTTTTTTCTTTTTCAGGTGGTTCATCACGTCAATGAACTGATGCTGGTCAACTAGCTGCATGACTCCCTTTTTCAAATCAAACCTTGCCAGAAAATCCTCATCGCTATCTACAACGAAATCAATTAATGAGTTTCCAATGCCGTAGGCATCGAATTGAGGCATAGGGAGGGAGATTAATCTCAATTTAAAAGGGTTTAGGATTGCGGTTCTCTCTTAACGGCGGGTGTTGAAGTTTAAGGTTCGTCATTGTTGCATTAGGGAGTTTTACCAACAAGTGATAATATCCATTTTAAGATATGTGGGGCAAAAATATTTGCAAGGATTATCACAACTACAAAAAACATGACTATTACAAAGATAATCCCAATTTGTTCAGGAGTATACCAACGTCCTTGACTTTTTTTCATTCTTGTTCAATGTTTATTCTATCAAACACCCATTTTCCCCCAAGTATTGTTCCTGTTGCCAAACCTAATATTGTGAGAATTCCTAAAAAGATTTTAAGAATTAAAAAAAGAACATCTGTTGCATCAGGTGCTCCTGCTTCTCCGACTATTGAAAGTGCCGTTACACCGTTTTCAGCAACTTTTTTTGCTTCTGGAGAAGTGGTGCTATTTGCCAACGCTTGTAAGGTAAGTATTCCTACAGCAACGATGAAAGCGAGAAGTATTGCGCCTCTTATGTCAAAAATAAAATCTGTTAAAATGTTTTTCACTTATTTTTCTCTCCTTGGTCTATCCCAATAAGGTGATTTGCATTTAGGACAAACTCTGGGTTGTTCTTTCGCATTATCGGGCTTCCATTCGTGACTGCAACGATAACACTTATTACCCACGATAAGCACGTTTGCCCCTGCTTTTTCAGTCATAAGCGTGTATAGTTAGAGGTTACTTATATACTTTTTGGTAGTAGATGTTTAATAATTTAATAAATCTATACTACAATATACAAATGTGTATATACTTATACTATATACTTATAGATATTATAGTTTAAGGTGATTAAACATGGACGACAAACGACAAGAACGGGGTGAGGGAATGATTAACAACGGCATAGAAAGATATCACTCTCAATTCAATGAATTTGACAAAGTAAGGCGTGGAATAAACCAAGTATAAGATTACATAGACGGACATAGAGTATTTCACAACTTCATAAGAAAACAATTTGATGGCAAAACTCCTGCCGAGAGAGCGAAGATAGAAATCTTGACAAAACGACAAAATAAGTGGGAAAAATTGGTTGCGGAATCACTTAAAAAGCCCTCAATAAAATGATAGTTTTCTGTGTGTAACTATGAAAATTTCAATAGCAACTTCTGACGATGAAACTCAAGGATAGTTTTATTTACAAGACAATAATACACACATGAAAATGAAAAAATTGACAATACTAATGATGGCTTATTTAGTAGTTCTTACAGGTTGCGAAATACCTTTTTTTGGAGGGCAAAAAAACCCCTGTGAAATCGAGTTATCAGCTACAAGAAATACATCAACTCAATGCCAAACACTTTTAGGAAGTTGCACTTCAAACCTTCAGAATTTAACAAACCAAAACCAAAATTATGCTAATCAACTTAAAGGCTGTAATGCCCAATTAGAAACTGCGCAAAATACGCTCTATAATCGAACAGAAGAATTACATGGAGTTCAAAAAGAAAACATAAAATTACGAGATAGGATTAGTTTTCTTGAAGCAAATGCAGGTTTACTCACAGCTGGAGCAATCATAATATATCTGATATCAGGTTTTTCGTGGATTTTCCTATCAAAAGGCATAGAAAATTCCATCGAGAAGAAAAAATTAACTAACTGGTTGATTTATACAATTGGAGCAATGGGAATATTATTTATAATATTTTTAGCGCTTACTTTTGGAAGGCAATATTTGCCTTAAGAACACAACTCCAACAACAATGAGAAGTGTGGAGTATAATATTGACACTATTAGCCCTCCTGCACCATAAGCAAAAATCGAGATTAACATAGCTAAATAAGCATAAATAATATAGATTAACCATACTTGTGATGAATGTTTATTGAAGTAATCAGTATAGTTCATATTGCCTCTTTCCTTCTTTGTTCTTGTTTTTGACCTTTTTAAAGCCTTTTGAGAAATAGCTGGTTTCATTCGGCAAAACCCTCGAATGCGACACTCGAAAAAACAAGAAATGACCTCCCGCCGTTGCGACGTAACCTAGGATTCATTCTTGTTTTCCAAGTAAACCGAAAATATAACCTTTACCTTTCCGCAAACTATAAAAACAAGAGATTACCATCGAACCGTATGGATCTGCAGCTGTTTATTAAGAATGGGACTAGTTATAAGGTTCTTAAAGTACCATCTTATGTTGTTAAGAATCTTCTCCGGGATCGCCTGAGTTCAAGTGAACTTGAACGCATCCATAGATTGGCTGGACCAACTGAAATTCCAAATCCGATAAAACCTGGCAGTCTAATTGTTGATTTCGCTTTAAAGAAAGCTGTGTGCTATCAGACTAAGTTAGATATAACTTCAATAGAACCGACTTGGGCAGTTAAAATTGAAGAAGTAACTTTGAAGAATTATTCTTGACCGAGCGATTTTTTTATAATCTTACGCTCAGAATCAGATATTGAATAGATTCGGTATATCTTTTCATCAATCTCTTCATCTAGAGCTTCTATTTCACGTTTGAGGTTTTCTTTTTGTCTACCTTCTTTCTCTTCCATTTTCATTAATTTATCATTAAGTTTCAACACTTTGTCAACAAGAACAACAATCAACTGTTGTTCAGCTTTGCTTGTAGATCTGGGAATTGGAACATTACGAACATATTCATTACCGAAATGTAGAGTGATTTGAGCACGGTTATAAAAATAAGAATGGAAGAAATGAATTTGAAACAAGCTGACCTGGTAGGAGAA
>JBBSVZ010000142.1:6037-18596 GCA_038046545.1 Nanobdellota archaeon | reverse complement strand
AATAAGCGTTGAATTAATTATCGCTAGAATAAATTGAAGCGGATAGGCTGGGTTGATATTAAAAATATTAACAACGGTGTCTAACGTTAACACTTTTTGAGAATCTAAAGTCGCTTTAAGTCTAACATTGCGGAAATTTCCAAAAATAGGTTTTCCATATCTACCAACTATTTCCTGTGCGATTATTTTTTGGGTAATTAACCATTCATAATCTTGTTTAATGTGACTTTTAGAAACGTAATTCATTCCATCAACTGCATATCTTTGAACATTTTGACCTTTCAAACATACGAATTCATTTTTCTCGGGAGAAACATATTTGTTGCAACCAAGCCCTCTTCTTGTTTCAGCAATTTCACTAAGCCGCAGAGATGTATCCAGAATTTTATCAATAATTTTGTAATTATCATTATTTACCCATATTAAAAACCGCTCAGCTGACAATAGTTTATAGAGCGACTTATTTTCTATGAAGCGACCGTCAACAAAATACCCAGTTGTGAAATAATTAGGTCTCTTAGACGTTTTACTGAAAATCAATATTAATTGTTCATATTGAACACTAACGCCAAACGCTTCTGATACATCAATAATAAAAGTCAACGCGTTTGACAAAATTAACTCACGTATGGCTCTAGAAGAAGGAACATAACTTATCCCCTTAGGGATTATAAAACCCATCACACCATTTTGTTTTGATAGACGTAATGCTTTAGAAATGAAATAATTTGCTGTATCTTGTGATTTATCCTTCAACAAGTTTTTATCCAAATATTCCTTCTCCAAATCATTTAATTCAGCACCATACGGCGGATTCCCAATAACCACATCAAATCCGCCGCTTGCCATTATGTCCTTGAACTCATCTTCCCATTTGAACGCAAGATACTCTCCCGCAACACTTTTGTCATCAATCAGGCTATTTCCGTGTCGAATATTGTCAGCAAGAACTGGCAATCCTTCAGAAATCTGTGCCAGTTTTAATGAAAATGTCAGTTTTGTGATTTCAACTGCACGTTCATCAAGGTCTACACCATAGATGCAACTAAGAAGCAGTTTTTTCTTTTCAGCGTAAGTAAGAGGGCGTTTTAGGGCTTTCGCACTCTCTTCAACGAGAACATTAAATGCCCTTAATAGGAAACTCCCTGACCCGCACGCGGGGTCCAGAATCTTAACGTTTAGAATTTCATCATACGACTTGCCTTTGACGTATTCGCGAACGGTGTTATTCACAATGTATTCAACAATATATTTGGGGGTGTAATATATGCCTTCTTTCTTTCGTTTGCCGATATCTTCTTTCTCTTTAAACCTCTTTTTCCCTGTTTGGACGTGTCCGATGAAGTTCTCATAGACCTTGCCAAGAATATCTTCGTCTATTTCATCGAAATTGTATGCAGGTCGTCCTTTCGGCTCTCTTAAATCAGTTAACACGCCAATCAATTTAAGGTCTTCAATAAGATACCTATCGGCTGCGCTTGCGTCAAAAAGGTCACTGTCCGGAATTTTTCTGTATTTTGAGAATAGTCTTTGGATTTGGTCCAACAACCAGCCCGAGTTCGTAGAGTAATGGGATTTTTTCTCGTTTAAGAGTCGTTTTAGTGTTGGTTCATGATGTATTTCTTTATCTTCGCAGCAGCAAATAAACACTAATCTGTCAATGAATTTCTGCACTTCTTTCTCTATCTCGGCGAATTCTTGCTCATCCTCAAAATTTAATTTGTGATTTTGTCTCTGGATATTAGTAAGCAACATCTCACGCCAATTTTTCATGTCGACCAAAAGCTGATTATCGACTGGAACTGATTTTTTGTGATGGAGAATCCGTTGGTATAACTGATTATTTTTGGCTGAAGAAATCCAGTACTCTTTCTCGAAACACAATAAGGTTTGCAAATCAGCATCACTCATCTTCAGAATGTCAATTCGTGAAATGGCTGCTTCTTGAACATTACGCCATTGAATTTTTGGAGCGAGAATCACAATTTGTTTGAAATTTGTTAAAATCACAAAATCCTTATCTGCGTTATAACCATATTCAAGAGCTTGCTTCAGCGCAGTTTCATCCTCAAAAAGATTCTTGGTCGCAGCTTTTGCCTCAACAATAAACTGAGTCATTCCTTGGTAATACACAAGATAGTCTGGTCTTTTTCCTGCACGTTGCTCTTCAAGTCTGAACTCTGAGGGATCGCTAGTATCCCACTGAAGAATATCGCGAACAAATGGAAGAATTAAGCTCTCACATATTTGTTTCTCATTGCTCAGAAAGCTCTTATCATCCTTGAACTTATCATATCTCTCAAGAAGTTTTTGAAGCACTTGACGGGTTTGAACAACATCCATTTTCAATACAATTAATATTGACTTTTTATGTGTTTCTACAAGTATGACTATCGCCGTTAAAAAGTCATGCAGACCTTCATCCTCTTCATTTATGTTAGTAACTCGAAGTCGAACTAAATCGTTTAGGATTGCTTCATTGGACTCCTTGCAATCAACTTGAAGCACCCTAAAACAAGGGTGAAGACTGCTATCAGTCCAATAACCAGCACTAAAACCAGTTCAGGGTGCTTGATATGCTGCAGAATGCTGTTCACGAATATGCTTGTGATGGCGCTGACGACCGAGGAAACCACTATTATCAGTCCTTCATCCTGATAAGAGCCTACATTGAATCTTTTATTTCGCTCGGTCGTCATCAAGTATCTCCTTCTTCAATTTGTTAGTCACAATATTCCGAATTATCCTCCTCCGCAACCGCAGCCTCCTCCGCCTGCACCACAACTACCTGCTGAAGGTGTTGGCGCTTGGGCTAAATCATTAACGGCAGCAGGCACCGCTCCACTGTTATCTTCAACTATAACGACGCCCTGACCCATTCCCATTGCGCATTGCATTCTGAATGTTCCTGCCTTTGTTGGGGTGAATTCAATGATGTTGTTTCCTTCAGATACTCGCTTTGACACACCAAGACTGGGAATTTGGATTGAGCGCATGCAACCGCGAACTGTCGAAAGGTCTACCACAAGTCTCGCCGGAACTCCTTGTTTTAGCCTTATCGGATTTGGCTGGTACTGGTATCCTTTGAATGAAACCTGAACTTCAGTTACGCCACCAGCTGATGGCTGTGCTGCATTTTGAGCTCTATTTTGTGCTGCCCAACCTGCTGCGGGTTGCTGATAAGGATTATTCTGTACTGTGACGAGTGCAGTAACAGCGCCAATAAACTGCGTTGCTATCAAAATAACCAGCACAGCGCCAATTATTGCAGCCACCCATTTGATGTTCGGTATGCTGGATTCCTTATCTGTTTCCTCAGTCTTTTCTGAGTCTGATTCCTTCTCTTGAGACTCTTCCTCTGATTCTTGTTCTTGAGCTTCATCATCCTCTTCTAATTCTTGCTCTTTTTCCGATAATTCTTGTTTTTCCATATTAATTCCTCCGCGACTAATTGACCGCTACTAAAAGCGACTTTGGTCCGTAGACCATAACGACCCCAAGAATAAATATCGCAACAAACACAAACGAAAAAAACGTTGTGAAATCCGCTGGCGCAATCTTCACTTTTTTGTCCTCAACCATTTCTTCATAGACCATATATGACATGCCCCAAAGTATTGCCACGTTAACCAGCATGAATAAGGGCATGAAAACGAAAACATTGTCTGTAAGCATCATCACAGTAATCATAGCGCCCATAGTTCCGCCCATGAGGCCGGACATCATGCCTTGCAATGCGCCCATGATTCCGGACTCTTTTCCTGCAACTACGCCAAGAATAATGCCTGCGAGCATGCCCACAGTTGAACCTACAAACATTCCATTAGTTGCGCCAATAACTGCGCCAACCATGAAGCCTGCTTGCATTCCCAATGTCATGCCCAGCATCATACCAGTCATGCTCGTTATAGCACCCTTGTAGGCTTTGAGATGCCATAATGCGGCAGCGATAGTAACAATTGATATGTCAAGATAAATGAACCATTGCCAGTTTCGTGCAAGGAAACCTGCCTGTTTAGAGAAAAAAAAGACATATATTGCGGCTTCCAAGAATATAATTGTCAGGAATGAAACCAAAGATATTGCTAACATCTTTCGTTCAACCGCATATTTCTTCTTATTCTTGAAAAAGTCGGCAAACCTTTTTTTATAAGACAATCTTGTCAGCGGGTAGTTACTCGCCTTGTAACCTTTTTTCGTGATTGAATCGATGAGAGTCTCCTCTTTGAGAAGAGACGGGTCGTAGTCAATCTCTACATGATCCTTCCTGAATAGATACCCGTTTATGCCTTGGAGCAATTTCAAGCTGCGCTCGATTATTTTAGTGCAGCTGTCGCATTCGATGTCTTGGACGTAAATTATTGTTTTCATCTCATCACCTTTCATCTGTTTTTGTGGGAAGCTGCACACCCGGGGGTGGTAGGTGTGCGTCTTACCTGAAGATGTGGTATAATGAAACCGCATATATACCTCACGTTGAAACTAGTTTCACTCTATTCACGAGCAAGATATTATCTTAGAATTACTATGTTCGACATGCCGCGGCGCCTTCGCTCAAGAATCTTGCTGGCTTCGAGCTTGTCTAGCACTCTCGTTATATGAACCTTTGAGAACCCTGTTTCTTTTATGAGATCGTTCTGGTACATAGAGCCTTCCTTCTGAACCAGAAGGTCATATACCTTTCGGCTGTCTTCATCGAGTTTGCTTGAATCAACCGTCTGGCGAGGAGTATCAGTGTTGAGAGGCTGCATGCTAAAAGTCAATAAAATCAATAGAATCCCGCTTGCTAAAACAATAAATGCAATGCTAAACCCTATTAGCAAAAGCCAAGAAGTTGGATCTTGGTGCGCTGGACACTGGTCCATTGACATGCCCGGCGTATTTGCTACCATCTTGCAAAGGAATGCTCCTTCCTTGTCGTTTTGCTGCTTGACTAGAGAAAGTATCAAAATTAGAGCGATAGCTAGAACTATCAGAATAACACCGACTATTCTCAGCAATAAAGGTCTCTTATCCAATTATTTTCGCCTCTTAGCTACGACGACTTGATAAATGGACTTCAGTAAACGTTTAAATAACTTTTTAAAATCAACATTAATCTGTCTTTTTATGCAAGCTTTCATCTTTCATGGATATGGAGCATTACCTCAGTCGAACTGGTTTAAATGGCTGAAAGATGAGCTGGAAAAACTGGGAATAAAGACATTTATCCCTCAATTCCCGACGCCTGGCAATCACAGGCCTGAAAATTGGCTCAAAGTTCTTGAGAAATATCCAGCGATTGATGAAAATACGATTCTGATAGGCCACAGCCTTGGCGGCTCTTTTGTTCTTTCAGTACTGGAAAAACACAAAGCAATGGCTTCTTTCATTGTGGGTGGGCCGTTTGGGCTGACACATAGGGAAGTTGACACAATGATTGCAAATTTTAGCAACAAAACTTTCGACTTCATTGCCATAAAAAACAACTGCAAGGAATTCCATATTTACTATTCTGACAACGACGATAAAGTTCCTCTATCTCACGGGGAAAAATTAGCAAAGCAGCTCGGGATTGCATTCACAAAAACACAGGGCTCGGGCCACTTCCAGTTCCCAAGCTTTCCCAGGCTTCTAGAAGATGTTAAGAAAGTAAAATAAACTAGCTTCTATATCCCATTACTATGGGAGATAAAGAAAGACTAAAATTTATTGAATATTTAATTGAGAATCCAGAAAAAAACATTTTTACTTCATTATCTTTGAATTACCAAAAAAGGAATATTCCTGATCAATTTAGAAAGAAAATTTCTCTTGAAGAAATTAAAGTAATGTTGAACTATATGGATGTACCTGTTAGCGTGGCACCAAGCAAAAAAAAATTGATTAAATATAAGATTAACCTTCAAAAAAACATTAAGCAAAGAGAGGATAATTTTAAAGAAAATATCAAAATATGGTTACAATATATCCTTCTAATTGTCGCATTAGCCACTTTTTTTATTTCAACTTTATTTTCTATGGCGAATTTACAAATTTTTTCGACTTCTGTAAATAAACAAATCGAGTTTTATAATACGCAAATTAATTCGATATCTCCCAAAGAACCTACGATTAATTTCCGTTTGTTGAATAGAGAGTTTCTTGATGAAGACCTTATTACTATTTACTCGAAGGATAATAAGACAATTTCCGATAGAAAATTAAAAGTAGTTACTCAGATTAAGAATTACGGACAATTTGAAACTGGAAAAGTAAGTATTACTCTAAAACCAGAAAATTATCCTTACGGATTTTATATGGATCCAATAACATTTGATAATATAAAATATAATCAAATTGTAGAAACTACAGTAAATTTATCTTTTGCTCCTTGTGCTCCTGATCGAAATTGTTCAAAATCAGAAATATACCCCGGAATTCATAATTTGAATTTTTATATTTATTGTCAATTTTGTGAGGAATTGAATGTTGAAAAAGAAATTCAAATTTGTGTTTTTGGTGGGCAAATTAATACTTGTTTTTAATTAAAGCTTCAACATCTTCAATCTTGATCTTATTAAGACTGTCAACTTTCAAATCACAAGGATAATCTTTCGTAACATCTGCCACAAATCCAATGCATTTCATTCCAGCATTCCTTGCTGCTTCCATTCCATTGACTCCATCTTCGATTACAACACACTCTGAGGGCTTTGCACCCAGTTTCTTGGCTGCCAATAAAAAAATGTCGGGGTTTGGCTTGCCTCTTTTGACCTCGTTCATCGTCACCAGACCTTCAAAGTCATGCATGATACCGAATTTTTTTAGAACAACATCGATGAATCTTCTTTGGCCTGCGGATGCAACAATCATTTTGTAGCCGTGTTTCTTTAGGAGTTTTGTCAATTCTCTGAGGCCCGGTATCATTTTTACTTCTCCAGCCCTTCTAATCGTTTCATCGACTTTTTTATTCACAAGCTCATCCATGTCGTATTTTTTTCCTTCCAATTTTTTAGCGAATATCTCTTTGATTCCCTTTCCGGTATATTCATTTACGTATTCGTCAAATGTGAATTCAACACCAAATTCCCTCATTACATTCCGTTCTGATTCATGATGAATGTGCAAAGAATCCGCAATAACCCCGTCAAAGTCAAAGATAACAGCTTTCATGCAAAATGATTCACCATCACCTTTTTATGTTTTGCTCCAGACTCTCTCGAACTCATCAATATAAATCAATGCAATCTTCTTATCGTGAATAATAAGCAAGTTCTCATCGTTCCTGTCGTCAGCATTCTTTGAAGGATTAAAACTTCCAGTGATAACTGTCTCATTATCGATAATAAACACCTTGTGATGCATTGTTCCTTTATTGCCGTCCCAGCGCGTATCAATGCCCTGCGCTTTTAGCAGGTCATACTTGCTGAAATTGCTTTTTTGCGAGCGTTCGAACACGCCTTTTATGTCCAATCCCAAGTAATGCTTCAGAACAATATCTGTTGCAATTTCAGGATGCGTGAATGAAAATGTCATGAAATAAATGCTTTTGTTAGCTGACTTAATCGCATCTGATACGTGCTGAGCACAATCATCTTCTGGGCAGAAATAGTTTTCAACAGTTGCATTTCCGATAGTGAATTTTGTCTTCTTATTCTTCAAATTCTTTGTATCGCCCCATAATTCTGAAAATTCTGTCTCATAGTTGCCTGCCAGCCCCTCAGATTCAATCACCAGCATATTGTTGTCATCGCCAATATTGTTAGTCGGATTATACGAGCCAGTTAATAGCTTTTTACCATCAGAAACGCAAAACTTGTTGTGCATCAGAGCAGAATTGGTTGAAGGCCTAACAAAAGAAAAGTTATTCCTTGCATTTATTTCATCATGGTCAATTACCAGCCTGATTCTTGCTAAAGAGGTATTAAGCGCCTTTATCACTTTTTCAGATTTAAGTTCATAAAGTGCGCAGTCAAGCGTATTATTTGCCTGCATTATGAACTCTGTTAATCTATCCTCGCAAGTCGTATTTATGCACATGAAAACTGAGATGTTCTGTCCGGTTTTTTCTATCGGGAGCTCTCCAATATTGAAATTCAAGGATAGAAGAACAAGAAAGATAATTAGGATTATGAAAACAATTAACAGCTTACTTTTTCCTGATCTCGTCCAGTTTTTCACGTGTGCTTTTTAGCGAGAAGTGCGTGCCTGAATACGTTTTCTCTATTTCTCCCAACAATTTTTGTATTTCGTCTTTATTTCTTGGTTCATGTTTTATTCCTTTTATTCTGCAGTACTCCTCGCATTCCTCTGAAGTCACTCGAGCCAATGGAAACTTAAGTCTTTCCCCTTTTTTTCCGGAAGTTTTCCGAAAAAGGATTGATTTCAGGAATTCGGCATTTATTTCATCGAGAGTCACAGGAACAAAAGCGTTCTCTACTGGTTTTGCCACTTTCTTGATTGTACGTTTGCTATTTTCAAATACTTGTGAAATAACTTGTTCAAGAACTTTGCTTGCCGCTGATTCGTCAACTTGCAGGATTATTGAATCTTTTTTTATCAGCCGCAGCTCTTTTTTGATTCTATGCTCCACAGACCTTAAAAAGCAGTTCCTGCAGAACTCCCGCCCTTCCAGTCCATTATTTTTTCCACATGATTTGCAGTTCATTTTTTGTCCCTGAGTTGTTACTATTATGCAATGCTAACTTTGAAAAGTTTTATATATCAGCTGGATTCCATAAATTCATACATTCACGCTATCACCTCTTTTTCCCGTGCATGTGCGGCCCTCGCGGGCCGCCCGTGTGGGGCCGTTTCAGCGCTTTCTTGCGTGCCTATATGCTTGCTTGTGCAGGGCTAAAGGTTTTGTTTTCTTGTTATTAATCATCAATCCAATAGTTAGGCCAAGAATCAGCCCTCCTAAGAAAAGCAGCAGAGGGCCTTGCGCCAGATTTTTTTCTTCGGGGACGTAAGTCTTTGATTCTTCCTTGAAATAAAGATCGAGGTTGCTTAATTCCAATGCATACTCATAAAACAGTAATGCTGATGCAGGGTCAAAGCCTCGCAAAGAGTTAGCGTATTCAAAATAGCTATATCCGGCTAGGGGAAAATTTCCTTTACCAGCTTGTTTAGCAATAGCAATCCTTACCGCGTTTTGCTTCTGATCTAATACCCTGTCAAGCTGTGATAAGCTTACGCCGATTGCGCTTAGGACTGAATCAGCCTCAGCTTTTGCCCTGCTAGCCTTGAAAAGGCAAACATCAAATCGCTTTTCCCTTAGGTCTGAATAAGCGCTGTTAAGTTCTTTTCTTGTGCCTTGAAGAGAATCAGCTATGAAAAGCTGAACATATTGAAAACGCTCCTCTGCCTCAGCAAGCTTATTGATGCACGAGTTCTCAAGCTCTTTTTGTCCAACTGTAATTTTTCGGCCTCCGGAGCCGAAGAACATTGACCAAGAATCTGCTGATCGCAATCTTTCTCTTGCGAATGCGAGATCTCTAAGGGCGGAATTTTTATCGCCCTTTGCAAGCGCTTCGAGGCTGTCGTTAAGACTCTGTTGGCTTTCTGTAACACGTTCAAGGACGAGAGCAAATGTCTCAAGGTCAGTAATCGTCGAATACGTTGGAATTTGCTTCTTTTTATTTGCTGCTTCGATGCTGAGCTGCGAAATTTCTTTAATTAACTCTTCGTCGGAAATGTTTGATGCTTGGAGTAAAAGTGTATTAAACCTAACACTTGATCCGAAACAAAAGCTTGCTGCGGCATAATACTGTTCATTGTTGAATGCTGATTCTCCTCTTGAGGTCATGTTGGAAACGAACTGAAGTGCTGATATGTTCTTAACTTTTTCAGCTGCCTCAGTTGATAATTGGGTCGATCGTTCACAAAGGCTCTGTGCGAGCGATTTCATCCTTTTAATGTAATCAGAACCTACAGAGAAGTTTTTTGGAGCTTGAGGGAGTTGTTTTCCTGTTATGTGATAGACTGCTTCTTCGAGTTCTATAGCCTCGAAAACTTTGACTTTTAGCTTTCGTCCATATGTAGTAAGGTTTAATGTTACGTTATTTTCTTCCAGGATTCCTTCTCCAAGGGGTATTAGTATTGTTTCAAGTCCTGCTTCTGCTCCTGCCTCAATTTTTTCTTTTATACCGCTAACAGGGCCGATAAGCCCGCCGGAGTTAATCGTTCCAGTTATGGAAACTTTGTCATTTACTGGAAAATCCTCAAGGGTGGCAAGAGTTAATGTCGCAAGAGCTGCTCCAGCACTTGGGCCAGTAATTACAGCCGATGGCGAGCGGATTGTATAAAAGAAATCAATTTTTGAGCAGTCTCTTGTCGAAACTTGGCAAGCTATTTCCTTAGCGAATCTGGTGGATATTTGTGTGTCAAGCTTTGATAAGGGAAAGGTGTCCATGAAAACTCTTCCAGTTCCAGGCCGGATTTCAACAAAGAGATCTGCTACCGCTCCTTTATAGGTACCGTCAGCTTGCTCAGAAACAGCAAGCAGTTTCAAGTGATTGTTTTGTGCTGCAGCCACAGGCACTAATAGCAGCAGAATTAGCATTATCGCAAATATTTGTTTCATTGTTACTGCAACAGTTTGTTCCTTTATATCTTTTACGTTGAATGTAAAGCTTGCTCAATACGCTTGTCGATTGCGCCTGCGTAATATAAGGTGAGCATACCATCTCTTGCCGACCACTCACTTCTTTCTGAGTCGTATCTGGCAAAATCGAGCAAAGCTCCTCTTTTCTCTGCGAGTTTGAGGACTTCACTGGCAGAAGCATGGCTGATTATCGCCGGCATAAGAATGCCACGCGCATGCGCAAGTGCTAGCCTTTCATGTATTGCCATTACAAGATCATGTTGTGAAACATGATCATTGCCTGCAATCATTGATGACAAAACAGCAATGCGGCTATAGCGAAGTGTATTCGGATCATCGGACATGATTTCTGCAGTTTTCTTTACTTCTTCAGCGAGGTCAGCTACAGAGCCATCGAAGGGCATAAAAGACTTAAGCGCTGAGGCCGCAAAGCTGGTCGGTGTCGCATAAATTCCCTTAATCAATTCCTCGTTAAAGTCCTGAATCAGGGCAGGCTGTGCTCTTTTCTGATGGCCATGCGTTCCCAAATATTCCGAAATATTAAGTGGCATCCCAACGTGCAGGTAAACTGGTGAAAAAAAGGAATATTTTAGTAATGGGAGGGTAAGGCTGCTTAATTCTTCAGCATCCTGTTTTTTTATGCCTGTTACGTTTTGTCCTACCAAATTACTTGCATTAAAAACTCGATCATAAGTTACTGTAATGGGAATTGCATAAATTGGCTTGTCTGAATCTTCTTGAGCTCGTAAGAGCATACCAAAATATTTTTTATCGCCAATTTTGCCCCAATCTTCATTTGTCCTTGTTCTAGTTCCGGAGGGGTAACCAAAAGTATTCCCGCCCATAGTATGAATTTGGCCAAATAATCTGTTAAATGTTAATGTGTAATTGCTGCTTCTGTTTCGATCAACTCCTATAGATTCCAAATCACGCTCGAGTTTTAATATGCTATCTGCATCAAAAACCAGTTTGAGTAGTCCGTGGTAAGAGCCGTCTTTCTTGTTGGTGATAAGATTACTGCCTGCAATGGTGTGTCCACGTGGAATACCTTCGTGTCTCAATAAATGTCCTAGCGAGTAATCAGCTTCACTCTCATGCGTGCATAATAAAGCCAAGGTATGCTCTTTCTCGGTTATCACTTCCAAATTTTCTTTGCCACTAACTTCTTTTAAGCCATAGTGAGCAAAACCGGTAAGTCTATGCGGCAACTTTTGGGCTTCTAAAGCAAGAAACGCCGCTTCTTCCAATGCTGAAAATACTGTATTTGCGACTGTTCTCTTCCAACCATATTCGGGAAGAATTGAACGAATATCCTCTTGTGGAGAATAGCCATTTCTAAAAGAACGTTTGTCTTGTAATACAGCTAGCTCTACAGCTTTAATCTGCTCTCTATCCAGTAATCCTTTATCCACCCTTTAAACCTCCATCTTAATAATAGCGGGGGATGGATTTGAACCATCGACCTATGGGTTATGAGCCCATCGGGCACTCCTGGCTGCCCTACCCCGCTAAACAGGTTCCTTGAGAACTTCAGGCTTTTTATAAATCTTTACTAAACCTTTAAATACGCGATAGTGCTTAAATCAATGCGTTTATGGATGAGCTTCCCAACGCAATTTCTTATGTAATTTACATAGCTATATTAGCTTCTTTTGCTTCTGTGGCTATTGCTTGGGGTCCGATGCGCGGGATAACATCTTTTAGTGTCGCGGATACAGAATCTGGAACCTGCACAGATGAAAAATGCAACGTCTTTGACGTCAAGTTCTGCCAGGACAGAGATCTTAAACAGGCGGATTATGACTGCGTTGAAAACAGGTGCAGGCTTGTTTCAGACAAGGTAATTACGAAATGCAATTTCGACTGTGTGGAGCCAGATGACGATGACGCGCACTGCCAGCTTGCGTTGAATACCTGATATTTTAGTGTAAATCAGTTCTAATTAAAGTGCCTTTCAGCTCATAAAAACAATAAATATGCGCTCAAACGCCG
>JBBSVZ010000142.1:0-5937 GCA_038046545.1 Nanobdellota archaeon | reverse complement strand
TCTAATTAAAGTGCCTTTCAGCTCATAAAAACAATAAATATGCGCTCAAACGCCGCGCGGGCTTGATTGTTCTCGGCGCTTTATTGTCGCAAAGCGACTTTAAAGCGCGGCAAGTTCAGCCATGGCCTGCACGGCCTGGAGTGCTTATTATTATTTAGCACCTGAGTTTTATACAGAAACTTTCCTGCAAAACATTAAAAAACAGTCAATAGTCCTTGAAGTAATAATAAATACATGTGCCACGGTCGCATCCTCAAAAACCAAAAGGTTTTTGGTCGCGACCTTGTCAAAAGAACAAAACTTGATGTTGCCACGGTCGCATAACCTGGTATTGCGCGGGATTGCTAATCCCGTTTCCCTAAAGGATATCCCGGTTCAAATCCGGGCCGTGGCGTAACGAAGTGAAAACACGGCACGGGCTTGACGATAACAATCGTCATTGTCCGGGCCGTGGCGTTAGCCAGTTCAAGAGATTTGAACCGGCATCGATATATCCCGGTTCTCGCGGAAATTCAGAGAATTTCCGGGACCATCGGAAATGTTTGTCATTTCCGAGGAATTCGGGCCGTGGCGTAACGAAGTGGAGACACAGCACGGGCTTGCCGAACTCATTTGGCATTGTCCGGGCCGTGGCTAA
Organism: Nanobdellota archaeon; assembly: GCA_038046545.1. Classification (GTDB taxonomy): domain Archaea; phylum Nanobdellota; class Nanobdellia; order Woesearchaeales; family JBBSVZ01; genus JBBSVZ01. Next base: position 5,300 of record JBBSVZ010000142.1, on the reverse strand, counting down.
CAGGAATAATTATCTTTCTGAATATGGAAAGAGATAATATTGACTTGTTTGAATCGTTCAAAATAGCCTAGTCACTATTTAGTGTCTATTTCGCAGTAGTTTTCCCAATAATCCATTATTGAGTGGCAAAAATGGAAAGATTAATAAATAAGCGGACATCGAAAAAAAGTAATGGTTAACAGCGGTTGGACTCGAGGAATCGCCATATTAGTTCTGTTGCTTGTTATCCCTCTATCAATTGCTCAAAACAGTACAAATCAATCGTCTGTTAACACGACCGTTTCTCTTCCAAGCTCAAAAACAATTCCTTCAAAAGAGCTTGCTGCACTAAGCCAGAATTGCATTAACACTTACGAATGTCGTGAGTTTTCTGAAGGCCAACATTACTACGGATGTTATTTTGATTCAAAAGCGACGGATTGCCGCTGTTATACAGGAAACATCGACCTTTGCAAGAACAAAGACCTAAGGTGCGCTTTCGAGTTTGAGTGCCAAAAATCAGAGAAAGTTGAAGGCTACAACTATGACTGCACTTATAATAAGGCAGATGAAAAATGCCAGTGCTTTACAGGAGAGTTCTCGGAGTGCAGATATGAAATTAGCAACAAAAAAATTGTCGTAAAGCCTTCTCCAGTCGTTGAGCCTCAGCCACCTGCCGAACCTGAGCTTGTTCCCATAAATGTGACTGTTAAACCTGTACCGCCAAAAGAAATTAATCCTGCTTTTACTGCAGTTGGGATATTTTTTACAATTATTCTGATAATAGTTATTGTACTCCTTTATGCGCTCAATAGACAGACTTATGATAACCTCATGCGCAAAGCCAGAAATGCGCACAAGAAAGCCGAGCATGCTCACGAAAATGGCAATGAGCAAGATGCCAAGGAATATCTTGCTGAAGCTGAACAGCTAAGGAAGAAAGCATTGAAAATTAAAAAGAGGCAAGCATGAAGAACTGGTATCGGAAGCTTGGATTCGAGCACGATCCTTTCACAACTAATCCTGAGGCTGACGATGAACTCGTCGAGTATCAGGATGCAATTAATGAGGTCGCATACAGAATAGATTCAGGCAGCATGGCATTCGTCGAGGGTCAGGCAGGCATGGGAAAGACAGCGTTGCTTGTTCAGATAATAAACAGGTTTGAAGGCAAAGGCAGGGTCATTTATTACGACTGCTCGGAACTTAAGAAAAAAGTCGAGATAGACATGCTCATGAAGAACCGATTCGGGTTCTTTGGCAGGCTTTTCAATGTTGTTCCAACAGATATGATCATCTTGCTTGATAATGTTGACTCGCTTTCTCGGGCTAACTCTGAACGTATAAAGTATTATTTTGACCAAAACAACATCAGAAGCGTTATTTTCGCTGGGGAAAGCTTCAAAAAGTCAGACCTCCCCCAGAGCATAAAAGACAGGATTGGAATTCATGTGATTACACTTCAGCCTTTATCAGATTACGGAGCCGTCGAGCTTGTAAGCAAGAGGCTCGGCGAGCACAACGCGATGATTTCGGATGAGGCTACGAAACTCGTTTTCACGAAAGCCAGCAGAAACACGAAAAAGTTCCTCGAACTTTGCTCTAAGCTTTTTTCATCTTTAACTTCTCATGAACACAGTATAACTCTTGATGACGCTAGGAAGGTGCTTAGAAATGTCTGATTTATGGTACAGGGAACTTGGGTTTTACAACAATCCTTTCAGCATAAAGCCAGCTGCTTACACAAATGACGTAATAGGCCATAATCTCAAAAGCATGTTTAAGAGTATTGATTCAGGTCAACTTATTTTTATTGCTGGTCCTTTTGGAACTGGAAAGACAACCATGCTTAAGCACATTATTGGGAAGTTTGGCGGTGAGAGAAAAGTAGTTTATTTTAGCTGCGGTCTTGAAAGATCAATGGATGTAAGTGACTTAATTCACGGTGCGGGAAGTTTTCTTAACAAGGTCGCTGGAAGATCCCCTAAAGATTTGATATTCCTAGTTGACGAAGCGACTGACATTCTGCCTAAAGATGCTGAGGAATTATTTACCGCTTATCAGGACGGGGCAATAAAAAGCATTGTTTTCGTTGGCACAGACATTCCCTCAAGGAAATTCCCTGCAGGCATGTCTACTGCGATTAAAGATAACGTGATAAATCTTCACAACCTTCCTGCACCAGCCGCGGTACAGCTCATAAGGAAAAGAATAGGAAATCTGCCAATTCTAAATGATGCCATAATTCGCGAAGCTCACAAAAAAGCTGACGGCAATGCAAGACTTCTGCTCGAGTATTGCGAAGAGCTTTGCAGGCTGGCAGTCAGTCGAGGGCTCGACTCAATAACAAAATCAGAAGTTGAGGAGCTTTTCCCCTCTTCTGCACCTAAGCATGCTCCTGTAAAAAGGATTCTTAAAAAGAAGAAAAGAATACCTCTTGAGCAGGCGATAGAGGAAGCTGTTTTCGAGGTTGAGGATGAGGCGCCTGTTGTTGAGGGAATCTCTCAAATAGGTGAGAATGACCCTTTGCCTTCCGGTAGCCTTTATGAGAGTCCAGTGAAGAGAAAGAAAAGGAAGTAGATTACTTGAGCACAAGTTCTACAATGTCGCCTTCTTGAAGAACATGATTGATAGTGAATTTCTGACCTGGGAATTTGGCTGACTTCCCCCATAATTTTGCATAGCGGAACCTTTTGACAAAATCCTTATGGATTTTCTCACAGACATCTTTTACTGTTGCGCCTTTCTTAGTTATTAGCGGCTCGTTTAAGTCTGCTTTTCTTTCTGGCTGCTTGAGAAAAATTCGCATTAGCTTTAATCTTTCAAATATTTCGCTTTTTAGCAAGTCAAGGTTTATCTTTTTCTCAGCAGAAATGAAGAGTGCGTCAGGATATTCTTTTTTGAGTTTCTCAAGCGCGTCTTTGCCAATTACATCAATTTTGTTGAATGAGATAATTCCGGCAGTATATACCCTGTTTCCCTGCACGGCATCGATAAATCGTTCGGGAGTAATATCTTCCCTTATGACTACGTCACCATTCATTATTCTGAACTCTCCAAGTATCGCTTCTATGGTGTCTTTATCCATATGAGTCTGCTTGACTGTGGTGCCTAAACTTATCCCTCCTCTTGCCTTGCTTTTTATTATCGCCTGCGGCTTGTAACTGTTGATTCTTATTCCTGCGTCATAAACTTCCTTGAGCAGGACATCAAGCTGCTTTGCGTTTGAAGCATCTATTATGAAAAGAATCAAGTCTGATGCCCGCACAACTCCTAAAACCTCCCGCCCCCTTCCCGTGCCTGAAGCTGCGCCCTTTACAATTCCAGGGATGTCAATTATCTGGATTTTGGCACCCTTATACAGCATGACTCCCGGAATTGCATCCAATGTTGTGAATTCATAAGCTGCTGTTTTTGATTTGGCGCTTGTAAGGGCGTTCAATAGAGTTGATTTGCCAACAGATGGAAAACCAAGAAGGGCAACTGATGCATCACCGCTTTTCCTAACCCCATAGCCTGTTCCTTTTGCAGCTCCCCTTTGCCTTGTCTCTATTTCGTCGCGAATCTTTGCTATTTTAGCTTTAACTACCGCAAAATGGCCTTGGGTGGCTTTGTTGTATTTAGTTGTCGATAACTCCTCTTCCAGCACCTTAATTTTGTCTTCCTTTTCTGCCATCCCAAAAGATGAACTCGCGTTGCTTATAATCCTTTTCTCCAACAAAGTTTATATTCAAATGTGTGCTCAATAACATTATGTCGCTAATAGAAACCCCCTTGGCTCAGTTCATTCTATCTGCTTTTACAAGCCTGACGAACAAAATCCTTCTGGCAGCACTCGCCTTCCTGCTAGGAAGCATTGTTGCAAGAATGATGAGTAAGCTAACATCAAAAATCCTAAATGAGATTGAGCTTGATTCTTTGATTAAAAAAACAACCGGAATAGAAACTGCAGTAGTTGAGGTCCTTAGCATTATTGTGAGCATCGTTTTTTATGGCATAACAGCATTGCTTGTGCTGAAGATTTTGGGGGTTGATTTAATTGTTGCCCAGGCAATTGGAATTATCATCATAGTCATAATCATTGCATCATTACTCATGTCACTTCAATTCGCCATCCCGAATATCTTTGCTGGCTTTCTGTTGCGCCAGAAGAAGATAATTGCCAAGGGAGATCACCTAAAATTGAGAAGCATTTCTGGAATCATCACTCACTCCGGACTGTTCGAAATAACTGTTCAGACGAAGGAGAAGGAGATTGTTTACATTCCTAACAGGTCGCTTCTGAATGAAAAGCATTTTTCAGTAAAGAGGCACCGCTAAAGTTTTTCAAGAAGGCTGACAAGGCCCCAAATCTGTGTGCGCGTGTAGGCCTGCAGGTTGCTGTCGTCCGCAACTTCGTCAAGTTCCTGCTGCGCCCTGTCAACTCTGTTAGATAAGTCAGTATCTTCTTCTAACGCTTTTATGACTTTTTCAAATTTTAGCTTGATATTTCTTGGAACTACCTGGTCATCGTTAAGTTCCTTGAGCGATTCAATTAACTGCTGGATTATCCGTATCTGTTCTGGTGATGGCTCCACTTTTTTTTCTTGCTGTTTCATTTCATCTTCTGCATGACATCATTCTGGAGTTCCTGCATTTTCTCCTTAAGCTTTGATTCTTGTTTTTCAAAAGTCTTGAGCCTCAATTCAGCAATTTCTTTTTTTCCATTAAGCTCTTCCATCAATGTGGCTTTATCAGCTTCAATCAGGATGTTTCCGACTATCTTGAAGGCTTTATCTTTGTTTTCAAGTTCCTTAAGGGCTGATTCTATCTCAGTTGCTTGCATTTGGATGTTCTGTTTTTGCATAGATATCGAAGATAAGCTCTGTTCGAGGACTTGCAGTTCCTGAAGCTGTTTTGATTGGTCTTCAGCCATTTGCCATTTTCACCGCAAGTTCGCTCCCTTTTATGAGCGTATTAAGGGTAGCCTTAAAGGCAGTCATGTCCTGCGCATTTATTGAAATCAGAAGTTTGTTATTTTGCATTTTTAGAACGTACGACGAACGCGACCTTTTTACTTTTTCACCTTCTGGTGCGAGCGAATTGTACAGGAGCCTCGCATGCTCTGCGAAGATGAGCTTTGCGCTGAAGCTATCTTGCCTTGATTTTGGTGAGGGTTTTCCTCGGCTTGAAAAGTATTTTGCTACCACAGTACGGGCACCTCACCCTCTTTCTAAGATAATCACTTGAGACTTTCTTGTTGCAATCGAAGCACTTGTATTCCATTATTGCTCCTCTTCAACTAAGGCTTGCTCTTTTTCGGGCTGCTTAGTTACTTCAAG
>JBBSVZ010000141.1:0-1023 GCA_038046545.1 Nanobdellota archaeon | reverse complement strand
TGGTTTATAAGTTGAAACATTTTTTTATATTGCGTCAAGGAGTTGACCTTTGAATTAAATGTTATAGAATAACTCTCGGAACTTTGACAAGTTGTCTTTTTGTAGCTTGGTAATTTTTACCATGCTTTCTCCAGAGAAGGGGAGGTGTTTTATGAGCGATAATTCTCTTATTCAAACTGAAAATTTGGGTGCAACCTTAGCTTTAATGTCTCGAAGATATTCTGATTCAAGAAAAGCGAGTGAGATTGATTGGACGGGTAGTTTTGAAAATTATTGCGAACTTGTTAGTAAGAAGCCTGGTTTAGCGCGTAATGCTTATCAGAGACTTTACGACATGATTATGCTTGAGGGTACTGAGATGCGGAAGTCGAGATTTGTAAGACGGCAGGTGCCGCATTATTTCTTTTTTGATGATAAAGAGCATGGAGGTGCGCAAGCGATTTTTGGTATTGATTTCAATTTGGATATTATGATGAAGCAAGTTGAATCTGCTTCGCGGGGTTATGGTCAAGAACGAAGAGCTTTTTTGCTTCTTGGTCCTGTGGGATCGGCAAAAAGTACGATTGCATCTCGCTTGAAAGCTGGGTTAGAGGCTTATTCGTATATTCCAGATGGCGCTCTGCATAGTTTTTCTTGGAAGTCTCAGGCGTATTTCGGTTTTACCGATCCTGAAAGAACTAAGAAATTTTATGATGGTGAGTGGTTTGGATGTCCAATGCGAGAGGATCCATTGAAGCTTATTCCGATGCAAGAGAGAGAAGTCTTTTTGAAATCTCTCGGTATTACGAATTACGAACACTTAATGACCGAGCTTTGCCCGGCATGTTTCCATGTGTATGAGAAGCTGCTCAAGCAATATGACGGTGATTTTTTGAGAATGATTCGGGAAAATATTCAAGTTGAGAGATTTACTTTGTCTGAAGCTCGAAGAGTGGGTATTGCTACTTTCCAGCCTAAAGATGAAAAGAATCAGGATTCAACCGAGTTGACGGGTGAGGTGAGTAATCGCAATGAAGTAATTTT
>JBBSVZ010000140.1:0-5546 GCA_038046545.1 Nanobdellota archaeon | reverse complement strand
TTGCAGATTAAGCGGACAACGGCCGAAGGCTTCAGTGACAGGATTATAGAAGTTAATGAGCTCATCCTGCAAAAAGACAGGCATTGCAATGCATTTCTGAACTCATTGTTGGAAAGGATGACAAAAGAACAAAAAGAGCAATTATTAAACCAAATTGAAAGCAGATTGCATGACAACCTCCACTTTTATCTGCGTCTTGACAAAGATGCCCTGTCCAACCTTAACCTGTTATGGCTAACAGATGGAGGAAACTGCTTTCATCTTGAGCTGGTCGTCGCAGCATTTCCAAAAAACAGGGAAGTCGCTAAACAAATTATTAGAAACATATTGACAGAAAGCATTAAATAATAGAAAACCTACCAAAAAATCATGAAGCGAGTTGGTTACCTTTGGCATCAGACTTCTCACTGTATATAGATTAATTAATTTCAAAATACTTGGCTGGCAATTCTGATTCTCATTATTTAATTTTAATAAAATCAAAAAGGTGAACTAAAATGAATGGATTACCGTTATCATTGGAAGATGTTTTGGAAAAAATAAAACCGTTAAATGTAGGTGAAAATGACAGGGTATTAGGGTTCCATGTTGTTAGCATTGAGGAATACACTCAGCGGCAGGTAGCAGTTATTCAAAGGGATGGAGAAGAAAGGCCAAGGTATTACATGAGCAGACCAGACAGCAAGAATTTCGACAGGATACAGGAGTATTCAATTGCCAACCGTTTGAGAGACACCCATACACCCTTCGTCGAAGGAACACAATGCAAGAGAAGCTTATGTTATGTTGATGGAGTGATAATATGACAGAAAATCATATAAAACCGTCAAGCATCTGGAGCGTATGGATGAACCAATAGTCACGCCGTGGGAAGTGAAGGGTGATGTTGATTATGACAAGCTGATTAAACAGTTTGGAACACAACCTATAACAGATGAATTGCTTGAAAGGCTGAAGAAGCACACCAAAACTCTTCATCCTTACTTGACAAGAAAAATATTCTTCTCGCACAGGGACTTCGACTGGCTGCTTGACCAATACGAAAAAAACAATCCTTTTTACCTCTACACTGGCAGAGGACCATCAGAAAATGTGCACATTGGCCACGTTACAGTCTGGAGCTTCACAAAATGGCTCCAGGATCAGTTCGATTGCGAACTCTGGTTCCAGCTAACAGATGATGAGAAGTTTCTCTTCAAAGAAAAAATGACTTTGGAAGAAACGAACAAGATGGCGTACGAGAACGCACTAGACATCATTGCCTTGGGATTCAACCCCAAAAAAACATTCCTTTTTGCGGACACTGACTATGCAGGACATATGTATCGAGAAGCAATAAAAGTGGCTAAGCACCTAACAGTTTCAACTGTAAAAGCCTCTTTTGGCCTTAAAGACGAAAATAACGTAGGTGAAATATTCTACACATCCATGCAGTCGGTTCCCTGTTTTTTACCCTCAGTGCTTAAGAAAAAAAGAATGCCCTGTCTCATACCATTAGCAATTGACCAGGATCCACACTTTCGGATAACAAGGGACATAATGCCTAAGCTCGGCCACTACAAGCCAGCAATACTCCACCAAAGATTCCTTCCCGCATTAACTGGCACTGGTAAAATGTCATCATCAGAAGGAGTTGCCATTTATACGACAGATCCCCCGGACGTTGTCAAGAAAAAAATAAACAAGTATGCCTTCTCTGGTGGAAAAGACACAGTTGAAGAGCACAGAAAGCATGGAGGCGACGTAAGTACAGATGTGCCTTACCAATGGCTGACATTTTTCGAGGAGGACGACTCAAAGCTAAAAAAAATACATGATGAGTATACATCTGGCAAGCTTTTATCTGGGGAAATAAAAGTGATTTTGATAGAAAAACTGAATGGATTCCTAAAAGAGCATCAGCGAAAAAGAGAAAAGGCAAAAAGCCAGATTGACAAGTTCATGCTGAAGGACTAAATGGAAAAAAGCCACGAAGGGCATCATCACGGTCCGCTGCCATACTTCAAAGGAAGATTGGGCCTTCCATTTAAGCCAAACTACCGGATTCTGATATTCATAGTTCTTGCATTATTTTTATTATTCGTATACCGAAAAATTGTGGTTATAACCGTGCTCCTCGTAGTGATAATGGTCTACGACTTCGTAATACATTATTTTCATTTTCCACTTCACATTGACCCTATGCCCTTCGCAAGTTTCTTCGTTGCAACAGAATACGGACTGCCAATAGCTGTTCTTTTCGTTCTCATAGGCGAAATACTGCCTGAAATGCTTGTCGGACATTTCGAGATAGCAGACTTCTTCAATTTCGTCCCGCTAATCGCGCTTATAGTAATCTTTTTTGCATCGAAACCTGAAAGTTTTTTTACTACTGGCTTAATCGCATTAGCAATTTACACAGTTGTAAACGCAGCAATAGCTTTCTTCTCAGGATCGCAGCCCCACAAATTCACAATAGAGCCAGCACTTGACTTCCTAATTAACCTAATTTTGATTTATAGAGTTGCCCCACTACTTTTCCTTCTGGCAGGCTGACCACCTCAACCTTTTTATAATAGGCGCGGGTCTAATTCGCAAATGAAGCAGCTGATAGTTACCGAAAAGCCAAAATCGGCCCATCAAGTAGCACTCGCCCTTGCTGACAAAAAGCCGACAAAAAAAGTTCAGGGAGGAGTTACTTATTACGAGCTCGTCCATAAAGGAAAAGAGATTATGGTTGCTTCCACAATCGGGCATATCTTTGGGTTAGCTGAGAAAAACAAAAAAGGCTGGCGCTACCCCGTATTTGAAGTTGAATGGAAGCCAATTAATGAAATCCAGAAAGGAAACAACGGCCCAAAAAAATACGTTAATGCGCTTAAGCATCTTGCTAAGGAAGCAGACTCAATAGTAATTGCAACGGACTACGACATTGAAGGTGAGGTCATCGGACTGAATGTTGTGCGTTTTGCTGCTAAAAAAAAGGATGCCGAGCGAATGAAGTACTCAACTCTTACAAAACCTGACCTGATAGAGGCCTATGAAAACAGGCAGCCAACACTTGATTGGGGACAGGCAAACGCAGGGGAGACAAGGCACATACTTGATTGGTACTGGGGAATAAACCTCAGCCGTGCTCTTACAACAGCAGTAAAAACAACAGGCGGATTCAAACTGCTCAGTTCCGGAAGAGTGCAAGGCCCCGCACTAAAAATAATTGTTGACAAAGAAAAAGAAATCAAGGCATTCATTGCGGAGCCTTACTGGGAAGTTCAGCTAACGCTAGATTCTGATGGGAACATTTTCACTGCAGAGCATGAACACGGAAGGTTCCTCAACAGAAAAGAAGCAGAAACAGCACATAATAATGCTCAGTCAAAAACTGCAAGAGTAATCTCAATCAGCCGTACGGAGTTCAAGCAGCAGCCACCCCACCCATTCGACCTCACATCCCTGCAGATAGAAGCTTATAAAACAACACGCATCTCCCCCAAAGAAACGCTGGCAATAGCTCAGGACCTTTACACATCAGGATACATCTCCTACCCAAGAACTTCATCACAGCAGCTGCCGCCTGCAATTGGTTTCAAAAGAATAATATCTGACTTGTCAACGCAAACTATCTTTTCTGCACTTTGTAAGAAACTGCTTGAAAAAGAGCTCAAGCCAAACAATGGCAAAAAAACAGACCCTGCCCACCCAGCAATATTTCCAACTGGGATAGAGCCAAAAAAGCTTGAAGGAAAAAAAGAAAGGATTTACGAGCTTATCGTAAGAAGGTTCCTCTCAACTTTTGCCGAGCCCGCAACAAGGGAAAACGCAACAATAAAGCTTCAAGCAAATAAAGAGCCGTTTGTCGCAGTTGGGATAACCACGACACAAAAAGGCTGGCACGAATATTATGGGCATTTCCTGAAACTAAAAGAGCTCGAGCTTCCAAAACTTAGAGAAAGCCAAGACGTCAAAATAAACTCAATAGACCTATTTGACAAAGAAACCCAGCCACCGAGAAGATACACCGAAGCCTCAATAATTAAGGAACTCGAAAGAAAAAATCTTGGAACAAAAGCGACAAGGGCGCAAATAATTGACACTCTTTTCGACAGAGGATATGTTCACGGTCACGCAGCAATAGAAGCAACAAACCTTGGATTACAGACAGTCGAGACACTACTTCAATACGCACCAAGAATACTTGATGAGGAACTCACAAGACATTTCGAAATAGAAATGGACGAAATTAGAGAAGGAACAAAAAAGTCTAAGGAAGTGCTTTCCGAAGCTAAAGAAGTCTTGACTGCCGTCCTGGAAGAATTCAAGGAAAAAGAAGTGGAAATAGGAAAGCAGCTCCATGGCGCTCATAGGGAGACAGAGGATAAAGCAAACACAATTGGGCAATGCATGGACTGTAAGCAAGGAACTTTGATGATGAAAAGAAGCAAGTTTGGAAGATTCATTGCATGCAGCAGGTATCCTGATTGCTCTACAACTTTCAAGCTTCCAGCAACCGGATTTATCAAGCCAGCATCAACTCTATGTTTAACTTGCAACCATCCAAATGTTTTAGTTATAAGAAAAGGAAGGCAACCGCAGGAAATTTGCATCAACCTAAAATGTCCATCCAAAAAAATTCCCGATGAAATTGAATCCAAGCCCTGCCCAACCTGCAAAGAGGGGCTGTTAGTCCTGCGCAAAAGCATTTATGGCGGTTTCGTAGGCTGCAACAGATTCCCGAAATGCCGGTACATAGCAAAAATCCAGGCATAAAATTTTATAAACCTCAAGAATAATAATAATTGGAATGGCAAATATTCTTTTCGATATTGCATCAAACCCGGTTTTTTCAGCCACATTCTTCGCCTGGTTCTTTGCACAACTGATAAAAATGGTTCTTAAATCATTAAAAGGCAAGCCAATCTCTTTAACGAATTTTTTCAAGGATGGAGGGATGCCAAGCTCTCATTCTGCATTGGTAACTTCCCTGGCAGCATCTATACTTTTGCTCGAAGGCCCGACAACAGCATTCTTCATATCACTTGTTATTGCGTTGATAGTAATAAGAGATGCAGTTGGAGTAAGGTTTGCAGTAGGAACGCATGCAAAAGCGCTCAACAAGATGCTCCTAAACAAGGACAGGATAGTTGAGCATGAAGGCCATACTGTTCCTCAAGCTTTTGCAGGAATAGTTCTTGGCATAACTACAGCAGTAGTTGCGGTGAATTTCGGGTATTCCGCTCTTTTGGTTATTCAAGTGTTTTATCTTATGCTTCCCGGAATTGCAGCGAATGCAGCTCCCATTCTTGCAAAAAAAATTCAGCCCTCATTTGACGCACCTATAGATGGAAATGCTAAGCTAAAAAACAAGCCGATATTGGGAAAAAATAAAACGTGGAGAGGGGCAATTGCTGGAATTGCTGCAGTTTTGATTGTTGTAATCCTGCAAAAATTGTTTTATCCATTTTTCTCAAGCATAAGCCTCTTCGACTACTCAATAGAAAATGCGCTGATTGTTGGCTTAGTTGTGGGGATAGGAGTTATTGCCGGAGATCTTGTAAAGAGTTTTGTTA
>JBBSVZ010000139.1:0-1093 GCA_038046545.1 Nanobdellota archaeon | reverse complement strand
GCTCTTGCAGAAGCTGCTTTCCCGAGCCAGGATATTCTCTTTAAGAACAGAGAACAAGACGAGCCAATGGTTAGAGAAATTGCGAAAAAGATCCCAGGAGAAGAAGGCCTTATTTTCTGAAGACTACTGGAAACAGCTCAGGAAGGGGAAAAAGCAGAAGGTTTCTTAAGCCAAGTAATTTGAAAACTGCATTATATACCCGGGCAATGTTTAACGGCTCCGCAGGAGCTTCGCCTACATTGCCCCTTAAAGCCAAGCAGTTGGCTTTAAGCCAGCGTAGCTCAGCGGCAGAGCAATTGTTTTGTAAACAATAGGTCGTCGGTTCAAATCCGACCGCTGGCTCCAGGCATTGTAGAAAGTAGATGAAGAAAACTTTACGTCAATAGTACACCATGGTGAGATAATGAAGTAAAGTTTGCAACATCATGAGAGGCAAACTCAAATACTATTTTCGAAAACCCAAGGGGGAAATCGCAAAAGATATTCTCAGTTGGCTTGCCATTGCGGGGGTAATTGCAATTGCTGCTACATCGCCCTACTTTATTCGTGCTCTCTTGCGTACGTGGGTAAAAGGGAAACAATACAAACAAAGGAGTTTAGAGACGGCGTTTCAACGGCTCCGTAAAGAGGGCTCAATTGCGATTGAAAGAAAAAGGAATCACTATGCGATTTCACTTACTCAAGCAGGAAAAAAGAAGGCAGGATTGTTTCAGATTGATTCACTCAGGATTCTAAAACCCAAAAACTGGGATAGGAAATGGCGCCTTTTGATCTTTGATGTTAAGCAATCAGAACGATGGAAGAGAGACGTACTACGGAATTTTATAAAGAGGTTAGAATTTGTCCAGTTGCAAAAAAGTGTCTGGATTCATCCCTATAACTGCAAGGCCGAGGTAGAACTTTTGCAAGAGTTACTTGGATTCACGACATCTGAAATTAAACTTATTATTGCAGAAGATATAGGGAAAGATGAAATAAAGTTACGCCAAAAATTTAAGATTTAAGATTTGACGAAAGAAATAAGAGCTTAAAGTTTACTACAGTGGCTCACCATGGTGAAATATTGTAGGAAACTTGTGGCACGGAATCAAGT
>JBBSVZ010000138.1:0-5167 GCA_038046545.1 Nanobdellota archaeon | reverse complement strand
ATATTTATGAAAGATTCATATACTAGCTAATAAACATTATAAAGAAATAAGCTACCGAAAAAATATAATTCGCAATTATCGTCCTGATGGTACTATTGTTATGAAACTTGAATTTAAAGGCTATAACTAAAAACAAATAACCTATGGAAAAGTTACAAATTTTACAAGAAAAAATAAGCCCAGGTGAAATTCCAGCCTCTTTGTCTGTGTATACTAGAAATTCTTGTCAGGAAGAACCAGTTTTAGCATATATCAATGAGAACTTGATAATAAAAGTAAAGCAGGTATACCCGAACGGAAAGTCATGCCCTCCTACCTGTTCCCAGACCGCTTTAGATATCAATATCTCTTAGAGTAAGCCCCCGGGGAGAATTGCACTCCCGACCTGCTGATTTCTCGAAACTTGTTTCGAGGATTGAAAATCCCCGATTTTCATATACGAATCAGCCGCAATGGCTACTATGCTACGGAGGCACTAATCGATGAAAAGCAGTCCATTTTAAAAAGTTATCAGAAGATTTAAAAGCAAAGTAAGTTTTTGAAGAAAAAATAAAGTTGTGGGGGAAGAAATAATGGCTGGAAAACACACCGATACAAATGTCGTGGCTATGCTTTGGATGCCTGATGGAGAAAACGCGCTAGAAACTCTTGTCGAAGCAGGATTTAGCAGATTACCAAAAAAGCCTCATGAAGTCTTAAAGCGCCAACATGCAAATGACGGTCAAGGCAATGAATTTGAAAGCAAGTACTTGCTTGTTCGCGACCAAGGCACCAAATATTTTTCTGGTGAACAGGGAGCTTGGGTCAGGGAACTTTTTGATGAAGAATGGGGAGTTACATTGCCAACAACGGCCCTGTCGGTTCTTGCAAGGGCTGATGACAGCAAAGAGCCTTTGAAGCTTACAGAAAAACAGTTAGATTTAGTTTATGGTCCGCTTCACCATGCAGGATATTGCGTGTTTATGGTGCCAGGGCACGAAAGGACCTTTTTTGCAGGCAATAAACCGGAGAGGCTTCGAGAACACTTAGAACAGGGTAATTTCTTAAGAAGCACTCCTGGAAGACTCTCAGATTATGCTGCTAAGCCTTAATCGCATCAATTATTTCTTTTTTTGTTTTGTATCTTTTTTGGCATTCGAAGCAGATTAGGAACTTTTTACCTTTCTCGTTCTTTATGTGAGTGCCTATTGGCTTCTCAAGGAATGTTGTCAGCACTTTTTTCTTGCAGATTTCGCAGTTCATCTTAGTCCTGAGCTCCTTTCATAATCGTCAAGCTCTTCCTCTTCATGATTGCTAAGTGGGGTTCTTTTTGTTGTTTTTGGTTTCGGATAGATCTTTCGATACAATAATCCTATAACAACGCCCAAAAAAAGCCCTGAAAGGTGTGCGGCATTGGCAATATTTGAAGGGACAAGGAATCCGAATAAATCAATCACTGCCCAAACAACTATCGCTATCGCCATCGGCATCGGAACATAAGAAACCCAGACAGTCATTCCTGGACGCAGAACGCCAAGCATACCAAGTATGCCATAAATTGCGCCTGATGCGCCCAGAGAAGAGGGGTAAAATAAGGCTGCCCCAAAACTTGCAGTAATTCCTGAGGCAAAAAATAGCATAAGGAATTTTTTTGTGCCGATTTCTTTCTCCAGTATCAATCCAAACAAGAAGAGCGCGAAAGAATTCATCAATAAATGGACTATTGAACCGTGCAAGAATATGGCAGTGACCAGGCGCCATGGCTCAGAGAACACTTTTGAAGAATTAAGAACAAATATCTCGGTAAAGCCTGGGATAAATGACTGTGCAGCAAAGGATACAGTCATTATGGCAAGTAGCCAAATGGCACTGTAACTGAAGTTCTTGCTATCCATAAAAACATCCCAACAGTCGAATATTATTAAGCTGTCGTTCGAAACATTAAATAATGGCAACAACCATGCATTTTTCATGACAATGATGGTTTACGTTACCTGTAAGGACCTTACCGAAGCAAGATACATATCCTCCCATCTGCTTGAAAGCAAGCTCGTAGCCTGCTCAAATTTTTTCCCTGTACAAAGCATGTACTCATGGAAAGGAGAAATCGTTGAGGAAGCAGAGTACGTAATAATAATGAAGTCCGTAAAAAAGAATTTCGACAGAATAAAAAGGGAGATTCTTAAGACCCATTCTGCAGATGTGCCGTGCATAGTAAGTTATGAAATAAAGGAAGGACACGAGGACTATCTTAAGTGGCTGAAAAAATCAGTAGAGTAGTAAATTAATCGTTAGAATTAATCTACAACTGTGCCTTCAAATTCTTTACCTGATAAATAATTTGAAAAATTCTTAAGGCTGGGACCTAGAAAGACCATTTTCATCTTCTTTTTAGCAGCAAGCTTGGTAGCAATTGGATCAAAAGGCATGTTCAGACCAGGGATCCATTCAGTTCCGACCAAGGACTGAATTACTTTCCATGTTGTTCTTGTTAGTGGCTTTGCATCCATGTGTTTTCGCGGGTGCTTGTCATAAATGTGAGTCGTGTTTGAAATGTTGACAATTGTTCGTATGTTGTTTGCTGCCGCGCAACGCACAGCGCAGTCGTCAGTGCTCGCTCCAGGCTTCCAGCCGCCCCCAACAGCAACTTTTCTTTTCAGCATGAGCTTTTTGTTGGGATCCAAAATAAGGTTCTTATCTGCAATATCTCCAAATTTTGCCTTTAGCAGCTCAGCGTTTATCTTCGTGGCGATTATTCCAAGCTCATCAAGCAGCTCATGGCTTGCTTCCATATTCTTCGAGGCTATTTTTTGGAAGTCTCTTGCCAGACCTCCGCCTCCTACAAATATGATGAATTTTGAAGGATTTTTCCGCAAAATACCAGCAAATTCTTCAATATGTGAAATATCTGGTTTTGATGGGTTAATGACCGATCCCCCTAAAGATATAACGATCTTATTTGAAGGCAGCAATTACACTCACCCCTAAGAAAATAAAAAAGATTCCAGCTATCTTCAATGTGCCAATTTTTTCTTTCAGAAAGAAAAATGAGAATATTGCAGTCCATGCGTAGGTTGTTGAAGTTAAAGGATACAATATTGAGAGCTGGCTGCCTCTCAGAGAAAGTATGAAAAACAAAGTGGAAACACCATAAAGACAAAGCCCGAAAAACATGTGAAGCGATAATCGAAGTTTCCTAAAAGACACTTTTGAAGCCTCTTTTTTCAACAACACCGCCCCTCCTGCGCCGATTATGCACGCCAAGAGCACTGTTATTATCGCGATTAGGCTTGCGCTGATGCTCTCGACCCCCAACCAATACATGAAACTCCGAGGAATATCAACAAAATTCCACCCCCTTTTGATATGGTGAAAGGTTCATTTAGAAGTAAGACTGAAACAGCGGTCACCCAAACAAATCCAAGTGAGATAAAAGGATAGAGTACTGAAAGCTCACCAGCTCTCAACGCAGTAATGATCATGCCGAATGCCACTCCATAAAATACCAAGCCAAGCATAAGCTGCCAGTTTGAAAGATAGGCCACAATATCAAACAAGTTTTGTGGAAGCCTTTCCGCACCCATCTTGAAAAGGAACTGCCCAGTCGCTGTAAAAAATGTTGAAATTATAACTATAAGAATCGCCAGGGGCTTAGTTTCCATTGTTTCATACAAAAAGCATACATTTAAAAATATTTTTGACTTAAACAGCCATGAATGAGTTCCCATGCGGAAAAAGAGGGTGAACTCTTCAGCAAACTCGAGAGTAACCTAAAAGGCTTGAGTGCTGAAGGAGCAAAAAAAAATCTTGAGACATATGGAAAGAATGAGATAACACAGAAAAAAAAGATTTCTCCCTGGCAGATTTTTTTTGAGCAGTTCAACAACTTCCTCGTCTACATTCTAATAATCGCTTCAATAGTATCAGTCATAATAGGATTTGTTCAGAACGATACTGACTCTTACATTGATGCTGGAGCAATATTTGCAATCGTAATACTAAACGCCATCTTGGGATTTGTTCAGGAATACCGTGCAGAGACCTCCCTCGATGCGCTAAAGAAGCTAATGACTCAAAAAGTCACAGTGATAAGAGATGGAAGGCTCACCTCTGTCGATTCTCGCGAGGTTGTACCCGGCGACATAATGATTATTGAGGCAGGGGATAAAATAGCCGCTGACGGCAGGGTAATTGAACAAATAGGCCTGAAAATTCAGGAGTCCTCGCTGACTGGAGAATCAACATCAGTTGGAAAGAAACCAGAAATCCTGCCTGAAAACACCCAATTAGCTGACAGGACGAACATGGTTTTTTCAGGCACAACAGCAGTAGTTGGAAAGGGAACGATTTTAATTACTTCTACCGGAATGCAAACCGAACTGGGAAAGATAGCCAATCTTATCCAGGAGGCTAAAGTAGAGCCTACCCCTCTTCAGAAGCGCCTCGAGGATCTTGGGAAAATGCTGGGCATATTGACTATTTTCATCTGCATAGTTGTTTTCATTATAGGCTCATTACGCAGCGGAGATTGGGTTGGAATGTTCCTTGTGGGCATTTCTCTTGCGGTGGCAGCAGTTCCTGAAGGCCTTCCAGCAGTTATCACCATTTCTCTTGCGCTTGGTATGCAGAGAATGATAAAGCGAAATGCGCTAATAAGAAAGCTTCCAAGCGTTGAGGCTTTGGGAAGCGTTACTGTAATTTGCTCAGATAAAACTGGCACGCTTACAAAAAACGAGATGACTGTCCGCAAGGTTTTTTTCGACGGCAAAATAATTGATATTGAAGGTGCAGGGTATTCACCAAGCCATTTAGTCCAAGTTAAAGATTCACTTATTTTCAAAGTTGGCCTATTATGTAACAACGCTGAGCTTTACAAGGAAGGAGGACAATGGAAGATTCATGGCGATCCAACAGAGGCGGCTCTTCTAACTTCAGCAGTGAAGGCTGGCATCAAAATTGATGATGCAAAGCTGAAAGCAAAGCGAGTCCACGAAATTCTATTTGACAGCGAAAGAAAGATGATGACAACAATAAATCAGGAGGGCTCGAAAAAGATTGCTTACACCAAAGGCGCCCCGAATGTTGTCCTTCAATTTTGCGACAGAGTTTATTCTGGCGGAAAAATCAAAAAGCTTACAGCTAACGAAAAGAAGAAAATTCTTGACATCAACGAGAAAATGTCAAGCGA
>JBBSVZ010000137.1:0-2414 GCA_038046545.1 Nanobdellota archaeon | reverse complement strand
AAATATGTCAGATCTTGTGAAACATGATATTCTAAAACAAGCAGTTGGAGCAAGAGGCGTCGACGCCTATGTAGAATTTCATTCTGGCCCAGGAATTCACCCAGAAGGATATGTTGGCTCGCCAGTTCAAGTGCTAAGAAGACTTCGGGCAAATTGGAATGATTGTCCTGTCTATCTTCATGAACGAAATCCTGAATTAAGGAAAAATCTCACATTAGCAATAGCAGATCCTCAATTTCATCCCGTGACCATAAGAGGAGATTGGAGAAACAGCGTCGACGAATATCAAGCCCAGGCAGAAGAAGGATGGTTTTTTCTCATCGATCCGACAAAGCCCCAAGACTATGAAAATGGTATTTTACATGCTCTTCCCTGGATACTAGAAAAAGGCTGCGGATTTCTAGCTTTTTATCCTGAAAAAATAGCAGGCAGACAAGGAAGACCGACTTTTGAAAAATTAATGGCCCTGATCGAATCTTCCGGCCGAAAAGTTAAGAAACATGAAAAAGTTCCAGTAGGATGGGGAAAATCAGAAAGAGTTGATCATATTTTAGTGGTGTGAATGATTGGAATTTGTTCTTGATGTTTAAAGATATTTAAATTTGATAAGCTTTTTGATTTTATGGAGAATTTTGAGAAAAATATTATTGAGTTAAAAAAGTTGGGTTTGCCGTCGGAGAAGTTTGCGGTTTTTGGCAGTGGGCCTATGGCAGTCCATAATATCCGAGATTCTAGGGATTTGGACGTTGTCATTTGGCCTGAACTTTGGGAGGAATTGAGTAAAAAATATTCTCCTTTGGATAAAAAGGAAATAAGACTTGGAAATATTTCTTTTTTCAAGAGTTGGAGGCCGTGGTTTGAGGATGTAACTCTGTTAATTGAGGATTGTGAGATTGTCGACGGGATTCGGTTTGTGAAGTTGAAATATGTTATGGAGTGGAAGAAGAAATTTGGCAGAGAAAAGGATTTAGAAGATGTGAAAATGATTGAAGAATACTTTTTGAGTGAGAAAAAAGATATGCTGCGGAAAACAATAATATTTATAAACTAAGTTCTGAAACTAAAAATATGGAAAAAAAGTGGGTATATGATTTTTCCGAGGGGAAATCTTCTATGAAGGATCTACTTGGAGGAAAGGGTGCGAATCTTGCAGAGATGACGACGATAGGATTGCCTGTTCCGCCTGGATTCACAGTAACTACTGAAGTTTGTGATTATTTTAACAATAACAGTAAAAAATATCCTGCAGAACTGCAGAAACAGATTGATAATGCTATAGTCAATCTTGAAAAAAAAGTTGGGATGAAGTTTGGAGATGTGAATAATCCGTTGCTGGTATCTGTGAGAAGTGGTGCAGCAGCCTCGATGCCTGGAATGATGGATACTATCCTTAATTTGGGATTGAATGATCAGACACTTGCTGGAATGATAAAAAATACTAATAATGAAAGGTTTTGCTGGGATTCTTATCGACGATTTATCCAGATGTTCGGCGACGTTGTCATGCAAGTAGAACATAGAAATTTTGAACATATTCTTGAGAAAAAGAAAGAGACAAGAGGGATAAGAGATGATACTCAACTTCTTGTTCAGGATCTTAAGGAAATTGTCGTCGAGTATAAGGCAATGATAAAACAAGAAAAGAAAGTAGATTTTCCAAGCAATGTGAAACAGCAACTTATGATGGCCATCTACGCTGTTTTTGGCTCGTGGAATTGCGAGAGAGCTATTATTTATAGAAGATTGAATGATATCAGAGGATTGTTGGGAACTGCGGTAAATGTTCAGGCCATGGTCTTTGGAAATATGGGCAATGATTCTGGAACTGGCGTGGCTTTTACTAGAAATCCGTCGACAGGAGAGAATAAATTTTACGGAGAGTATTTGATAAATGCCCAGGGCGAGGATGTTGTTGCAGGAATCAGGACTCCTGAACCAATCGCAAAACTAGAAAAAGATATGCCTCTGATCTACAAACAGCTTTTAGAGATTAGGCAAAAACTTGAAAAACATTACAAAGACATGCAAGATATTGAGTTCACTGTGCAGAAAGGCAAACTGTACATGTTACAAACCAGGAGCGGGAAAAGAACAGGCGCTGCTGCAGTTCGGACTGCTGTCGAGTTTGTCAAAGAAAAACTTATCGACGAAGAAGAAGCTATAATGCGTGTTGATCCGTTGCAATTGAATCAGTTGTTGCATAAAAGAATTGATCCCATGGCCTTGCAAAAAAATTATGCTATCGGAAAGGGATTGCCTGCATCACCTGGCGCTGCTGTCGGGAAAATTGTTTTTAATGCAGAGGACGCAATGGCCTGGGTTGAGCGAGGAGAAAAAGTTGTCCTAGTAAGACTTGAGACTAGCCCGGATGATATTGAAGGAATGCATGTTGCTCAGGGAATATTGACTGCCCG
>JBBSVZ010000136.1:0-25117 GCA_038046545.1 Nanobdellota archaeon | reverse complement strand
CGGGTGCTGGTGCGGGAGCCGGAGCAGGTGCGGGCGCAGCTGGCGGGCAAACTGTATCTATTGTTGGGAGTTCAGCATCAACTTTGTGAGTTAAGTAAACATGTGTGAGCAGGCTAAAATTAAGGTTCTTGAATTTCTCTGGGTCGACTGGTGACTGGAATTTGTAGTCTATGCATTTTATTCTGGCAATGAAGCTAATCGTGTGTTCTTCGCCGAATCCGTAACAGACTCCGTTTATGTTGCCGCAGGTTCCTCCCCAACTTGGAGGGGGGTTGTAATCGATTTCTGTATTTGCACACGCTGGTTGAGGAATTTCTGAACCGGGCGCGGGGCAATAAGGATCAGTGCATTCCCCAGATGGGCAAGGGTTTCGGTGGTTAGTGTTATACGTGCAGCCTTGCGGGCATTGGCAAGTACAGCCATCTGGGCATTGGATGGGAGGAGCTTCAATTTTGAAAACTTCAGTTTTGGCGAATTTGCAAAGAATTTCGTAATCGCATTTTACAAAATTATCCTGCCGATCAAATTCTTGCTGAAGCTGGGAAACCGCCTGCTTGACGATGGGTTCCACAATGCTCTCGTCTATTGAGGGGATGCAGCAAGGGCCTGAGCCTTGGCCTGATACCAGAACCAGGTTGTTGCAAGTCAATGTTGAAAGAATGTTCTGATTCACCCAATCTCTAATCACCTTGTAAAGCCACCAGTAGCGAACTGGATAAATCGGAGGAGTGTAGCTTATCGGAGCAGTCCTGCTTTCATTAGTCTGCAGGGAATCAACCTCGATTTTTCTATCGCCGAATCCTGTCAGGGAAAACATTTCATAGATTTTAGGATCGTAATCTTCTTTTAGGTCTCCTTCCTCAACCCACACTTTTATTTTTGCGACTGTCCCTGCATTGCTTAATTCGTATTCAGCGAATTTTTTTCCGGATATTGAGCTCAGGTAAACATTCGTCTCAGTTCCAGCCGGGGTTTCAATGCTGTTCTTGGCCACTCCTACCGAGGGAGAATTCGGCGTTGCATATATTATCCAATAACCGTTTTCTGCGCCAGCACTATTTTTTGCGCTTTCAAAAGTTGCTCTTGTGCCGGCATTTTTTATGGCATGGAAAGCGTATTGCTTTGCTGTTTCAACATAGCTTCCAATCGCACCTCTTCGTGCCTGAAAAAGAGTTTCTCCTTGTTGGCTCTCGACACTTAGCTGTTGTTGTGACGCAAGAAGAAATAGGAGTCCTAATACAACTGCTAAAAACCAAACAATTGCGAACATTGAGCCTGCTTTATTCAATAATTCACCTCTTGCTCTTTCCTTTTCTAGTGTTTTTAAAGTTTTCATGATTTAATGAATAGCATTGCGTTTGCGTCAATGTCAACTGTGCATGGCGTTGGGAGTGGGAAAGGATATGCTAACACGCTTTTCGCCCCTTGGGGAGTTCGGAAATTGCTTGTGAACGAGCTGGAATCAATTGTGAATTCCCTGAGAATGTTTTTTTGAATTCGTGCAGCATTTTCTATTTCTATTGCAAGCTCAGCGACTGATGTCAGGTTGACTGCTTTTCCGCCAGTTTCCTCAGATAATCGCTTCATTTGATTATACACAAAAGCATTTGCAGCAAGATTTGGTGCGCTGGTCGTTCGAGGCTCGGCATAAAGCATTGGTGGGACTATAAAATAGAACTTGACCCCATTGGCTTTTGCTTTCACAATGGCATTATCTACATAATCAATTGTCGGGCCAATATTGCATGCCCTCTCATCGCTGGATATGAAAACTATTTTCGGCACATCAGGAGGCCAGCCATTAAAATATGGGGGATTATCAAGTGGTGGGCCGTGGACTGCTACGAAGCTGGCAACATTTGCCCAACTCTCATCAGTTTGCGGTCTTAAATTAGGATTTAATGAATTCAATGGCATCCCTGGGTCTGCTTTATTATTGCTTAAATCACAATTATTAGCAGGCCTTTCTCCAAATAATGAAGTGCCAAATCTCACCTGATCCTCCATTAACCATATCCTTGAGGTCGGAGAAACTTTTCTTATGGCAGCGTAAACTGCTTCATAGTTAGTCAATCCTGTTAACGGATTTGCAAAATCTTTGTTCACCATGCTCCCTGAGCCGTCAAAAACAATCACGATTTGCGGAACAAATGTTGTTGTTGAGGTCGCATTAACGTAAAGAATCCACTTGTCCTTGCCATAATAATTATTCAATCTAGTCCTGATTTCGTTTTCAAGATTTATCTTTCCAGTGCCGTAATCAGGATTATTGTCGCCATAGCACATATAATCGCCAATAAGCTCTGACAAAGGAATGCCTTTTGCCGTGCTGTAAAGCACTGTCTGAATGTTTACGTTAACATAGTTTTCTGTTTGCTCTCTTCCGAGAATCCCTGTTTGCTCTGCGAATGACCCTTGTGTACCCAACCTTGAAAGTATTGCGAAAATCACTATCGCCAGAACTAAGAGCGCCATGCCGATGTATTCTGACTGGCCTTTTCTCAATTGACATTCACCTTTCCGTTGCTGTACGCGAAATAAATTAGGTGCCTCCCGTAGCTGAGGTTAAATGCTCCGATTGCGCAGCCGAAATAAGGATAAAATTCTGTGTTGCCGTAAATAAAGACATTGCTTTCATTGTCGTATACTGTAGTTAACGGAAGATTTAATGATATCGAATCTGATGCTCTTGACCTGCACACTTCTTTTAGCTTTCCATAAAGCCTTGGCAAAGCTCCGTCGTATCTCGTGAAAAATACTCTGGCAATGTTTGTCGTCGGAATCGTGGTGTTCCTAAGGTCGTAAAGAATGGAGCTTGGCAGGGCTAATGTCCTGCTGTTTCCAAAGATTTCATTAGGCATTATTCCGATAAGCCATTCCTTGCCATTGACATCATCTAGTACCTTGACGCTGTAAAGAAAATTGTAATTTTCTGCGCAGCGCAAATCCTCATTTCCAAGATGTCCGCGGTCAAGCTTGGTTTGTGATAAAAAGCCTTGCGTCTCCACATAAACGCTTTTGTTGGCCTTGTCAACTACGGATAAGCAAGGACTGCCAAGAAGATTAAGAAAAAAAGATTGCTCTGTCCTTTGCTGAGCGAACTCTGCTTCCTGCCCAAGCGTGTCAGTCCTTGTTCCCAGAACAGAAAAGCCGATGAATAGCACGAAGAGGATGATAAATAATGCAAACATCGCCTTTATCGTGAGGTCTAAGGATCCTTTTTTCATCTTCTTTGGTATTGCTGCTGGTATCGCGGCGGAACTGGTGGGTTTTGCTTTCTGTTTAGCAGAATCACTATTAATATGACAAAAATTGTCCCTATAGCAAAAAGCGCAAGCCAAAGCCAGACTGGAACATCATCTTTTTTTTGGTCAACAACTATTATTTCAGTTTGTGTGCAGTCCAAATCAAGCGATGCTGGGCAATCAGGATCGCACTTGCCATCCTTTACTCTGTCGCAAACCTTGTCAGCGCTTCCAGATGGGCAGTCCTGCGGGCAGGTTATGTAAGTTTCAGATGAGTCGCAGATGGAGTTTGGGCAGGGGGTAAGTGGAATTATTTGCGTTTTCCCCCCACAATCGGCAGGGCAATTTTTTTCGTCTTCGTATTTTTCACATTTATTGTTTTTATTACAAATCTTTTCTGCTAAATTTAGTTGATAAATTAATTCCCGTTCGTGATAAAGGTCAATTAGCTCAACACTTGAGTTATAAGGTAGCCTCATTTGAACCAAAACATTGTCAGAAACGGTTTCTAATTCGGTTAAAGTGAAGAATATTCCAACATTGTTGGATTTAAGAATTGTCTTATCAGCAGAAAGTGTCACTATTCTGTAACCTGTGAGTGTAGCTGGGAAAACTGTTGCAAATCCTTCGTCTACAACAATTGAAATTAATTTTACCCCGTCATCTGGTGTTACCTCGAGAATTATGTTTGCGATTGTTTCCCTTGTTGTCTGTCCAGAAACAAGATTTATGCACGCCAATAGAATTATGAAGATCGTCATTACTTTAAAGTTCATTTTTTCACCTTTTTTTTAGTCATTGGCAGTATTGTAATAGTTCTTTTTCAAGATGTGCATAGCTTGTTGGCGCGAATTGCTGTCCTGAGCTGCAAGCAGTTCCGCAAATGTTTGCGGAGCACATTAAACTATTTGGCTCAGGAGAGTCAGGGCAACAATAAGACCCAACAGGACAGCTACATTTTGTGCCACCACATGAAACATAGCCGCTAGCGCATGTGGATGTTGATACCGGTGATAGGCCGTAACCCTCATCACACAAACCGAAGGTATGTCCCATTTCATGGCTTCCAGTAAAAGATAACGAGCTATAAATAGAAACTACTGCAGGGAAATAAATTTGGGTATATCCCCTAATACCTGGTTGGCAAACAAAACTTTTTGACGGAGGCAAAACACCAATTATTCTTGTATACTCGTTTCCGTAACCCCAAGAGTTAGCGCAACTTATCAAAGAATCAAGAGCATCACACTCTGGAGCGTTGCAAATTTTATCTGTAACAGCAATTGCTCTAACTCTTTCTGGACATTGTTTAAGTGGAGAAATTGATGTCCAAATATTTTTTGCGTTTTCAGCTGCTGTTTGTAAGTTTGGGACTGCTCCATTGAGTTGTATTAGAAGAATAGTGTAAGTGTATTTCACTTCGCATGAGTCGCCGTCCCACTCCTCTCCGCTCGGACAGCAAGCCCCACCACCACAAAGAAGCGGGCTTACACATTCAGTATCACAAACACAGGCATCTCCTTCAATTCCTGTAGCCAGCACGCAACCCTGTGCATCTTTTCTGGGCGAATCTGGACAGCAACCTTTGCCGCCAGTGCATGAGCAGTCAGTCGAATTCCCACAATTCTCTCCTGAGGTTGGTTTTGCGTTGCAAATAAGGTCGCCGATATTCGGCACGCAGCTCGAGCCATCAAAGTATTCTCCAGCCGGACAGCAAGTATTAGTTCCAAAGAA
This sequence comes from Nanobdellota archaeon, assembly GCA_038046545.1. Classification (GTDB taxonomy): domain Archaea; phylum Nanobdellota; class Nanobdellia; order Woesearchaeales; family JBBSVZ01; genus JBBSVZ01. The sequence goes on along the minus strand of JBBSVZ010000136.1, from coordinate 20,138 downwards.
TGTATCGCAGACCAATCCGGGTGCGCACTGGCATTGTTGTGTGCATGCAATTCCTTCCTGTTTCATGTCTGATATGTTGATGCAGCCGTCAGGCTGTATTGTTATTTGCGGGCAGATTCCTTTGCACACTTGTGTAATAGCATCGCAAGCACAGTCTGCATCGTTGCTGCACTTCTCGCCTCTTTTCACTTCACAAACACCATTGTCCTGGTGAGGGCAGTCAGCGTCATATTGTGAGCAATCCGGGTCACAAACACCATTGGTATTCAGGCAGTATGTATCGCAGAAGTTGTCTGGATTCGAATCAGTGTTCGGGTCGCAGATGTTGTCGTTTTTGAAAAGGCAGTCAGGATCGTAGGTTCCTCGAATGTCCTCGCCGTAGCAGTCTGGATCGCAGATTCCGTCGAGATCCTTCTCATTTATTATGCCGTCAGGATTCTTGTCAACGCAATAAGGATTGCAAACGTCCTGCAAATAGTCCTTGTAGCATGCCGGGTCGCATTTCTGCTGGATTATACAGCCGGGATCGCAGACTTCATCAGTTGTGTCGCAGCTTACTTCATCAGTTATCAAAATCGTATTTTCTCTTTTAATGATCAGTATTTCTCCTGAGTTCTCAATTTTCTTGCCGATAATATTTGTGTTGCTGCTGAAGAATAAAGTCTGTGTTTTGTAAGTGTACTGCGGGAAGTCAAGGTTTATCCTTCCTTTATCAACTGAGAGTGTATATAATAGGGGATAAGTTAGTTTTATCTGGAAGTTCGCATCATTTGGCGAGCTTTGCGCTTTCTCCAAAGTGTTCTTTATGTTTTGAGAGAAGTCAAGAAGCGCATCAGTTTCAAGTTGCCTTGCTTGGAAAAGCGAGAACCGCGTAAGCGTAATCGTAACAGCAACAGCGATTAGGAGCATTCCGATAATGAATGCAAAATTAACTAGGGTATCACCTTTCTTTCCAGCAAACGCCATTAAAGAAGCCCAACAAATTGTGTTATATATAGTTTACTGGATTTTCGGGATTAATCAGTAACGAAATGTTTATTGTGCTTGTTTGTTAATTAAGACTTAATGATTGAGAATAAGCATGTAATTAGTTTATTGGGTTTCATTCTAGTATTATCTGGCTGCAGTAACGTTTTAATAACTCCCTCTTCGAGTTGTTCTGATTCCGATGGTGGATTCAACATTAATGTGCAAGGTACTTCTTCGACCCCGGTTCAATCCCAGACAGATACTTGTGATAGTCTCACCACACTTTCAGAATATGATTGCGGCAACAATAACATTGTTTTAAAAACAATCATTTGCACTGGGGGTTGTTTAAATGGTGCGTGTCAACAATAAAATATATAAACAGAATAGTTAAAGAAAACTTTAATGTTTAAGAAACAGTATCTAATTTCGTTGTTTGTCGGTCTTTCTCTCTTGTTGGTTTTGTCTGGTTGCGGCGGTTCAAGTACTGCGAATCCGTCGTCTAGGTGTACTGATTCTGATGGTGGTTTGAATTATGATGTAGCTGGTGTGACAAGTGTGGAAGATTCTGGCGTGAAAACAACTTATACTGATTATTGCCGAACTAATAGCAATCTTGGCGAGTATAATTGCATTTCTGATAATCATTATTCTGGCATGACTGCTTATGAGTGCCCTTCTGGTGTTTGCCAGAATGGCGCTTGCGCAGCATCTGCGGCTTCCTGTTCTAATGGCATCAAAGACGGCAGTGAAACTGGCGTCGATTGTGGCGGAACATGCGCAAATAAGTGTGGTGTTGGTGCTGGTTGTTCTGGTGCTTCTGATTGCCAATCAAATGTTTGTACTGGCGGTGTTTGCATTGCTTCGTGTGCTGTTTCAACTTATTGCAATTTCAATAATCTGACTCAGAAGAATTCTGATTGCTCGTCAACTTTCCTGCAGACTTGCGTTAATGGTTGCAGCAATGGTGCATGTACTACTGCGCCTGTTATTCCTTCTTGTATTGATACTGATCCTAGTCAGGATATATTGGTAAAAGGAAGTGTAATTGCATCGTCGGTCACAGACTATGATACTTGTGCCAATGTTACCCTGATCCAGTTTTCATGCAATTCTCAAAACCAATCAAGTTTTAGCATGTCTGATTGTCCTGCTGGCAATTATTGTTTTGATGGCGCTTGTACAACAGTTCAACCTCCTCCGCCGACTTGCTCGGATACTGATGGCGGAGCCAATCTTGCTGTTAGGGGAATTACGTCCTCCACTGCTGAAATAAGAACTGATACTTGCGTTGGCAGTTCTATTACTGAGTATTATTGCCTGGAAAATACGGTACTTTCAATATCGATTCCATGTGTATTATCAGGTTATACTAACTGTGTTAATGGAGCATGTGTTTAAGGATTTAAAATGAAAAATTATAATTTAATTTTTGTTTTGTTGTTTGTCTTGGCTTTAGCATCAGTTTCTGCGCAGGTTAATTCATCTGATTCTGACAGCGACGGTGTTCTTGATTCTGCCGATAATTGTGTATCCGTTTCAAATCCTGATCAGCTGAACACTGACAAAGATTTGGAGTTAACTGATACTTTAGCTCCTTATTTCATAGGTGACGGTGTTGGCGATGCTTGTGATTCTGATGATGATAATGATGGTTATAGTGATGTTTCTGAGGGCTTGATTGGTACTAATCCGTTGTATCCTTGCGGCAATTTGGGTTGGCCTGCAGATTTTGTAAGCTCAACTATGAGCCCTAACAAGGTTGATATTATGGATGTTACGAGTTTTTTAGCGCCCTCACGAAGGTTTAATTCGAATCCGGGTGATGCTGCTTATAGTGTTCGCTGGGATATTAGTCCTGCAGCCTCTTTTGGTTCTAAGATAAATATTGTTGACTTAACATCATTGATTGCTGGTCCTACAGCATATCCACCAATGCTCGGCGGAGCAAGAGCGTTTAACTCGGAATGCCCGCTGCCTCCATCTCAAGGTTTGCCCCAGAGTACTTGTGTAGATTCAGACCAAGGAGATATAGGTTATGCCAGAGGAACTGTAACTATAAATGGATCAATAAAATATGTTGATTTTTGTAGTCCTCCGACGGGTTATGATTATTCTTTCGTTAATGAATATTATTGTTTCAATTCAACAGCTTCATCTCCCACATTAGAAGAACAGATACTCTGCGAGAATAATACCGTCTGCCTAAATGGCGCTTGTGTTGTTGCCCCTCAAATTTCATGCACTGAAACGGATAATGGTAAAGACATTTATGTAAAAGGTACTGTTACATCAATAAATGGCGTAGAAGTAGATGCTTGCTTGGGCAATGTCAACATTTTAGAATATTATTGTTCTACTCCGATCAACTCTTCATTTAGTTTGGAATCTTGTCCGGCTGGTTATTATTGTTCAAATGGTGCTTGTATTGTTGGTCCGCCACCTGCCCCAACTTGCACAGATACAGATGGAGGCATCAATGTGACAGTTCGGGGAACTGCTTCCACTCCTAATCAATCCCAGACTGATTCTTGTCTTTCAGCAAGTATGGTTACAGAATATTATTGTGTAAATAATGAAGTTGTATCGACAACTTTGAATTGTGATAACGGATGCTTGAACGGAGCATGCGTTATCGGAGCACCTCCTCCACCAACTTGCACTGATTCTGATGGTGGTGTAAACACATGGGTTAAGGGAACTACAACCGACGCATTAAACACAAGAACAGATCACTGCGGTATTTGGTCCCCCCCGATTAATGCTCCTAACTTGCTTGAATATTCTTGCAGTCCAACTGGAGACATTCAGGAAGATGGAATCTATTGTCCTAATGGTAATGTTTGTGTCGATGGAACTTGTCCAACAACGAGCAATGGACTATATTGCTGGGATACTGATAATTATATCGGCATCCCCGCGTATTTCAATTATGGAGAAGTATACGTTGTTGATCAAGCAGGAACTGAGATTACAAGGGTTGCCGATTCCTGCGACGGTGAGGATTATTTGTTTGAAGGAACCTGCTTAACTAATGGCAGCATAAATATTACACAATACCTGTGTCCACTTGGATGTTATAACCAACCGGGGAACATGGGTTGTTCATTGGAACGCTTTCCAACTTGTATTGATTCAGATCAGGGAGCCAATGCCCAAATTAAAGGGAATGTTTCAGGGTATATTGGCGGATTATTTCCTAACCAAAATAAAAGATATAATCAAACTGATTATTGTTTAACTTCTAATAGTGTAATGGAATACACTTGTACTACGGATTTCCCAATCTCCTATCCTTCCAATTCTACAATAAATTGCCCTGCAGGTACTGCCTGTCTTAGCGGTCGATGCCAATAAGAGATATTCAAAATGAACAACCAAAAAATAACGATTGTTTTTCTGTTTGTCTTTGTAATTTCATTTGCATCAGTTTCTGGAGTTGTTGGTGCTGTTTGTGGTAATGCTGTTGTTGAGTTTGGTGAGGCTTGTGATAATGGTGGTAATAATGGTGCTTGTCCCAAGGCTTGCAGTTTGAGTTGTATTTTGAATTCATGTTCAACAAGCGATTCAGATAGTGACAGTTTCCCGGACTCAAGTGATAATTGTCCGACGGTTTGGAATCCTGACCAGAAAAATACAGATAAAGAATTACAATTAGCTGATACGACTGCCCCATTTTTTATCGGTGATGGATTGGGCGATGTTTGCGATCCGGACGTCGATAACGATGGATTTTCGAATGATGCTGAACTTGAGATAGGCACTGCTCCAAGTTATCCCTGCGGCAATTTGGGTTGGCCGGCAGATTTAGCTTCTGGAGGAACAAGCACAAATAAAGTAACGATCACAGACATAACCAGCTTTCTTGCACCAACACGCATATTTAATACAAATTTAGGCCCTTTTACTCGCAGGTGGGATTTGGTGCCAGGAAAAGGATCTTTTTCGACTGACATAAATATCCAAGACCTGACAAACCTCATTACCTTAGCTCCACCGATGCTCGGTGGTGCGAGAGCTTTCAACGGGCCAGAATGCCCAATTTCTCCATCTCCTATCAAATCATGCTATGATTCTGATGGCGGTTTGAATTATGGCGTGGCTGGTGTTAACGCTGGTGTTAACATAACTTCAACTGGACCTGGTGTTTTTTTTATTACTGATTTTTGTTTAGAATCTTACATAATTGAAGGATACTGTTCTGGCTCAAACCTTGCTAACGTTTCACAAACTTTTTATGGCCAATATCCCCCAGGCACTCCACTTATTAGCCATCTTTGCCCCAATGGTTGTTCCGCCGGTAGATGTCTATAGACTTGGTTTATTTCTAATTATTAAATGATGTTTCTCTAGATAATGTTGCTTTATTGGTGCCGGATTGAATTTAACTTAACAACTCAAACAAACATTTTCCAACTTCTTTTTTGGGCATCGGCTAAATGCGGGTAGTTATTATTTTCCAAGTAGTAAACTTTATTAACTCTAATTTATTAAGTTTATAAAGCGTGCAAAAAAGTATTATTAAAGGAATGCGCATGCAAAGTAGAGTTCTCCTTATAATAGGGGCTATAATTGTAGCTATGCTCTTAATCAGCGCTTGTGATGTGCAGCAGCCTGACGGGCAGATTATTCCTCAGCAAGATTCCAATCTTTCACCAATAACAGGTGCTGCAACCACTGGAACTGGAAGGATATATGGGAGGATCTGGCGTGATGATAACTTAAATTTGCAAAAAGATGCGGAAGAAGTATGGGTAAAAGATGGTTTTTGGATTGCAACTTGTGGTGGAACAGCCTTATCCCCAAGTGTTTTTGTAAACATAACAAACAATAATGCTCCAGTTCAGAGATGGACTAACTGGGTAACAGTTTGTGATTCATCGAATAATCCTACTTTTGACTCTGGTGCTAACCTACCTTTAGGAATGACTTACTTTGTCAATGCAACTGTTCCCACTGGATGGAAAGTTGTTAGGGTATTACCTCAAGCCGCGGGCCAAAATTGGTTGGTGCCCACGGGAAAAGATTACGCAATGGGTACCTTAAGTTCATCGTTTCTGACTAAAGAAATTTGGTTTGGCATAACTGACAGCGGAGTTGTTACTGGCAAGGTTTGGCTTGATTCAAATGGAAATGGTGTCTGGGATACAGGAGAAGTATTTGTTAAGAGTAACACGGCAACTTGTTCAGGTGGAATAACTCTTTCAACTAATGTTGCAATTGTAACTTTGCCATTAGGTGTTTTCCAGGTGAACTCCTGTGACCCAGACCCTTATTACCTTGCAAAAAAGACACCTGGGGCGCTAACTGTACGTGTAGGAATACCGGCGGACTACACAATTACAGGCATAACTCAATTAGGTAATGAGCCAGCATGGACAGAAAATGCAGATAACTCCGTTAGCGGAACGCTTACGCTCGGTCAGAGAAAGGCCATATGGTTTGGGATACAACAAACAGTGGTTGCTCAGCCTGATCTGATAGTTGAAAGTATCAATATCAATCCAGCGATACCAAAAGTCGGGGACACGGTTACTTATACCGTAACTGTGAAAAATAGTGGTACAGCCAGCACTGGAGTCGGATTTAATACAAGACTTTCCATTAATCTGGATGGTTCAGACACAGCATATGATGATACAAATAATGATAAACCAACTGTAGCATTAGGTGCGAACACAAACACATTCGTTTTCTGGTCTAAGCCATGGACAGGCACTGCCGGCCTAAGAAGGGTTTCAGTTACAGTTGATTCTGGAAATGTAATCGGTGAATCCAATGAAGGAAATAATATTTTAGATAAGACTTTCACAGTAGATCCTGCGGCAGGGTGCACAAGCACATCACCTGACCCTGCGTATGGTTCATCTCCAATTTCTGGCACAATAGTTTCTGGTACCGCTGTCATTCTCGATTGGGCGGACATTACAAATTGGGGGGTTGGCTGTCCAACTAATACAAATGTTTATCGAGTAAAATTAGGTACAACTACTATACCTCCAACAACTCCCGTGGCATCACCTACTTTATCCACCTATACAGCTACGGGTTTGCTACCAGCCACTAAATATTATTGGAGGGTAAACCCTGATAATGGCGCAATAGAGAATAGTGGTGGAAGCATATTGAATTTTGTCACACCTGGAAATTTAACTGTATCTTTTACATGTGTAGGTACTGTCAAGAAGGCAGTCCTCAATTGGGATGCATACCCTGGAGGTAGTTCACCTTTTTCATATTATTTTCAAAACAAATCATCTTCAAACCCAACTTGGGCAACTGGAACATCAACAACAGTCACAACCACAACAATTCCGACGCTAGGTAACGGGTTTGCGCCTAATACAAATTATGATTTTTTAATACGCGTAAATTCTGATTATTGGGCAAGTGCTTATGCCAAAAACTCAGGCGCAAGCTGTGCTGCTTGTACTTCTAATGCGCAATGCGGCGGAAGCACTCCTGTTTGCGATATTCCGAACGGTGTATGTGTGGAGTGTAATGTTAATTCTGATTGTTTAAGTGGTCAAATCTGCACAGCTCATGTCTGTTCAACTCCTGCTTGCGTTCCAACAGTACCATCAACAGAGGTTTGTGATGGTATTGATAATGATTGTAATGGTAATGTTGATGGTGGCTTGAGCAGAAGTTGTTATACCGGTCCAGCTGGAACAATTGGAGTTGGAATTTGTCATGGCGGTACCCAGTCATGTTCTCTTGGTTCTTGGGGAACTTGTTCTGGTCAAGTAACTCCAGGAACAGAAATTTGTAATGGGTTGGATGATAATTGCAACGGTCAGCCTGATGAGGGTGCAACTATTTGTCCTTCTGGTCAGGCATGTGTTAGTGGAGTATGCACTAACAAATGTGGTAATAGTGTTATTGATTCTGGTGAGCAATGCGATACTGGTGCAAGTCGTGGCCCCTGTCCTGCAACTTGTAGTTTGTCGTGTACTTTGAACTCTTGTGCTAACCCTTGCGGTAATGGCATTCTTGATGCTGGGGAAGCTTGTGATTATAGCATTGCTGGTAGCACTTGTTGTTCTTTGAGTTGTTCTTTCCTGATTTCTGGCACTCTTTGTCGTGCCCAAGTTGATGTGTGTGATGTTCCTGAGACTTGCTCTGGAACTCAAAGTATTTGTCCTAATGATGCAAAGAGAATTGCTGGTACAGAATGTCGATCATCTGCTGGAGCTTGTGATCCTTTTGAATCATGCACAGGTGGAAATTCTTGCCCTGCAGATGTTTTAAGTCCAGCAGGTACTTCGTGCCGCATTGCTGCTGATGTGTGTGATCTTCCAGAAACTTGTTTAGGCTCAAGTGCGGCATGTCCATCTGATTCATTCAAGCCTCTAAATTCTGTTTGCCGTGATTCAACTGAAGCCTGTGATCCTGCTGAGGTGTGTTCTGGTTCGAGTGCGACTTGTCCTGCTGATACTTCATGCCCTGTGATTACTTGCGGTAATGGTATTCCTGATGCTGGTGAGCCATGTGACTGGAGTATATCAGGAAGTATTTGCTGTAGTCCAACTTGTACTTTTAAAAGTGCCACTATCGTCTGCCGTGCTCCTGCCGGCTTGTGTGATCAGGATGAATTGTGTTCAGGAGCAAGTGCAACTTGTCCAACTGATATAAAATACGGTTCTTCGACTATTTGTCGTGATTCTACCCAAACATGTGATCCTGCTGAGCGTTGTGATGGCTCGAGTAATACTTGTCCTATAGACTCTAGTACTTGCGGAACTTGTGGTAATGGTGTTCTTGATGCTGGTGAAGCATGTGATAATGGTGTGAATAATGGCGTTTGTCCTAAGACTTGTAGTGCGACATGTACTTTGAATACTTGCGGAACTTGTGGTAATGGTATTCTTGATTCTGGTGAAGCTTGTGATCCAGGTATTTCAGGAAGTTCTTGTTGTACTGCGAGTTGTACATTTAAACCTGCTTTGACGATTTGTCGTGATGATGCTGATGTTTGTGATGCTGTAGAATATTGTTCTGGCAATGCTGCTGCTTGTCCCTCGGACGGCAAGGTTAGTGCTGGCACGGTTTGTCGAGGCGCAGCTGGTGAGTGTGATGCTATAGATACTTGCAGTGGTTCAAGTAATTCATGCTTGGATTTAAAGCTAAATTCAAGTAATGTGTGTCGTGTATCTATTGTTGCTTGTGACCCCGCAGAATATTGCAGTGGTACTAGTAATTCATGTCCTGGTGATACTTATTGCGGGATTGTATGCGGAAATGGCAATCTTGAAACAGGAGAGGATTGCGATAATGGAGCAAATAATGGTCTTTGTCCAAAAACATGCAGCTCTTCCTGTACAATAAACACTTGTACTGTTTGCACCACAACTCCTTATTGTTCAAATGGTAATGTTTTTGCCAATAACACTGCTTGTCAGCCATCATTGGTTCAGTCTTGTGTTAATGGTTGTTTGAATGGCGCATGCATTGGAGCAACTTGCACTCTTGCCAATTATTGTGTCGGTAATGTAGTTTGGCGAAATAACACTGATTGCACTCAATCTCAAGTGCAGACATGTTCTGCGAGCCAGGTTTGTCAAAGTGGTGCTTGTACTAATGTTGCATGTACTCCCACTGGTTCCAATTGTGGTGGTACATGTCCAAATAAATGCCCGGTAGGACAAGGTTGTAGCACTCCATCTGACTGTGTTGATGGCTTGGTATGCTCCAATCAAGTTTGTACAATTCCATCAACAGACACATCAATCCTTTTAGCGAATCCTTTCTTTGGAGTTGCCCAAGACTCAATTTTCCTGTTTTCAGTCTTTACTTATCAGCAGGCAGACTGCAGGTATTATTTTTCCAACAGAACATTTAACCTGTCAACTCCAATGGAAACTCTTGAAGTCGAGCCCACTGAGATGCTCACTCGGGCTGGCCTGACAACAGGCTTTGAGCATAGAGCACCTGATCTTATAGAACTTCCAAATGAAAACCAGATTGAAAAGGTTTATGTCAAGTGCAGATTCGGTGCAACGCAGTACGACAAGACATTCAATCTTTCATTTGATACAACGCCTCCGCAACTTAATGAAGCATATTTCACTCCCGATATCATTACTGAATTACCTTTAGAATCAAAGCTTACTATTTCTGCTTCAGAAGATTCCTTCTGCCGCTACACTCAGGAGGGCTTACTTTATTTCGACATGGAAGGGGATATTATGACAGCTCCTCTAATAAATGGTAATAATTACAAAAAATCAGTAAATCTCACATTGCCAAAACCTCCAGTGGTGTTCCAAAATGGCAACAGCTATGAGTACACCATTCAATGCATGAACAAAGCATTGCTCCTTTCCGACCAATTTATTGCCACAGTTTCGGTTAATTCGGAACTCCAGCCAACAATCACAATTGTTAAGCCTGTAAACGGTTCTTATTCTACCTCAAAAAACGTGCAGTTTATTGTTACAACAACAACAAGTAGCAATTGCACAATAAGGCCTCAAAACGGCCTTGCAATATCTCCCCCTTCATTTAAGAGCATTAGTGCAAGGCATGAGGCAATAGTCCAAATACTGAATGATGGTAAATATAATTATACAGTAAAATGTGGATTTGTACCAGGCGCCTTAATTTATCCTGATAGGGAAGAAAGTGTCCAATTCGGGGTCGACGGAACTGCACCAACTATCTCCTCAATTAATACAACCCAGCCTGGAGCACCGCCAAGAATCAACAGGTTTACAGATAGGTTCTCGGCATCATGGATTGCTAATGACGATATTTCTGGAATCAGGAATTATAAAGTTTGGATTGTTAACGCATTAAACCAGACTGTAAAAGATGCAGTTGAAACACCTAATTCTAACTTACAAGTTACTGGGCTTTCATTGACAAATGGCTCAAGCTACGCCTTTGTAGTGATGGCCATCAACAACGCTGGCCTGAATTCAACCAGAACGAGCGAATTTGTGCTTGTAAACACGACTGGTTCGGGCCAAACAGCCTGCTTCAATAGCATAAAAGACTCCAACGAAGGGGGATTAGACTGCGGCGGTGTTTGCCCACTAAAATGTTCCAATGGAGATTCGTGCACTGCAAGCTCAGATTGTATTTCAAATTTCTGCAACCAGAACCACGCATGTACCACTCCCAGCTGCACTGATGGTTCAAGAAACGGCGAGGAAACTGATATCGACTGTGGCGGCGGAATCTGCGGCAAATGCAATGTTGATAAGATTTGCAGCATAGATGAGGACTGCAAGTCAAGCAATTGCCGTTCAGGAACTTGCGATACTGAGGGTAATGATAATCCTGATAATCCGGTTATTGAAAATCCAGGCGGTACCACCGATACAGACAAAGATGGTATACTTGATGATGCTGATAATTGCCCAAACAAATCCAATCCAAGCCAAATAGACACTGATACTGATGGAGAGGGAGACGCGTGTGATTTGGATTCAGATGGTGACGGCATGCCTGATTTATGGGAAAAGAAATATGGCCTCGATCCAACTCAAAATGATGCAAACAAAGACCCTGACAATGACGGAAAAACTAATTTGCAAGAATTCAGCGCAAGTACAGATCCAACAAGTTCAAAGATTGAGCCAGAGCCAGAAGGTGGCCCAAGCATTCTGACAATTGTCATTTGGTTCTTGGTACTAATATTCCTCGTCGGAGTTATAGTTATGGGTCTATTGTTCTTTAAAGGCCGCAATAAGCCGCAAGAACAGCAGATGGAACAGCCCTTGTTCCCCGAAACATCAACTTCACCCCGTGTTGGTACACCTCAAATCGCTGAGCAAAATCTCTCTCCTGGCCAGAGATCGATTTTACGCATGCACAGGCTCAGAAGGCTGCAGCAAAGAAAAGAAATGTTTACCCCATTCGACAAGTATGCTGAAAAACAGGCACCAACACCGCAACAGGCAAGCCTGAGCAAAATGGAAGACCCCTTCAGGGCGCTTCAGGCCATAACTGGTTCAACAGCATCAAAGCCAGTCGAAACACCTAAAGAGGTTAAGGAAGAAAAACAAAAAGAAGAGAAAGCTGAAAAAACTGTTCCAGATCAAAAGAAAAAAGTTGCGCGCACAACTAAGCGGGAAGCCGGAAAAACTGTTGTTAGTGCTCTTTCAACCAAAGATCAAGTGCTTCAGTCCGTTCGTGATTTCGCTCTTGACAAATATTCCACAAAAGCCTTGTCCAAAAAGGTTTTGGTCAACATGCTCGGCTCGAAAGCTTTATCTTCGTTAGATAAAAGAGATATAATAGACACTCTTGTTTCAGAAAAAATAATATCTAAGTCTGACGCGCCGCAAATTTATGGGAAGTTCAAGCTCTGAAACTCCAGCAATATTTTTTTTGCTGGCCGTACTAGTCATTTTTTTAGCCCCGCTAAGCGTAAAAGATCTTACTGGGTTTGCAGCAAGCGATTTGCAGCTTGATTCTGATGGTGATGGCATTCTGGATAAAGCAGATAATTGCCCTGATGCAACAAATGAGAATCAAGCCAATTTCGATAACGATTCTAAAGGGGACGCATGCGATGAGGATGCTGATGGCGACGGAATGGGTGATGCCTGGGAGCAGAAAAACGGATTAAAAGTAAGGGCGGATGATTCAAAAGAAGACCCTGACAATGACGGCGCAACTAACCTTGTTGAGTTTAAGCGAGACTCAAACCCTTATGTCCCTGAGCAAAAAAACTTTGGTGAGAAGGCTCTGGATACAGTTGCAGGCTTTTTTTCTATTTTCACCGAATTCGATTTTGAAGCGCTATTATCTGATCCTATTGCCCTTTCAATGATTGCAATTGTTTTATTCTTCTTTATAGCAGTCGGTTTTCTTGTTTTTCGCATGATGCATCCTACTAAAAAAGTGGTTGTTGCTCCCATTATACCTCCGCTTATTTCTCATGGCAGCAGGAGAAAAAGCCAATTTCAGGCAGCCAAGGAGCAGACAGTAAGGATAATTAGGCGAGAAGAGAAACTTGAGGATCGCGAGGATTTATTCTCCCCTTTTTCCCCTCCGAAGCGTGAAAATTCCCCAGTAATCAAGGAGCTTCAAAAAGTTTCTGGATTCCCGACAGATACAGAAAGGCAAAAGGCAGTCGAGTCACTCTCAGACCTTGCTGATAACCCGCATCGCGTTATTAAAAAATAGGGCAATAATTTTATATTTAAGGAATGCGGCAGCTCTATGCCAAATAGAATTTTTACCGGTGTAGGTGATGAAGGCTTCACTTCAACTTGGGGTGGAGGAAGGGTCCCCAAGGACGATGCTGTAATTGAATTAAATGGTGCTATTGACTTTCTGCTCTCAGGGCTTGACATTGCAAGGTTAAATAACGACAAGCCATATATCCGTGAACTCATTGATTATGTGGAAAGGAAGCTTTGGCAGCTCGGAGGTGAGGTTAGCCTCATTGGAAAGCCTTCGGCAGAAAAGGAGCTTAAAGACCCTATCACTGAGGAAGACATAAAAATTATTGAGGAAAAAATATCTGCTCTTGGTGCTCCTCCTTCAACTTTCATGAGGTTTAGGGCAAGCGGGGCGGTTTACATAAACGAGTGTCGAGTCAGGTCACGTTATGTCGAAAGAAATATGACAAGGTACATGAGGGCATATGATATTAGAAAGGAGACTTATGTTTTTATTAATCGCCTTTCCGATCTTCTTTTCATGATGGCTGTTCGACTCGAGTCTGAAAAGTAGTTTTTTATTTATGCTTAAGGTAATTTACTGTATTAAACTAAAGAGTTGAATAATAATAAGCACTCCTGGCCGTGCGGGCCAAGTGTTAATTTTTGATTTTGCAGCAAAAAAAGGAATCGACAAGCCCGCGCGGCAATTGAGCGCATATTTAGCATTATAATTTATGTTGCTCACAATTATAGCGTTACATTATCGCAATAATTTAATAAAGGAGTTACGATTCCCAGGGTGCATGAAGAAATTACTTTTATTGCTAGTGCTTCTAATTACTGTTTCTTCCTCTTACGCATCAGTCTTTGAAAGCGGGGAAGAGCTGAATCACGTAAATTCAACTGTAGGAAATTATTATGGTGCCGCTGCCATTGTGCAAGTATCTGCTCCTGTAAACGGAGATGTGATTATTGTAGCCGGCAACTCATCCATTTCCAATAATGTTGCAGGGGATATCACTTTAGCCGCAGGACAAGTTGTTATTAGCGGTCAGGTTTTAGGCGATACAAGAATAGTTGCAGGCAAGGCAGATATTCTTGGTTTTGTTGACGGCGACACAGTTGTTTTCGCCGGAGAAACAAATATTGTTGGCGATGTAGGCGGAGATGCATTAATAGCCTCTGGAACTGCTCAGGTTCGAAATATTGCCGGTAACCTTTATGCTAATGCAGGCACTGTTGAAATTAATGGAATCGTAAAAGGGAATGCTGTCATAAACGCTGATAAGATAAAGTTCAACGAAGGTTCTAAGATTCTTGGCGACCTAAATTACACTTCACTGACCCGGGTTGATGACAAGTTTATAGGCGGCAAAGTGACTTATATCCAAAAGCAAAAACAAAGTTTGTTCGACACAATCGGCCCGACTTTGTTTGCATTCGGATCAGCACTGCTTCTTGGCATCATACTATTGTTCATTTTCTCAGAAAAATTAACAGAGGCTTCCGACAGAATAATTGAAAAGCCGGGGCAGACACTGCTCGCCGGCACAGCTGCTTTAATTGGGGTTCCTATACTAGCAATCGCTCTTCTATTCACTATTATTGGAATTCCGATCGCGATAATTATTGTTCTCGCTTATGTAGCAATACTTTATTTTGGCAAAATACTTCTTGCCTTAGCAATCGGCAGGAAAATATCTCCAGGCAACATTCAATTAGCATTCCTCTCAGGGCTGATAATTTATTATTTAATCAGGCTCCTTCCAAGCCTTGGATTTATCGCAGCTGTAGCAGGTGCAGTTCTTGGGCTTGGAACAATAGTTCTTGGATTCATTCCAAAAAAAGCGAATAAGAAAAGACGTAGATGAATTCTGCTCTAAGAGAGTTCAGCAGGCTCGCAAAGAAGCTTCCAAGATTTCCTGATGGAAGGTTAAATTACAAAAATTCCAAAAAAGCTGTCGTCATCACTGTTTTCGTTGAGTTCAACTCTAAAATTCTCCTCCTCAAGCGAAGCAATAAAGTCCTGACTTACAAAGGCTTCTGGAATGTTGTTGCAGGATATTATGATGAGCCAAAGCCGTTGAGGCAAAAAGCTTTGGAGGAATTGAATGAAGAAACCGGAATCACAAAAAAGTTTGTAAAATCTATCCAAGTTGGGAAAATGTTCAGATTTCATGACAAAAAAATAAGTAGAATATGGATTGTGAATCCCGTACTAATTAGATTAAAGAAAAAACCAAGAATTAAGCTGGATTTCGAGCACACAGAATCCAAGTGGGTCAAACATGAGGAAATTAAAAAATACAAGGTTGTGCCGAACTTACTTTTTGGGTTGGGAAAAGTGGTGGCTTAGCTCAACTACATAACTTTCCAACCTGTCAAAACTGTTATGTACAACCAGCTTGAGCCTTTCAGAATGGTTGACAACCCTATTCTGCTCTTGAAGCAAATTATGCACATGGCCTCTAACTAGCGCGTAGTCTTCTGGCGTTTTTGCTCTTTTTATTTCTTTTACTAAATTTAGAAGTTTTTGGTAATATTCAAGAACAACTTTCAAATCTTCTTCAACAATATGCTCGGTATCAATTAACGCTTTCTCGTCTTTGCTCGGCATGCGTTATTACTTGCAAACAAAGCTTAAAAACTTTTAGGAATTATTTTTTAAAGAGCCCTATCAAGATCTTGAGCAACCAGACTGGCCAGGTCAGGAATCTTTTCAATAGCCTCGTATATTTTTTTTCTTCTGGAATAATAATTCACTACTAAATTGCTCAAGGCCATCGAACCATGCCCGTTTTGGTAAGGTACCTGAATCACACCCTCGCCAATTTGAAGAAGCTTATTCAAAGACTCAACATATGGTCTTAGTTCATTAAGGTCTTTAATCAGCGCGGACTCAAGTTCCGAAACCACGATAAAATCCTTGTTTTTACATATTAAAAATATTTTGGAAAATTTAGACACAGATTACAGCTTAACTCCCATCCACGTGCCAATTAGGTAAGTTGTCAGGCCGGCTGCGAAACCTATCAACATCATTCGAAGGCCACTCATCAGCGGATTCTTGCCTGTAAACTTGCTAAGCGCAGCACCAACGAAGAACAAACCCCCGATTCCGAGCGCTGCTGATATTATTACGTGAGTATTGCTCCCTCCAAAGAAAAAAGGGATGAGCGGGAGAGTTCCGCCAATTGAAAACATGAAAAAAGATGAGATTGCAGCGCCCCAGGGCGAGCCGAGCTCTTCAGGATTGAGTCCAAGTTCTTCGCGGACGTGAACGTCGAGTGCATGTTTAGGATCCTTCATCATTTTCTTTGCAAGTGAATAGGCATCTTTTTTGGGAATGCCTCTACGAATGTAAATCAGGGCGAGCTCTTTAGCCTCTTCTTTTGGGAATTGTGCCTGTTCACTCTTCTCAATTGCAATTTGATTCTCGAAAAGCTCTCGTTGTGAGCTCATGGAAATGTATTCTCCAGCCGCCATTGAGAAGGCGCCAGCCAAAAGACCGGCAACTCCTGCGATTAACACAGCCTTCGGGTCCTGTGTCGCTCCAGCAACACCAAGGACTAAGCTAGTATTAGACACTAATCCGTCATTTACGCCAAATACGGCAGCTCGAAGCGTTCCGCCGCTGTCAAGCCCGCTGTGCAAATCAGCATTATGAGAATTAACAAGCCGCTTTTTAGGAACTTTGTTGATTATTTTTGTTATCATTTCTCTTATTATTCAAGATAGGGTAATCCTGTTGCATTAATATTTTTCTATTACAATTTTATTCTAAACTATCTGCAATGAAACCGTTTCGGCATTGGAAGGAGGTATGAGTGGTAAACTGCTTCGTGTTTATTCCCCGAAAAGCTTTTATACTATTAATATTATAAATCATAAAAATAACAAAAAGGTGATAATATGCCGACTTTGTCAGTATCTGTGCCTGATGGACTTAAGAGGAAAATGAACAAAATGGAAGAAGTAAACTGGTCTGCAGTTGCCAGGAGGGCTTTCGAGGAAAAAGTTAGTGACATTGAGTTCGTAAAGGGTCTTGCACGCAAGAGTAAACTCACAGCAAAAGATGCTAAGGAAATATCTGATTCTATCAATAGGAGTATGGCTAAGAAGTTTCGTGAGATGTAATGAAATTCATTATTGATGCTAACATTGTAATAGCTATGCTACTTAAGCCTGGTAAAACTGCTGAGTTATTTTTTTTGGATGGTATGGAACTGTATGCTCCTAATCTCCTCTTTGAAGAACTTGACCAGAAAAAAGAGGTAATAGTTGGAAGATCTTCAATCTCGGAGATTGAACTCAAAAAATTCTTCAAAATTCTGCAGGAAAAAATCAACGTCATTCCCGAGGACGAGTTTAAATCACGAATAAAGCTCGCTGATTCATTCTGTCCTGATCCAAATGATGTCTCTTATTTCGCACTAGCACTTCATCTTAACTACCCAATTTGGTCAAACGACAAAGAACTGAAGAATCAAAATAAAGTGAAAGTTTACTCTACTCATGAACTAGTTACGCTTTTGGAATAAACATTTCAACTTTTGGGACGGAAACTTTATAAGTAAGTTTATCTTACAATAAGAAAGTAAGGTGATAATATGACTCTTGAAACGATAAAAATGTCTTCTAAAGGACAGATTGTCATTCCTCAAGATATACGTGAGGAATTGAACGCAGGAGAAGGTACTCTATTCGGTGTTATGAGAAGCAAAGACACTCTTATACTAAGGAAAATTAATACTCCCTCAAAACAAGAGATAATAAAAGACCTTGTTTTGTTTTCAAAAGAAAGCAGGAAAAAACTAGAAGCACAAGGACTGACTGAACAAGATGTAATCAGAATTGCTGTAGAATCTCGGCACAAAAAATGAATGTTGTTCTGGATACGAACGTCCTTATTTCAGCGACTTTGTGGAAAGGAAGCGAGGCACAGAAACTAATTATCAAACTGTCTGAGCCAAAATTCAAATTATTCACTTCGAAGGACATCCTTTCAGAATATGAGCGAGTTTTGATTAGGGATTTCAGCCACTCTGATGAACTAGCAAGATTTAAGGCAGAAAAACTTGCCAATATTTTTACACTTGTAAATCCATCAAGAAAAATTGCTGCTGTAACAGAAGATCCAACCGACAATAAAATAATTGAATGTGCAGTTGAATCTTCATCCGATTGCATCGTTACTTATGATAAGCATTTGTTAAAATTAAAGAAATTTGAGAAAATAAAAATAGTTACGCCTAAAGAGATGATGAGAATTATTTAAACATCCACTGCTTTGTCAGCCATACAGGCTGTGGAGTTGCAATCAGGTGCTTGTCTCTTATTAAGATTCCTTTGTATCCCCTCTTAAGCATTTCTGAAACGTCATCGGGGAATAATTTGTGTAAATGCATTTGCCGTGCCATCATAGGATTTCCATAAGCTCTAATGGCAGATACCACGGTTGTCATCCCTCTTATAAATTCTACAGGATATGTTAGAACAATTCTCCCTTGCGGTTTTGTGACTCGATACATCTCTTCTAAAGCAGTTCTTGGGTCGACTAAATGTTCTAGGGTATGCATGCTTACAACTGCATCAAAAGAATTATCTGGAAAATCAAGTTGCTCAGCATCTCCGACTCTTAATTCCAAACCATTCTCAACGAATGGCCGGGCGTTTACATCTATTCCGACAACAGAAACATCATATTTCTCTGAAAACCAGCGCCCGAATTTTCCATTGTTGCAGCCAACATCAAGAACTCTTTCGCCTGCTTTAGGTTCCAAATATTTTGCAACATAATATTTTTCAAAAAATCTTCCTAAACTATTTAGAATTCCGTCTTGATGCGAGGCATAGGATGGGTTGTAAAGAAACATGTGCTATTTTTTCCCCATTCTGAACTTTCCATCAAGTACATCCATATTGTAGCCTCCCCCGGAAGTGTAATATTCAGTCGAAGGCATCCTCAATTCACCAGCAATTACGCTGTTCATGTATCCAAGCATTAGAGGAAATTCTCTGGGATCAAAAAACTCTAGTCCTCCTACGCTATACAATACGAAATGAAAAGCCGGCGCTTGCTGTCTCCCGGCAATATCTCCTTTTCTTATTGCATCAGGATCAAAATAATCTATATACCCGCTAGCAGTTGCTCTGAAATATTCTGTTTCTCTGTAGCCTTCTCGTACCAATTCAATCAATCTTAATCCAGTTAATGAGGCCAATGCATGAAGGCGGTATCTTCTTTCCAATTGGGTACTGCTTCTTTTATTCCCACTTCTATATGCATCCATCAATCTTTCTGCATAATCGCCGTGTTCTGCAATAGTAGCCATATCTTTTTTAAAATTTTGTTATAATTAATAATCTTTTCCAATAAACTTTATTCTCCCCTCAAGTAATTTAAAAAATAAAAAAAAGGATAAGACCGTTTCGGCATTGGAAGGAGGTATGGGTTATTAGTGGCTGCGGGCTGAACACGTCGTTACCTTCGTGCTTACACCCCAGCTCTATCAACGCGGTCTTCTACCGCAACCCAGGATGACTCTTTTCGGGGGCTGCTTCGTTCTTAGATGCATTCAGAACTTATCAGCATAACGCGTAGCTGCTCGGCTTGCCCTGTCGGACAGCCGATCCACCAGTGGCGTCGAATGATCGTTCCTCTCGTACTAGATCATCCTTCCTCTCAGTCATCCAGCATCTCCAGTAGATATCAAACCAACTGTCTCACAACGTTGTGAACCCAGCTCACGATCCCTTTTAATGGGTGAACACCCCCACCCTTGGCCGCCAACAGTGGCGGCAAAGTGGAGAATGGACTCAGTGAATCATGAGTCTTTCGATTATTTGAAGCAGAAAGACCACGATCAAATCAGTTCCATCTTTTCTTAGCCGAACATGCACGCAATAAATTGCGCCACGCTGAATGCCTTTGACAGCACTCATCATTTCTGCACGGCCAGGATAGGACGAGCCGACATCGATGTAGCAAGCCTCGCCGTCGATATGAGCTCTCGGGCGAGACGACTCTGTTATCCCCGGAGTAACTTT
>JBBSVZ010000135.1:0-5857 GCA_038046545.1 Nanobdellota archaeon | reverse complement strand
CCGCCCTCAGAACGTCTTGGTGAGTACATTGGATTCAACAAGATCAGCGATAAGGGATCAAAAATACTCTTTGAATTGTGCGAGGAAATACTTAGAAATAGCAACAGTTGGAAGTCGGCTCACATACCGCTTATTGAATTTGCTACAAAACGTCCGCTTTATGCTGTCAGCGCAAAAGGTGCTGAATGGGTTGAAATTGACATAAAGCATGACTACCTGCGTGCTAAAAAAATAAGCAGGAAAATGAGCGCGAAACCATGAAAGAAGCGAAAAAAGGTTCGAAAGGATATGGCGGAAGCTTTGGAGCGGTTTATGTCTTTAGTCCGATTGCCAGAAAAATAGCTACACTACTTCTTCGCACATCTTTTTCACCTAATCAAGTAACAATCGCTGGATTCTTGATTGGAATGATTGGAGTTGTAATGCTATTTTCAAAGAATCCAATAATTCTGTTTATTGCAGGATTATTCCTATTCCTTCAGCATGTTTTTGATTGTGTTGACGGGCTGCTTGCCCGCTTAACTGACAAAAAAAGCAAAGTTGGAGCTCTCCTTGACGAGTTTTTAGACAGAATTTTTGATACTTCTCTTTATTTGGCGGCGACTTTCATCGCTTTCAGGGAAACAGGATTGTGGTATGTTTGGCCTATTGGCTTTTTAGCTGGCATGGGAAGCATGCGCACTATTTCTGTTTACTTAAAACTCGAATTTTTGCAATACAAAGGCAAACCAATCAGAACATTGCCGTTTTATCGGCAGATTTTCAATTACGGCAACGAAGTTAACACAATGCTTATTTTCTTTGGAATCCTCTTCGGTTTGATTTATTGGGTTCTTTTAGGCATAGCTGTGGCTGCCAATCTTTTCGCAACCGCCCGCTTTTTTTATGCTGTTCCTAAATTAAAAAGTGATTCTCCATGAAAATTGCATTTTTTGCTCCCGAGTTTTATCCTCCGTGGGGTGGTGTTGGAACATATTCTATCCAACTCGTAAAGGAAATAAGCAAGCTTCGCAACACTGAAATCCATGTGTTCACTCCTAGAAGAGGCAAGAACTATAATGCAAAGGAAGTCTTGAATTTTTTCGGAAATCGAATCCAGCTTCACAACATTTCGGATGCTAATGATACTTTTGTCTACAATTACCACTTCCAAAGAGCTCTTGGAAATCAATTCGACTCTTTCAACAAAAAGTATAAGTTTGATTTGACTCACTCAGCAAATCTCGTCCACATGCCCGACATTTTGCTTAAATTCAGAAAACAAACAATACCTTCAGTTGTTACAGGCCATACCACAATCAAAGGCCAAGTTTCTGGTTTCTTGAAAGGAAACAAGAATTTTTTCAGGATGGCACCCTCTGAGAAAGGCAGCATTGCACTTTATCCGTTGATTTCTGCTCTAGAAGCATATTATCTGAAAAAGACGCCGAATCTGATAAGCCCTTCAGAAACTTTCAAGCGCATTTTTGAGAAAAGAGGATATAAAGGCAAGATTTTTACAGTAAGACACGGTATTGATACGGACTTATATTCATTCAACAACGCGCAGGACAAATCAGACAAATTTAAACAAATTGATAAAATTCATGACCCTATAATCCTTTACGCTGGCCGCCTCATTTCACAGAAAGGGATTGGCTTGTTCGTTTCTCTTATGGACAGATTGATAAAAAAGGGGAGAAAAGCTCACTTTATCATTGCCGGCCATGGTGATATTAAGACCTTGAGGGGGTTATTGGAAGCCTACAAGATTCCAAAAGAAAGGTATACCCTCCTTGGATTTGTTCCCAATCACGAGCTTCCATGGTTTTACAAGAGATCGGATATATTCGTACTTCCCTCATTTTATGAGAATTTCCCGATTTCATTGATGGAAGCAATGGCAATGCGTTGCGTTCCAGTGGCAACCGATGTCGGAGCAGTTAGCGAGCTTATTGATGACGGAAAAGACGGATTCATAGTTCCTGCAGGAGATATCGCAGCTATTATTTCAAGGGTGGAACAGCTACTCTCAAATTCAAAGCTTAGGCAAGCTTTCGGGCTGAACGCAGAGAAAAAAATCAGGAAGCACTTCTCAGCACCAGTAATGGCGAAGAACACGAGGAAGGTTTATGAAGAAATTCTCCATACTCGATAAAAAAACAGAAGACAAAAAAAATGATAAAGTTTTGTCAGTAACTATCATTATAGCCATTCTATTACTATCTTCTTTTCTCGGTTTTTACAAATTGAATAGCGAAAGCCTGTGGGAAGATGAACTTTCAACTATCGGTGAAGCGAAAATTGATTCAAAAATAATTCTTGGTGGTCTCATATCAGAACACCCTCCGCTCTACGTATTATTCATCAAAATGTGGATGAAATTTTTTGGAAATAGCGAATTCTCAGTTAGAGCTCCTTCTGCAATATTCGGAATATTTTCTGTGGGATTAATTTATATCCTTGCAAAAAAAGCATATGACGAAAGGACAGGATTAATCTCGGCACTTTTATTATGCACCTCTCAATTCTTCATAAGGTATCAACAAGAAGCAAGGGCGTACTCTGCATTACTATTCTTTTCAATTCTGAGTACAGTTATATTTCTATATCTTATTGAAAAACATTCACCAGCATTAAGTTTAGGTTATTCAGTGGTCGGAGCTTTGGGCATAAATTTCCATTACTTCATGGGCTTTGTTCTTATCGGTCATTTTGCATATGGATTAACTCGATTTTCGCAATTCAGAAATTCTTTTTATCATTACATCGCAGCTTTGATTGGAATAGGAATATCTTTTAGCTATTGGCTATTCATAGTGCTACTGCCACGCTTGTTAGTCCCCTTAAACGAAGGCAACCTTACCTGGATAAAAAAACCGGATTTTAGTTCGGTTGTTTCAGTTTTTGGGGAGTTCATCGGTAATTGGGGTCTTGGTTATTTCATCACAGGAAGCATCCTTATACTCCTTTTAGGGCTTTTTTTAATTTTATTTGTTGGATTGAAAAAAGAGAGGTTTTCTGCTATTCAGAAAGAAGCATACATCCTCTCATTCTTGTATCTTCTTCCACTATTGATCTTCGCGATATCCCAGCTGAGACCTGTCTGGGCTCCGCGATTTTTGATAATACTTTTTCCCGCGCTTGTGATGCTAATTACGAGACTAATTCTGGAAGCAAGAGCAAGGTATTTCTGGATTCCGCTGCTGATTTTTTTGCTAGTCATTAATAGCTTATCAATAATTAGTATGTACACAGAAGTTGAAAAAACTCAAATTCGCGAAGCTGCACATTTTGTTCTTGAAGGGTACACAAAAGGCGATCACATCATAACTTACCAATTTTCTCCATTTGCTATAGCATATTATGCGCCCATTATTCCGTATAGCGATATATTTTGGGTTCTGGGAATAAAACCAGGGGAAGGAATTTATAACGAAAAACTCATACAAAGCGTGAATAATGCTAAAGATGTATTTGTGGTATACATAGACTATAAACAAACGGGAAACAAGTTTGTGGTCGAATCTCTTGAAAAGGAATTAATAGGCATTGATGAACGTTTTGAACTCAATCAGACTCGCCAGTTTGACGGGGCCAGAGTGGAGCATTACATACGCGGCATCGGGAATCAATTGAATTTGAGTGTCAATGAAAGCATCCAGATATCCCCAAAAAGATTTTTAGGAAAGAGTATTATCCAAAACGAAAGCATTGTCTTCAAAAAAGGAAATGATGACGCCATCACAACATTTATTTCCTTACCTGGCGGATATGAGACAGTTTTTGAGATGTCAGGGACTGCTCCCCCTCCAATTAAAATCTCCATAAACGCTAATGGGAAAATTCATAATGTGGTCATCAATCAGAACATACAAAACTGGCAGAAGGTAAAGATAAATTCAACACAAGTCAATAATTCAATTAAATTAAGGCTTGGATTTACGTTTTACGAAGATGCGTATAAGCGGTTAGAGAACGGAACAATAGAATATGACCGAAATGTTTTTGTTAGAAATATAACAATAAAAAGAGTGTCATGATGCAGGCAAAACAAAAATGAAAATATTAATGACAAGCACATTTTATCCTCCTTATCACATAGGAGGAGCAGATACTCTAGTCAAGTATTTCGCGGAACAGCTTGTTAAGGAAGGCCATGAAGTTCATGTTCTATTCAGTCTTGATGCGTTCAAGTACAAAAGGCCATATCAAAAAAAGAAAGAAAATTATAATGGCGTTATTGTTCATGCGATAGAATCGACTTTAGGAATTGCAGAGCCAATTTTGAACTATTCTCTTTACACTCAGCAAGCCACGATGAAAGCTTTCAAAAACCTTGTTTTGAAAGAAAAATTTGACTTAGTCCACCACCATAACATTTCCCTTCTCGGTTATAACATTCTTAAAAAAATTGGCGAATATAAAAACGTGTATACTGCCCACGATTATTGGCTGGTGTGCCCCAAATTCGATTTGTATAAATTCGGGAACATTTGCGAAAAAAGAACCTGTTTGACTTGTGTTCCGCTCCATGGAAAGCCCTATCCCATATACCAACTTTTCCCCGATTTCAAGAGCACCATAAACAACAATTTAGACTTGATAATAGCGCCATCAGATTATATGACAGGAAGGTTAAAAAGAGAACTGAAATTGCCCGTCAAAACCATATGGAATTTTGTCGCTGAGCCTCCAAAAAAACTGATTCGACCGGATGAAAGAAATTATTTTCTTTTTGTAGGCCAACTTGAAAAGCATAAAGGAATCGTTCAATTGGTTGACGCATTTAAGGGCCAAAATCAACGACTTATTATCCTTGGAAAAGGCTCTTTAGAGCAGACTTTAAAAAGGAAGCTGACAGAAGAAGGAATGAGTAATGTTGTTTACAAAGGTTGGGCGTCATCACCTTCAGAAGTGCTGGGATATATGAAATATGCAAAAGCGCTGATACTCCCATCCCTCTGGGCCGAAAACAACCCAATCGTAGCTTTAGAAGCATATTCTGTCGGAACTCCTGTAATCGGTACGATGAACGGGGGAATTCCTGACATCATTAAGCTGCTCGACGAAAAATTATTGTTCGATTCAAAAGACTTTTCCGAGCTAATGCAAAGAATTGAATTTTTAGAAAGACTTAAGCCTAACAAAAACAGAATAATAAAAATTTTCAGGGATAACTTTTCTTTTAAAGCTCACAAAAAGAAACTGAAAGAGGCTGGTTATTTTGACCGAGTCTAACCGAGGGAATATTTTAGGAAATAAGCCCAGAATTCCAAAAGAAGATATCATTGTATTTAGCATAATGCTGTTAATTGTTACTTTCATTGTGCTGTTTTTCAGTGTGAAAAACCACCAACCTGTAACTGAACTTTACTTTGATGAGTATGATAAACTTCAAGTCCTTGTTAAAGAAAGTTTCGATATTCCATTCACAATAGGAAACTTTGAAGAAAATGATATCAACTACACAATAAGGGTGTACGCAGAGAATTTTGAGGGAAGCATCAACAAAGGAATTATTTTTGATGATGTTTTTCAAGAGATAATAGATAAAAATAATCGAAAAGTTTTGAAAAAAAAGGTTTTATTGCCAAAGAATTTTAGCAATGCGAAGATTACAGTTTCGATTCCAGAGAAAGGCCTTGAAATCCATTTCTGGGTTGAGAATTCGGACAACTTCTTCGAGTATGACATTGGCACGGCGAGCGTAGCTTGCCTTAACAAGACCATCAATGTTGACGCATTCGAGTCGTTTAAAATCAATGTGTCTGCAAATTGGGCGGATGGATGGCCAAATCTGATTTTTTTTTCTGACGGGAACCTGATTGAGAATAAAACAATCGACTGGCTCGAAAATAAAACCACCTCGTTTAAC
>JBBSVZ010000134.1:15915-17516 GCA_038046545.1 Nanobdellota archaeon | reverse complement strand
CGAGGCCTGCACCAGCCAAAGCTATTCCGCCAGCGATTGCGCTGAATTCTGGAATGTCATTGTTTGGCACGCACTGGTCTACATCAAAGTGTGTTCCTTCTGAGCATGCGCAGTAGTCTGGTCCATCTGCACTAATGCAAACTGCACCGAAGTCTGAGCACTTTATATTGTCAAATTTTCCGTTGTTAGCGTCGCAATAGCCTTCCTTGAGGTTGTCGCTTGCGCCGTCGCAGTCATCAACTTCGTCTCCCTTTTCTGTTGTTACAGTTCCAGGAGTCCATATGTCTGCGCTTCCGTCAGTATCACTGCAGAAAGATTCTGCAGGCACAGCAATAACAGTTATCATGCTTACAAGCAGCACAAGAAGCGCCACTATGCTAAAGATTTTGGCATTCATTTTTTGTTTCCCCCTTTTTACTTTCTCTTTCTCAATGCAATGTAACCGAGGCCTGCACCAGCTATTGCCATTCCTGCAGCAACTCTGCTGAACTCAGGTATTACCTCTTCATTACCGCAAAGCGTTAAATGGCTGATTGCGTGTTGGCCGCTCTGCCCAACAGTTCCTGAAAAGCCACCATCGTGAATAAAAACTTCTTGTCCTGCTTTCTCGATAACGCCTGCAGCTGCAGGATTTGATTCCCAGTCAACAGAACTGCAATCCTCACCGGAAGCGCTTACATCATAACCCTCGGGCGGGAATCCGTCATCATCTGACATGCTCCAGCTGTCATCATCGCATTCAAACTTGGCTATTCCAAAGTCGAAGCCTTGGTCCTGACACTCATTATCAGGGTTGCCAATACCATTAGCAACAACAGTCGCAGACAGCATGCTAATTACAATCGCACAAATCGACATGAACTGGATTATTTTTTTCATCTTTCCACCCACTATTTTAGCTCAATTTTCATGAGTGAATTGATCAATCATATTTAAACATTTCCTTTTAAATCACTAATGAGTAGTGATGGTTTAAAGTTTTATTTAATTGTTAAAAAGTTATTTTAAAATAAAGTGGGCCCAACCGGATTTATCGAAAAACTGCGTTTTTCGGAATCCCGAAAATCCCCTGGATTTTCGATATGAACCGGCGACCATTGATGAACCGGTTCAAATCTATAAAAGCTAATTGTTAGCTGGAATAATAAAAAGTGGGCCCAACCGGATTTGAACCGGCGACCACCGGCTCTCTTCGAGCCAGTTACAGCAGAACGTAGCCATATAAGACCGGCGCTCCACCAGGTTAAGCTATGGGCCCAACTGATTTGAAAAGGTTAATCGCTTGATTTTAAATGTTGCGCATTTTGATGAAGAGCCTCAAATGAGCCCGCGCGGCGATTGAGCGCAATTTTTTCGAGAATACTCCGATTTTTCGCAAATTCAACATTCATCCCGCAATTATTGCGAATATTTCGGGTAAACGCATATTAAGAAGTAAAGAAAAATAAATCTCGGCGGCGTTGGCAACAAGGTAGCCGCCTGCACTGACCATGTAGGGCTCGTAAGGGTATCCCGGTTCAAAAGGTTTTCGGTCAAAAACCTGAAATTCCGGGCGCCGCCGAACCATTAAACTTATTAAAAAGTGGTGCGGCAGCCGGGAT
>JBBSVZ010000134.1:7786-15815 GCA_038046545.1 Nanobdellota archaeon | reverse complement strand
TTCCGGGCGCCGCCGAACCATTAAACTTATTAAAAAGTGGTGCGGCAGCCGGGATTACTTGGATGAGTACAAGTTGCCAAAAACGCGAAGTGTTTTTGAGCACGTCCGAATCCTTAAAAAGATATGCGGCAGCCGGGATTCGGACCCGGGTTACGTCCGTGGCAGGGACGTGTCCTACCGCTAGACTACTGCCGCAATAACCTGAATGATTTTTAGGTTAAGTTATAAATGTTGCTTTTGATTAAGCAATACGCTTAAATATCTGCAGCAAATAATTGAAATAAATTCGGGGGCGGATAATATGAAAGACATGATGAATAAAAAGATTTTAGAGAAATTCCAGGAGCAGGGATACCTTGTTTTCAGACTGATTTTCGGTGCAATGTTCACTCTGCACGGGCTGCAGAAGTTCGGCGTTCTTGGCGGTACTGCATTAACACCGGCTGCAGGGATATTCTTCTGGGCAGGAGTTTTTGAAATAGTTATAGGTCCTCTATTGATACTTGGGCTTGCAACACGATTCGCTGCAGTTGTTGGCGCTGTCGAGATGGCAGTTGCTCTCGTGACTGCACACTTTCCTAAGGGCTGGAATCCTTTGGGTAACGGTGAAGCAGCTTGGCTAAATCTTGGCGCATTCCTCGTGCTTGTTGTGTACGGTGCAGGCAAATACGCTTTGGACCAGAAAGTTCTGAAGGACTGGGCATAGCCCAGTTTTTTTTATTTTATTCGTAATTTTTCCGGATATTTATGCGAAAAGTATAAATTATCAAACAATTTGAATGTATAAATGCCTAAAGAATATAATGTGGTCATAGAAACCGATGAGGACGGATGGTTTGTTTCTGAAGTTCTTGAGCTTCCGGGCTGCCACACACAAGGCAAAACTATCGACCAGTTGATTAAACGGACAAAAGAAGCGATTAAGGCCTATACGAACGAAAAAACTCCACCAATGCAACGCTTCGTGCGCGTGCAGAAGGTGGAGGTTTAGTTATTGAGTAAACTTCCTCACCTTTCAGGAAAGGAATTAGGAAAAATCGCAGTTGCTCTCGGCTTTGTTTTCTCCCATCAAACTGGAAGCCATATGGTTTTCAAGCATCCTGACGGTAGACGCACAACAATTCCTAATCATGGTTCCGAGCCAATAGGGCCAGGATTGTTAAACAAGATAATAAAGAAAGATTTCAGAATAAACAGAGAAGATTTCATCAAATTATTATAAACCCCGGCAGGAGTACCATACAATTCAGACAAAATTACTGGGCTCACTGGACAAACTAGGATAACGCATTTAATCAGAGTAATTTTTCCGTGTGGTTTATGATAAAGAAGGATGCTTGTGTCGATATTCCTACGAAATTTTGGCTTGAATGGTTGGGCGCTAGTGAATTGGGAAAGATTAAGTTACTTAAGAAAACTATGCTTGTAAAAGAATTATCTGCTTGCATGTCGAATAAATTTAAAGATTCGAAATTGACCAAGAGATTTGCGTCCGATTATGCTGCACGACTCGTCAATGATTATCTTCAGGATTTAGAAACAGTAATAAGGGGAAAAAAGGATAATATTTAGATGCTCATAACGCGGATATAGCCACATATCCAATTTTGGTGTTAATATGAAGGGCATTTCGAAAAAAGAAATTGATAACCACCCAATCATCATTTTTTGTATTCTTTCAAATATCTTTTCACAACATATGACGTGAATGTTTCATCTTTTTTTCTTGTTTGGCTTCGCTCTAGTGCAGTATAATATGCGTTTCTGTTAGAGTATTCAATATTGAGCATAGGATAACCTAAGCTGTTTAGCGTGTGGTTCATTATTAATCTTGATATTCTTCCATTTCCGTCGCTAAACGGATGTATTGATACGAATTTTAGATGCGCAAGACCAGCCATCACTACAGGATTTATTTTTCCATGATATTTATTGTACCATATAAAAAATTCTCTCAATAGCAGGTCTACCTCTACATGTAACGGTAATTCTACTTTGCTTCTGGCTATAGCTACAGGATGCTTTCTTATTATCCCCGCTATTTCCGGATCAGCATCCTTAAATAATCCTTTATGCCAATGGAGAACCGTTGCTAAATTGAGTTTCTTCTTATTTTCCAGCATCTCATAGAATATTTTCTTGTGTGCTTCTGCTTCTTTGACAAATTTTAATGCCTTATTTTTTGGGGTAATCTGTTCTTGGAGCAAGTCTGCTGTTTCTTTTAATGTTAATGTACTGCCCTCTATTTTGTTGGAGTCATATGTAAACTTAATCATAAAAGATTCCACGTATTTGTCCTTAGATGATTGAGGATAATCCTTATACTTTTTATTCCAACTTTCTTTGATTTCTTCTAGTGCTTTTCCATATAGTTCTTCAAATAAGACATACAGAAATTTTTCTTTCAATTCATCTATGTTCTTCGGCAGATTAACACCTAAATAAGTTCTCTTGTTCACGAAACCATTATTTTTTCTTATAGTGTGCTCTAAATAGTAATATTTTTTTTTCCCTTGATTGACTATTCTGATATTGACCATAATAGAAGTATACGTCACAAATATATAAATTTAACTATTTTCAACGAAATGTGACGTATAAATGGTTGCCCCCTGGAAGTGTCCTGTTAGGTCTGGTGCGGGATTATATTGTTCTTGAAAACTGAAACACGCATAAACTTAAGTTTACACATATGAACTAAAAGGGGCACACATGAACACAGATGGATATCAATTCATGGCCCGCGCGGCCAGGAGCGCGATTTAATTTCTAACTACTAGTGCGCGATCCCTAATTTTCTAAAAACTAAGTATGGGCCCAACCGGGTTCGAACCGGTGACCTTCGCCGTGTAAAGGCGACGTCATAACCACTAGACTATGGGCCCTTAAGGAGAAAGTCGTTAAGCCTTTCTTATAAATGTTTAGAGTAATTTATTAAATAACTTGGCGGTTCCACAATGAAATGGAATTGTTCAGCTATCTTATTGGAGACCATGTTCTTAACGCAATAGATTTGACAACAAAACAAGTTAATTATTCACCAAATTTTGGACCAGATTATGAAGCCAGCCAAAGAAAAATGTTCGACCAAACACAGGCAGCACCTTATTTTGACAGGCGAGTGGTTGAAAACGCTAACTTTGGGACCACAATATGGGATGGAGGGCCTGTTCCGGAATTTCTTGATGGAATGATAGCAAGAGAGCCGAACTTGCCTTTATTCGTTCCATTTGGCGATTGCCCCCAATTAATGTTTGCTGGACGGCAAACAGTTGGATTAGTCCATGCAACAAGAGACACCATAGATAAATATATTCTCGACATTTTTGCTGATAAATTCTTTAAAAATGAAGATCCAGCTGAAACAATCGTCGGATTCTCACCTTATATCTTTTCACATAATTTTAGCCATGAATATCTAAACCTGCAAAGGGAAGATGAATGGAGAAAAGCTGAAGTGGTATATGATCAAAATGGCAAGATGCATATCGATCTCAGAAAAATGGCTGTTGACGACCTCTTAAGAATAGGAGTTGATTTAGGGAATATCCTAGACCACAGAGTCAATAATTATGACTTATCTGAAGGGTCAGTCAGATTTGGAGGGGTAGCTGTTTCTCATCGACATGCCCATAATACAGGAGCTCAAGAAGGAAGAAGCGGCATGATGATTATGCTTTTGGAACAATAAGATGGCAGTACTTTCTGATATAATTATGGAAGAAGCAGGAATTGATTCTTTGGATGAAATTTTTACGGAACAGTATTGGCTGGATTTGCGCAGCAAAATCATGCCTAATGAGAGGATTGGAAAGGGATTTGCGTGACGTGGTGGCTTAGAACCGAAAAAATGCAGAAAATTGAGGGATATGACGGACTTTTTGAACCTGTGCATGCGCCTGACCATACGTGGAGGGAACACTACAGCCACTCGAATGGGAGATACATTGCCGACGGTACTGTAGGACAGTTCGACCTCGATTATCCTCAAGGCTATTACGGCCGTCTTGAAGACGCTTCAGAGCTTTTGCAAAGAATTTATTCTTATGGGAATAGAATTAAATAGTTGAAATTTGGGTTTATACGGTAATCTTTTTATCCTTTAAGATTTATTTTAGATTATGGGCCTAATGAATCTTATGGAAAGGTTATTAATGGAAATGGAAGCTAGAAAAAAAAGTGATGCTTTCACTCAGGAATATTGGGTTAACCTCAATTCTGACATCAAGGACATTGTGCATAATTTTGATTTTAGTTGGGGTTTTGAATGGGCTGTAGATGCGTATAATCTCCTGAAAGATGATGGGAAGGAATTCTTGTTCGTCATTGAGGCGAATGATGAACATATGTGGATTGAGCATAGAAGCCTTAGGAGAGGTAGGTTCATAGCAGACGGGTTGGCGGGCCAATATGATCCAGTCTATCCAAATGGCTATTACGGTCTTGTGAAGGATGCACCTGTAAAATTACGTGAAATTTATGAAAACCGAGATAAGCACTAATCTTAAATACTAATTTTACTATTAGAGCAAAGTGGACGAGCGAATCTTCAACATTGTTTTTGCAAAAGACCAGATAACCTGGCAGTCATTGCTCTACCAGCTTATTAAAAGCGAGAATATGGACCCGTGGGATATTGATGTTTCACAGCTGACAAAAAGGTACCTCGAGATGCTGAAGAAACTTAAGGAAATGGACTTCCACGTCACTGGAAAAGTAGTTCTCGCAGCAGCAATCCTGCTAAAAATTAAATCAATAAAGCTGATTTCTGACGACATGTCCGAGCTGGACAACCTTCTCAAGCCACAGGAAGAGACGCAGGAACTCTTTGATGAAATGGAACAAGGCCAGACGCTTGAAGACTGGACACAAAGGCCTGACTTGATGCCAAGAACACCACAACCAAGGCAAAGGAAAGTCTCAATCTACGACTTAGTTTCTGCTCTGCAAAAAGCGCTAGAAGTAAGGCACCGCAGGATGATCAGGAATATGCCGACAGGAAGGCTTGAAGTGCCTGAAAAAAAAATCGACATCACAAAGATAATGGAAGAAGTTTATGACAGGATAATAGCACACCTAAAAAACCAACCGCAGTTAACATACAGAAAGCTCACGGAAGGCCACGACAGGAAAAGCCAGATACTAACGTTCATTTCTTTGCTAAACATGGCACACTATGAAACAAGAAAAATTGATTTGTTCCAGCAAGAATTATTTGGGGATATTGAGATTAAATTAGCGGAACAGTTTCCAACCCCGCAAGCAGCATAATTTTATCGGGAAAAGATAGATTTATATTTTACCATAGTCTTTGCATTCTGTGGACAATCTTGAAGACATTGCAGCAAATAGAAATGATTTGCAAACTAATAATTCTGAAAACGGTCACGGAATATTGGATTATTTTTCGATATTAGGATTCGCAACCGCAGGAACAATATTTCTTGGCTTAGCAATTTCCAAAGAAAAAGAAATATATTTTTTACCCCCAGCATGCTTTTATGCCGCTGCAATTCTTCACAGTATAGAGCCTTTAACTCAATACATTAGAAATCGCAGAAATAACAACCAAGATAACAATTTATAAACAATCCCAGATTTCTATCTCTATGAAAAACGTAATGTTCGGCGGGTTTCACGGAAACCCTAATATTGGCTTGTACGGCTTCGCAACTGATAAGTTCTGCCTCCTTGGAAAAGAAATTCCAAGCCACATAGCAGAACAAATTGGAAAAGTTCTAGAGGTTCCAGTAATTAGACTGTCAATCGCAGGAACAAGCATGATAGGCGTTTTTGTAACTGGCAACGAAAATGGAATTGTTATCCCAGAAATTGCTTTCGAGTCAGAACTTAAAGAACTTCATCACCACAAAATAAAATTCACGATAATAGATTCAGACTTCACAGCCTTTGGAAACAACATAGTTGTGAATGACGAAATCGGCTTTGCAAACCCTGAATACGGCATAAAGAGCGTCAGGCAAATCGAGGAAGCATTGAAAATAAAGTTAACGCTTACAAAGATTGCAGGCATGTCAACAATCGGCTCAATGGTTGTTATTAACAAATCAGGTGGCCTTGTTCACCCTGAAGCAGATGAGGAGGACCTAAAAATATTAAAGCCGCTAACTGAAGGCGAGCTTATGACAGGCTCAATTAATTTCGGAAACTCTTTTGTAAAAAGTGGGATCATAGTCAACAACAAAGGGCTTGTTATCGGCAGCAAAAGCACGGGTGTAGAAGTTGCTGATGCAGAACAGGCATTCGGAATAGTCAGGCTCTAAGTTTTTTTCTGCGACTTGTAAAGTCTTTCAACATCTTCAAGAGTCGAGCAGTCCTTTGCGCTTCTATCATCTCTCAGCCCGAAAAGTCTCGGAAATCTTAACGCATAACCAGAGGTATATGTAGGAGAATCCTGAATTTCCTCATAGCTTACTTCAATCACTATTTTTGGCTTGATGACAACTTCCTTCCCTTTCTCAGAAATAATCAAAGGCTTGAGGAGCCCAGTTAATTGCGAAAAACTCACGCCCTCCTCCTCTTTTTCTTTAAATCCGGTTGCAACTCTGCCGACTTCCTTGAAATCATGACCATCTCTGCAAGCCACTAAATAGCTCGAAAGCCAGCTAGACCTTTTTCCCTCGCCCCACTCAGCCCCGACGATGACAAGATCAAGGTTTTCCATGGTTGGCTTGAACTTAATCATGTGGCCAACCCTCGCGCCGGGTTGGTAAGGAGCGCTTAATTTTTTAATCATGACACCTTCATTTCCCGCCTTTAGCGAATCCTTATAAAAACGCTCGACTTGCTTGGCATCAGATGTTACGATTTGTTTAGCTGGCAGAATAACTCTTGACTTTGCATTCACCATCGACTCGACGAGCTTTCTTCTTTTTTCGTAAGGCTCAGCAATCATGCTTTTACCATGATAGGCTATAACATCGAAGACATTCAGCTCGACAGGATACCTCTTTGCCATTTCATCTATTCCGTATTTTCTTTTTATTCTTTGGGAAACGCTCTGGAAAGGCAAATAAACGGTTGTTTTCGGATCAAAGCCGACTGCTTCAGAATCTAGAATAAAAGAGGAACCCTTGACATGCTCACGCACAGCCTCAACCACATCGGGGAACTGCTCAGTAACATTTTCCAGTCTACGAGTGAACAGCATAATATTTTCATGCTCCTTATGCACCTGAATCCTGAACCCGTCATATTTGTACTCCACTGAAGCAGGAACACCTGTTGTTTCCAAAGCCTCTTCAATTGTTTCAGCACGGAGAGCTAGCATCATTTTTATCGGAATGCCAAGCGTGAGCTCGATTTTTTCCAAATCAGATATCCCCTTTGATGCTGCAACCGCAACCTTTCCCCAGTCGCTTGTGAGGTCATATGCACCCTGTATAACTGCCAGTATTGAATTGTAAAGCTCCCTGCCGAGAACTTCAGAATTTGGCACAACAACAGAGTAATCCTCAATGCCTTGAAGTTCAGGAAGTTTTTCAATCTCCAGCTTTTTTCCTTTCTTAATCTTGCTGAGCCTTTCATCAGTTATTCCTTCAATGTGAGGGAAGAACGCATACGCTAACGAATCCCTGATTGTTCCTGAACCGCTGCCTACCCGAAGCTGCTCGAGAAGCGTTCGAACAAGATATTTCGCCTCCACACTTGATGCGCTTGATAGAAGTTCGACAATCAATCCGACTTTCCTATCAACACTCCCCTGCCCATCAACACTTGAAAGTTTTTGGATGTTCAACAGAACTTTTTCTGATGTTATGTCAGTTTTGCCGAGCGTCGCCTGAGTTTTGCTAGCAATTACTTTTTCGGCAACAAGCCCAAGATCGCCAGTTTTCTTCCAGATATCTTCAACTTTTGATGCACTGTTGCCTGAAGCTTGCGCAATAGCTTTAATCATCAGCTGAGATGCAACCCCAATCTTTCGCTGGTCCCAGTCAGGATAAGCCTTGCCCTCAATTAGAAGCATCACGTGAGGCAAATCTTCTCGAGGAACCTTCATCAGAAAGGA
>JBBSVZ010000134.1:0-7686 GCA_038046545.1 Nanobdellota archaeon | reverse complement strand
GTTAAATTTATTAACCTTCAACCTCGGGGTTTTCCATCATGGAAGTAATGGAAGCCATTCGGGGGCTGTACAGCTGCAGAAAGTACCTAGATGTGCCGGTAGAAATGGACAAGCTTGGCCAGGTTCTCGAGGCAGGACGACTTTCGCAAAGCGCGGGCAACCTGCAGAACTGGAGGTTCGTACTCGTGAGAGACCCAGCTCAAAGGCACCTCCTGGCTGAAGCAGCTTTGCAGCAGCGCTGGATGGAAGAAGCCCCTGTCCACATTGTCATTTGTTCGGAAATGAAGAGAATAACAGACTTTTACGGCGTGCGAGGCGAGAGGCTTTATGCAGTGCAAAATTGTGCAGTTGCTTTGTCAAACATGATGCTCGTGGCGCATAGCATCGGCCTTGGCAGCTGCTGGGTTGGTGCATTTGATGAAGAACAAGTCGGAAGAGCAATCAATGTTCCTCCGATAGCAAGGCCTCAGGCCATATTCACGCTCGGATACTCTGCAGACACTCCAAAAGACCATCCAAAGTACAGAATAGAGAACATAACATACATTG
This sequence comes from Nanobdellota archaeon, assembly GCA_038046545.1. GTDB lineage: Archaea > Nanobdellota > Nanobdellia > Woesearchaeales > JBBSVZ01 > JBBSVZ01. Next base: position 7,137 of record JBBSVZ010000134.1, on the reverse strand, counting down.
AAAAGTACTGGAACAGGGTTGGCGACATAGGAACAGTTCTGTGGGACTACCGCTTCGCAGAAAGAGGCGCTGCAATAGCTAAAAAAATGGCTGCAAACATAGAAAAACTCGGTAATAAAGTCAGCAAGGATATGCAAGAAAAGATGAAGAAGAAAAAATAGTTCTCAAAACATTTTAAAGCAGACCTTATGACCGCCAGTTATGCTTTTTCCTTACTCAACAGTTCGCCCGACACAAAACCAGATGATGCAGGCAGTCGAAGAAGCATTTGCGAACAAAAAATGTGCCATTCTCGATGCGCCAACTGGCATTGGAAAAACAGCAGGAGCTCTGGCTCCAGCAATTTCACAAGCACTCGACAACGGATTGACAGTTTTCTTCCTGACTTCAAGGCACACCCAGCACAGGCTAGTCATAGAAACAGTGAAATTAATTGAGCAGAAACATGGGAAAAAAGTTGTTGTGGCTGACATGATTGCTAAGAGGTATATGTGCGCGCAAGACGGGGCAGAAGCATTCAAGCCTAGAGAATTTCTCGAATATTGTAAACGCTTGAGAGAATCAAACCAATGCGAGTTCTACGAGAACTTCGGCAGCATAAACAAGCCATCAGTAAGAACACAGCAAATGATAAAATTCCTTGAAAACTCAAAGCCACTGCACGTTGAGGAGCTTGTCGAAACAAGCAAGAAACAAAAACTTTGCCCATATGAGATAGCAGGGATGTTGGGCAGCAAAGCTGACCTCATCGTCTGCGATTATGCGATGCTCTTCCACCCTCAAATGAGGGAATCAATTCTGAAACGCACTAAAAAAGAGCTTGAAAAATGCCTTGTAATTATTGATGAGGCACATAATCTTTCAAGCAGGCTGCGTGATTTGATGAGCCATCAGACATCCACAGTTTCAATAAGCAGGGCGCAGAAGGAAGCTGCAAAAATACTTGATGACGAGCTCGTCGACAGCCTTAATGAAATCCTTAACGAATTGGAAGAATTATCTGACAGCTTCGATTCAGAAAGGCTGATTTCGAAAAACGAGCTTTTTGACTTAACCGATGATGAACTTGAAGATCTCACGAGCAGGTTGCAAAAAGGGGCTGCAATAATACACGAAGCCCAGCAGCACAGCTTCCTAGCCGGGATTGCCGAGTTCCTTGCAGCGTGGAGACAGGAAGAAGACGGCTACGCCAGGATAATAAGCAAATACAAATTCAGAAACGAGAATATAATTAATGTCAGGCTAAGGTGCCTTGACCCGAGTATTTGGACAAAGCAAGTTGTAGATTCTGCCCACAGTACAATTATGATGTCAGGAACGCTCCACCCGACATTCATGCACAAAGATGTGCTCGGATTTCCAACGGACACAATCGAGCAAAGCTATCCAAGCCCTTTTCCGCAAAAAAATAGGCTTTGTCTTATTGTTCCGGAGGTTTCAACGAAATTTGCAAGGCGAAGCAGGAACGAGTATGAGAGAATCGCAAAAATCTGTGCTAGTATAACAAATAACGTTCCCGGAAACGCTGCAATTTATTTCCCGAGCTATCAGCTCAGAAATGACATACATGCTTATTTTCACCCGCTTTCAAAAAAAAGGTTTTTCCTTGAAATGCAGGATTTCACAAAAAAAGATAAGGCTTCATTTCTGGAAGAATTCAAATCAAGCTACCCTGATGGCGTTCTGCTTGGAGTGACTGGCGGCAACTTTTCAGAAGGAGTTGATATTGAAGGCAACAAGCTGAAAGCTGTGCTTGTTGTTGGCCTGCCGCTTGAGCATCCCGATCTTGAAACAAAATCACTCATTAAGCTTTATGATAAAAAGTTCGGCCGCGGCTGGGATTATGGATACCTGCTGCCTGCATTCAACCGAACTGTACAGGCTGCCGGGAGGTGCATACGGTCTGAAACTGACAGAGGAGTAATTGCATTGCTTGATGAGAGGTATGCCTGGCCGCAGTATAAGCCAAACCTTCCTTCATATTGGAATGCAAAAGTAACTAGGAATTATGAAGATGAAGTTAAGAAGTTCTTTAATAATTAAGTTTATTGGCTCAAATTCGGGAGTTGAATAATAATTTGTCTTCATGGCCAGACAGGCCAAGATCACCTTTCAAGCGCTTTAGAGTCGTTTAACGACGAGAAAGCGATAAAAGCAATCAAGCCCGCGCGGCGACTGAGCGCAAGAGAAATTATTCAAAAACCAACGCTCCCGCAGATGCGACAAAACCACCTATTGTTATCGTTGTGGCTTTTCTTTATTTTCCGTTCTAATGATATACAAAATAGTATATTAGTATATGATATTATATAATCAGTATACAAAAAAGATACCTTTATATACTTGGTCTGCGTATAAATGACACTCCCCGCAACAGGTCACACTCCCACATAGACCCACATGCCCAGGAACAGAGGCGGGCGTGAGCCCGCCAAAGTCCTGAATAGGAAAAAATGACAAAAGCAAGCAGATTCCCCCAGCAACAAACCCTTAATGATTACAGAAGAATAACTCCTGAAGAAAGAAATAAGGAAATCCCAAAACACGTATTTGATTCAATCAGGATGATGGCTGAACGGAGCAGGTCAGATATACTCTCTGGAGCGGAACTAGAGCCACTTGAAATGATCCCGCAAAATGGCGCCTATGCTTCACCAAAACTAATTCACACAGCAAAGCCCGGAGAGACTGAGGAAAGCAGGGAAGTTGAGCTCATAAAAAAAACAAGTGAAATTGCGAATCAGGCAGGTGTTGCACAAAAAACCCACAAGATGAACAAAGTGGAGGAAGTGATAGGCCAGGCAGCAGCAAATATTGCTAAAAATGTATCCGCCAATTGTGTTGTATCAATTGAGAAGAAAGAAGAGGATTCCAAAAACCCAAACTGCATTGACGTAAAGGTTGTTGTTTTCAAGCGGCTCAAGACGACATTTCACAAAGTCGAGTATTTCACTCAGATGCGAAAGCTAGTTTCAGGCTCAGTAATCCCCATAAAAGAATTATTAATGGAAGCAATAAACAAGAAGTACATCGCAAAAGACGACAGAGTTGTTTGCGTTTCAGACGAAAGTGTGGGTTCAGGCTACAAAGGTTTGCTGTTTATTTTTGATGTAGACAAGGTTTTCTTCAATATGAGCATGTTTCACCTCGCAGATAAAATTAATCCTGAAGTGCTTGAAACGGTAATTAATGTTGCGCTTGAGATTGGAACTGAGGGAAGAGAAGGGAAGCCAATAGGCACAGCATTCGTGATTGGAACATCTGAAGAACTTTCAAAATACACTCGCCAGCTAATTATAAACCCTTTTTCATCTGTGCCAGAAAATCAAAGGCTTGTAACGGACGCCAACTTGAAGGAGACAATAAAAGGATTCTCTCAGCTTGATGGCGTTTTCATCATAAGCCCAGAAGGCGCAGTCGTGAGCGCGGGCACCCACATAAATATAGACATGAACGAGCAGGACATGATTCACCTTCAAGGCTTCGGCACAAGGCACCGCTACTGTGCTGCAATCACAAGGATAACTGAAGCAATAGCTATTGTTGTTTCAGAGAGTGGCGGGACTGTGAGAATATTTAAGAAAGGTGAACTTGTGATGAGGTTGCCTTAGTAATGATCATCCTTTGATTTTTTTGCCTTTCTAATCTTCAATAATCTCTTCTGTTTGGCATTCATGCGAATTCTCTTATTATATCTGTCCTCATTGAGAAAACTTCTTCTGCCATTTATTTTCTTTATTTTCTTGAAATCTTTAAACCAGTCCCTGAATCCATCCCTGTAATCTTCCCAGTCATCGTAAAATGGGTCAATAAAGAGATTTTCTTTCACGAAATCTTTCTTAGAGATGTTGGCATGGGGAGTAACATATCCACTATGCCGCCTGTCTTTTTTCGTTGTCATCGGAGTGCCTCTGAACACTGACGCGCCGATTACTTGCCTGGCAATCAACACGGGCGCCCTCAACAAGAGAGCAGAGTGTTCTTATGGTATCCGAAATTGTATTCCTTTCATTTTTCTAGGGGATTATCCTGATTCCTTTCTCTTCAGGTATGATCGTAACTTCAGAATCATCCCTTAATCCGTATTTCTTAGCCAGCTCTTTTGGAATTCTCACACCAAGGCTTACTCCCCATTTGGAAACCTTTACGTTGAATTTTTTCATGTGCCTGTATTTCTCAGCGACGCTGTGCAACTGGTGCATATCTACAATTTCTTCGCCGCATTTACTGCATTTGAAATAATCATACTCAAAGCCTTCTGGAGTCTCCGCTTTAAGTTCCTTCATATTGCCTTTACATTCAGAGCATCTTTTCATTTTTTCTCACCTTTCGTTTCGATTGTCAGAATCTTTATTTTTAGCCCAGTAATTTCGCCCACGCACACCACAACAAAATTTTTGTAGGATTTGGTGAATTTAATGTTGTTTTTTGCAAATCTTTTTATTGAGCCGCCTTTGAGCGTCGCTTCAATCATATCTGGAGTTACATGTCTCTGCATTGCCCTTACGAAAGCATGCCTCTTAATCTCAATCTCGTAATTGCTTACGTCCACAGTTGCTCAAGATATCTATTGATATCTTCAGATATATAAATATTTTCTTTTGATCCGTCACTAATAATCATCCTTTGTTTTTTTATTTGAAGACAAAACTTTGCTTCCTAAAACATCTTCCTTTTTTATCTCCCTGAAATTTCCTTGCGGCAAATTTTCAAGTTTGAGCTTGCCGATAGATACACGCTTTAAATCAAGAACTCCGTGGCCGAGTGCTTCAAACATTTTTCTTATCTGGCGTTTCTTGCCTTCCGTAATTGTTATCCTGCAGGAAGTTGCTTTTTCGTCGCCAGTTATGCCGAAAACCTCGCAAGGCAAAGTCTTGTAAACCTTATCGTCAAGTTTTATCTCAACACCTTGGCGCAGGATTGCAGCCTCGTTTTTTGTTAAATAACCTTTAATCTTTACTTCATAAGTTTTTGGGATCTTGGATTTTGGCTGAAGAAGTGTATGCGCAAAATCGCCGTCATTGGTAAAAACTATCAAACCTGTTGTGTCTTTGTCAAGCCTGCCAACGCAGGATAGAGATTTCCGTTCCTCTTCTGAAATCTTGAGTCTTCTCAAAAAATGGTAAATATTGCTTACTTCATTTTTCTCGCAGGTAACGCCTATTGGCTTGTTGAAGGCAAAGTAAAGGGTTTTCGAGATTGATTTTATCGGTTTTCCTTCAATCAGGACTTTTCTTTTTTTTGGGTCCAACTGATAATCAGGTATAATCAATGGTTTTCCATCCACCGAAACCTTTCCATCCCTGATTGCTTTTTCTGCCTCCAATCTCGTGTTGTAAACCCTTGACTGAACGACTATTTTGAGAAGCCTTTGTTTTCTGTTCATTATTGGATGAGTATTAAATTGAATTAATAAATATGCGCTCAAACGGCGCGCGGCCTCAGATTTCCTTGCTCTTTACACTTATTACAGCCGTTGCTGCATGATGCAATAAGTAATCTGAAACGCTTTCTCCGTGAACTTCCTTTGTTTCGCCGACAACTATTGCAGAAACCTCGTTCTTGTTTGCAATCTCGATTATTTTGTGCTTTGGGTCGCCCTCTAAAACTATGAATTCAGGCCTAACTGGAGGCCTTTCCATGAGAATGGATTTGATATGAGAAAGTTCCTTGTCAGCAATTGCCCGCGATGTTTCATCAAGCTTCTCAACAACATGCAGAAATATGACATGGGCATTCCTGCCTGCACAGGATAAACCAACTCTCGATACTTCAACAGAGTTTTTTGAGCCCGTTACACATATCAGGAGTTTGTCGTACATAACATGTTTTCAGAACTGAAGTATTTGTATTTTTCTACTTGCAAGGCGCATATTCCATTCTGAATGGATTGCAAGAGCACTGGTAAGTCCATGGCGGACCCATTCCAACTCCTACACAATTTCCAGTAGTGCACTCTCCCCCATGGTTGCATGTTGCGCCTACATCTTTTTTCTGCTGGGCAACCCCACCTGATACAATTGGCGGGCAAAAGCTTATCGGAGGAGCATTTGCCCCTCTTGGCCTGTTTATGTCGAAAGCACAGAATCTTGGAGGAGGATTAATTGCGCAAGGAAGTGTGCAGACAACCATGCCATTTTCCTCGCATTTGATTGCCTTTGCCCGATAATCACCGCCAAAAGCAGTTATGCAAAATGCATCTCCTAATCCAGCAATATTACAACTAACCAGTTTTTTTGTTGCTCTCACTGGATAATCTAGCGGCGTTGATTGGTAAAATTCGCAGGCATAACTGCCAGGATATTGACCAATAGATGCATCCGGCTTTAAGGCGAGGTTGAACCTATTGAAGTTAAGCGGTGGCGCTGGAATAACATTTTGGTACTTGCAAGCGCTTGTGCACAAGCCTGTTCCTGGGCCTTGCTCGTCGCATTGTGAATCTGCACCACAGGACTGCTCGCAGCAGTTTTGCCCGAGACCAGTTCCTGGAGACTGGACATTTCCTGAACAGGTTATTTGTTTTGGGCCGTCCCATTTAGAGTTGCATGCAGTATTGGTGCCGGAATTATCAGTGATTGATGCAGGTGGTACTGCCGGCTGATTTCCAGCTGGGCCGAACAAGCGGACAAGGCCAAGACCAAATCGATTGATAATTCCAGTGGTCTGAATTTTTATTTCGCCGGACTTTATTCCTGTCATCACTTCTGAAGCAGGGGTCGGGGACTGGAGTATTCTCTCGAAAATCTGCACTGAAAGCTCAATGCTCATTGTCGAAGGGGGAAGGATTGCCAAGCCGCGGCCAGCAGCAATAACCAAGCCGTCCTGGGTTTGGAACCATATCCAGTCAGTGCGATCAGGGTGCTTGACAAACATCTGCCACATATTGCTGCCAAGTGCGCCTTTCATTTGATCGTTAAGATTATTATTAAGAGAAGCTGCTTTTCCTCCTGCGATTGAATTGATGAATTCAGGATAAGTCTTTGGAAACCCTCCCTCGTCTCCACCAGAGCATTCAACGAACATCTCGCGGAACAGGCCGCCAATTTCTTCGCTGCATTGAACATTGACATTGCAGTCAGGACAAATGCCACAAGTATCTGTTTCTCTGCCGCATACTCCCTGTTGTGGAGCTCCATT
>JBBSVZ010000133.1:0-1581 GCA_038046545.1 Nanobdellota archaeon | reverse complement strand
TTTTTAACAAAAAATGAGATTGCTTCGTCCTGCTTCGCCTGGACTTCCAGGGGTCGCAGGGCTCGCAATGGTAACATGAAAAAGAAACTCCCTTCCAAAGAGGTCAAAGAAGCGTATTCCTACGCAGACCTTTTGTGATATTAAATATCATAAGGCTCTTGTAATCGAAAGATAACATTGCCTTAAACTTTGGAAAGGAGGCGTTTAATGAAGTATATAGGATTGGATGCCCATTCGTCAAGCTGCACTTTTTGTGTAATGGACGAACACGGCGTAGAGATTGAGTGTGTTACGCTGGAAACAAACGGGAGGGTGTTGGTGGATTATATAAGGAGTATCGAAGGGAAGAAGAAACTCGCGTTTGAGGAGAGCGAGCTCAGCGGTTGGCTGTATGAGATTTTGAGCCCTGAGGTTGACGAAACGATTGTTTGTAATCCCGCAGCAAACAGGGATTACAAGAGAAACAAAAATGACAAGATAGATGCCAGGAGAATTACGAAACTGTTGATGGGAGGATTTTTAAGTTCTGTATATCACGACGGTTCGGAGAGAGAGCTGTTCAGGAGTTTAATGTCCGGGTATCAGGATTTAGTGCAGGAAGCAGTAAGGATGAAGAACAGATTAAAATCTCTGTTTCGTAAGAGCGGAAAGAAGGTAACAGGAACAAAGCTGTATAGCGACGAAAGTTTTCTGGAAGGGCTTAAGCGTTCTGATTTCAGATTCATTGGCAAACAGACGTACCATCTTCTGGAGGAGATGGATAAAAGCAGAGAAGAGTATTTAAGTGAGATAAAGAGATGCAGTCGGAAGTTCAAGGAGATAAAATACCTTGTGAGTATCCCGGGCATAGGAGAAATACAGGCGGCAAAAATAGTAGCTCAGGTTATAGACCCGAGAAGATTTGCGAACAAGTACAAGTTTTATAGTTACTGCGGCTTGGTAAGGCATAAGAGAATAAGCGGTGGGGAACTTTATGGCAGCGTAAAGATATGGGGCAACAGAACGTTAAAGTGCGTTTACAAGATGGCCGGACATTCGGCGTTAACCGGCAACAGCGGGCTAAAGAGATATTACGACAACCTACGGTCAAAAGGTGTAAGCGACAAAAACGCATACAATGCGGTGTGCCGCAAGATAGCGGCAATAAGTTTAAGCGTGTGGAAAAAAGAAAGGAGCTATAACGATAAACTGGTAACAAGCGATCTAATTAAGTAAACAGCTTAAGGACGCATAAGTGGCTTAATCCACGAAAAGTTCTTAACCTGTTTTCTTAAGAGAGGGACGATATCCTGCTTGTCATTGACCTTAAAGGTCCAGCGCAATGGTTGATACGCCCTCATTTAAATCTGAAATTACCATGCTCATTAAAGAGCACAAATAGATGACTGAAAAGTGATCGCGGTTGCTATTTCAGCACAATGTGTAATGGAAAGGAAACAGTCGGCAGGCGGATTTTGCCGGATGCGTTCTTAAATGTTAAAGGTATTTGTTAAGCTTGAGTTTGGAAGGGAGTATAGCAAAAAAGTCTGTTTTTTTGCTTGAGGGGGCATTTTTTACTTGCTATACTTTTTCATAGATGAC
>JBBSVZ010000132.1:0-5730 GCA_038046545.1 Nanobdellota archaeon | reverse complement strand
CCTTTTATCAGCGCAAAGAGAGACATGCTTTCTAAATTAGAAGGCTGCTTGTCCATTATTCTTATTTCTGCAGCTACTCCCCTTTGTGGCATAGGCCTCATGAAATGATACATTGTGTTAGGGTGCGGAAAAGGCATTGTTTCCAGCACACGCAGGTAGTGTTCTAAGCTTTCGAATGCGGGTGGTATCAAATCCCTAAAACTAAGATTTTTTCCAGTGCTTGCTGAGACCGCTTCACGGTAAGCGCACAGCCTTCTGGAAGAGATGTCGTCAATTGTTCCATCGTCATTAAACGGCGATGCTGCCGAGAATCCGGCGAATATTGGCAGATATGCTCTTAGCAACCTGAATGTTTCGAAGGCGTCTTCTTCATTTTTGCCGCCTATGTTAAGCTGGTCGCTCGCCGTTCTTGCTGCCCTTTCAATAAAATCGTTCCCGAAGAGCTTTCCTAAGACAGCATATCTGGAAGAGGATTCTGCTCTTAGCTTCGTATTTGTCAAAGTGCAGACTGCCCCTGAATCAAGGAATACCCCTGCATACGCCAAAGGAACGAGCCTCACACCAGTTGGCAGGTTATCAATTACTTCGCTTGTTGCCTTATTTAGGCTTCGGTGCATTTCTGCCAATGATTCAAAAGGCCCTGAGCTGATTTCAAGCTGCGCCGAGCCAAGCTCAGGAGAAACTGTTGTCTGTGCATAAATTGCATCCGGGACTTTACAGAACTTTCCGTTTGCCATTGTGTACAGCTCTATTTCCGGGCCATAAAGCCTTCCTATGTATGCAGCGCTGTAAGTCGTTAATCCCCCCAACTCAGGATGGCACTTTACTGTGAAGTTCATCCTCCCATCACCTTCACAAACGGAATGAGAAGCCTTGAGAGAAGGACGAACACAAAAACAGGATGAACAACAGCCGAAAATATCAGCCTTCCTGGATTTGCCCCCATCATGCTTCCAAGAAAGATAAAAATAATGTCGTTGGCGATTATATAGACGGCTGCCACAATCACAAGTGCGTTTGCGGGCAGCTGCGCGCTAAGCATTCCAAGAAAGGCAAATGAAGCTGCATAAATAATTGAGAGGATTGGGTTGCTGAAAAACATCAAGTTCAGCGCATGCCCGATGATGACGGAAAAAAATCCGACAGCCACCCCTGCATTTGGCCCGTAAATTGCGCCTGCGGCTATTGTGAAGAAGCTTTGGAGTTCAAGGTCAAGGCCAATGTTCAAGCGAGATTTGTATATAGTGGAAACCGAGCCTATAAGGATGAAGATAAAAAGCACTACAACGACTGGCTTGAGAAAAAATAGCACCGATATAGGGGCTAGAATCAGTATCAGCTTCTTTCTTTTGAAAAGTTCTTTTAGAATGGCATCTCTAGAAAATCCCATTGTTGCCTCCGAGAAAATAGGATTTCCTTCTAGTATCCTGCAGGTTTGTTTCTACACTGATGGTTTTGGAATGTAGAAGCTTCTTCAAACTGAATTTTATCGTTCTTATCGAGAGCCCTGTGAGTTCTTGGATTTCAGCTTGGCAAAGCCCTTCTCTGGCTGATTCTAATTCGCTGAGAACACGGCGACAGCTCTTCGAGTAGCCAAAGGCAACCAGCTCTTTTCATTTCGCCAAAGGTAACCACTTCTTGTCATGATTCCTCCTGGAAAGGGAGACTTGCTTAAATACTTTGAGATAGGTGCAAGTTAAAAAGATAGTTTTATTAACTTCAAATCAGGTTGAAGTCTTAAACATTGACTTAAATAGCTCTTCAATTCCAAAAAGAATGAAGCAAGTAAAAAATAAAAGAGGTCTTAAGCTTTCTTTCTTGTTAGGCATATTTCTGATTTCTTCAATACTTATCGTGTCTGGATTTTCAATATCTGGAAAAATAGTGCAGATGAGTCCTTCGGAAGTCTCTGTGTCTGACGTCTCATCTAGCGGCAGCGTTGGAAGCGGAGGGGGCGGAAGCGGCGTTGTTACTGCTGTTCCTGTTTGCGGCAATGGGGTTTGCGAGGAAGCTGAGAATACTTATTGCCCGACATGCAAAAGTCCAGATCCAAATATTTCCCCTTGTCCTCCCTGCTATCCTGGAACCTGTCCATCAGATTGTTCAAACCAACAATCTTGTACGGACTCAGACGGAGTTAACTTTTTGGTGAATGGAGAGACTTATGGAATGTTTAATGGAGTAATTAAAACTTGGAAGGATTACTGCGTAACCCCCACTGTAGCTTATGATTTTACATGCAGAACAAACATAGATCCCAGCTCTCATCCGCTTGACGTCTGGGTCGAAGGCAAAACTTGCCCCAACGGTTGCAAGGATGGGCTCTGTCTCAGCTCTCCGACTCCAGTTTGCGGCAACGGGATTTGTGAGGCTGGAGAATCGAACTGCCAGCCTGATTGTGGTTTGCTGAGTGATTCAATTAAGCCTTCACCATGCGGTTCTTTTGGTAATGTGAATTTAGATGCCGGTGTCAGCAAGGTTGATGCGGACATTGTGGGAAAGTTTGAACTTGCTTTAGTCACTCTTAATGAAAAGCAGCGCTTGAATGCCGACGTTAATGGAGATGGGATTGTTAATATCGTTGATGCTCAGCAGATAATAAGGTATGTAGAGGGATTGGATGCAACTTTCAAGGTTTGTCAGGTTCAGAATGCCGGATGTACTGATTCAGACGGTGGAATAAATTATAATGTAAAAGGTCTCATTTCATCAGGAGGAAAAGTAACAAATTCTGATGTTTGTGTTGGAAACCCTGTCGGCGGGCAGCTTCTTGAGCTTTCATGCGGAGCAAATGGAGAATTGCAGCAAACCTACTACTCGTGCCCTGTAAGCTGCATAGATGGTGCTTGTTCGACCTCAACAAAAACCGTTTGCTCAGATTCAGACGGGAGGGATTTTTACACTAAAGGTGAAACTTATGGAACTCTTCAAGCAGGAAACGGGCCAGAAACAAAAATTTGGACGGATTACTGCATAAACTCGAATACGGTTTATGATTTTACATGCAAAACAAACATTGATCCCAACTCAAATCCATTAGACGCTTGGGCTGATTCAACTACCTGCCCCAACGGATGCGTTGATGGTGCTTGCCTTAGGGCGGACGACACTTATCCGGGTCCAATCTGTGGCAATAATATTTGTGAGGATGGAGAAAAGCCTTCTATTTGCCCGCCATGCCCTGCTGGAGCTGCTTGTGCACCATGTTATGGTGGAACTTGTCCTTCTGATTGCCAGTTGGCAAATGATACACGTCCACAGCCCGTCTGCGGCAACGGTATCTGCGAAGCAAACGAGAAGCCTTATTGCCCTCCTGAGTGTCCGCCGGGTCTGGTTTGTAAATATTATGTTGGTTGCTATAAAGGTTGCCCTGAAGACTGCAGTACCCCGCCAGAGCCCACACCAGTCTGCGAAAAAATAGGCACAAAAGAAGAGGGCTGGTATCTTAATGGCAAATTAGTCAGGTTTGACAAATGTGCTTGTTCTGCAGTTTGCAAACAGATAGGCACTGCAAACGAGGGATATTACAGTTCATGCACTGGCGTTTTGATACAAACTGGTAGATGTTCTTATCTCGAACCTGTTCAGATGTTAGTCAGGGGGAGACAGACTGAAATAACTCAAGTCGCAGAAAATGGTGTCATTCAGATTGATTCTGGCGAGATGGTTGCAACAACTAAGGAGAAGCTTACCATTACAGAGGATAAACTTGAGCTGATGTCTGACTCAGGGGCAAAAGAAGTAAGGTTGCTGCCTGATGAAGCAAAGGAAATAGCAATGGATGATGCAAAGTTTTACGATGTTAGCGCGATCGAGCTTAAGCAAGAAGGCAACAGGATTGTTTACCTTATAAATGGCAGGACCAGAACTTATTTCCTCTGGATATTTCCCATCACAAGGGTAAAATCAATAATGATTGATGCAGAGACAAACCAAATTATAAGTTAGTTTTCTAAAAAATACAACTAGGCAGCAAGGTCTTATGCAACTCTAGTCGTTTCATCTAGCTGTTTCTGGTAGCTGTTCAAACTGTTATTATAGTATGATTGGCAGTGCTGCTTGATTGCCAGCAAATTATTTTTTATTTCGATCATTTGGTGTTTTTTCTTGATCATATCTTTTTGTTTCCTGCAGTTCTTCATTTCTTTCACAAGTGCTTTAGTTTTGTTTTTTATGCTTTCTGCGTGCTCGATATTATTTTTGAATACAGCCATTAAAACACCCAGATTGGCGATGCAGGATTCAAGGATGGCAGTCATCAAATTATGGAGATTTGTGTATGCCTGGGCAGAATCAGTGTTCCTAAGAGCAATCATGTGCTGCCAAAGTGAGAAATTTATTCTTCCTATCACATTTTTTAGAATTGCAAAGTCGCTTCTGACAGTCAAATGACTGAAGTAGCTTTCAGCTTCTTCCAAGGGAGCTTTGGAATTCAAAAGATTGCCGGACATGAAGTTCCATATCTGGCCAATATCTTCTGAATGAGTGCCGTAATTGTCCTGTTTTGTGTAGGTATCCCCCAGTTTTTTTCCTTCTGTCCTCAATATTCGCCTGGAGTCGCTTAGCCTGGTGAAAGCAGCATAGATTTTTTTATTTATTTTTTTATAAAACTCAGTTTCAGTATTGAATAAATTAGATAATGCATCAACGCTATTTGCCAATTGATCAATGCTTTTATCATCGAAAGTTAGCGGAAAATTTTCTATATCTTTAGCAAGTGTTAAAAATTCAGGATCAGCCATCAGATGTAAATATATTCTTCAGTATTTATGCGTTTCGAATGGTTCAGATAATCTTTTCTCCATTCTCTTTTTTTGTTAAATGAATGACATTAACCGGGCATGATTCTGCTGCCTCCTTGTTGCCATCGAAATCATCTTCTTTTATATCAAGTTCCTGCCAGTGATCAGGCCTTGTTTTTGCCCCTTTTATGTCTGACTTGCCGTCTTCTACCATTTCCCAGAATGCAGGGCATACCGCAGCACACGCTCCGCAGCCTATACAGTTTGGCCTGTCGTGCTCCATCTTGTAAATTGGCATATACTGTAGAACTGAGGTTGGTTTATAAATTATTATGCGCATTCAAAGAGCGACGAATCTGGAAATCAGGGCTTTTGCCGTTTGCTCGCTTCTTGCCTTAACTAATATCCTGCCGTCTTTGAAAACAGTAATCGGTCCCCTTCTTTCATAATCTGCTTTTATTAAGGGGTTCTTGATATGAGCCTGGTAAACTGAGCCGCCGCAAAAAGTAATTAGTTGTTGCGGCTTTTTTTCAAGCAATTCAAACTTTTTTTGTGAGCATACAGTGCAAAAAGGGTTTTTATTGAATGTTATTTTTTGGAAATCTTGATTAAGCGCGTTTATTCTGATGAAACCCTCAGCTATATCCTCCCCTAATATTATTTTTATTGCCTCGCTAATTTGAATACTCGCAGTCATGCTTGCAACCGGGTTGAATATTCCTCTTGTTTCACAGGTTTCAAGAGTTGTAGCTGCAGGATAGAGGCATTTGAAACAGGCTTTTCCAGGAAGAAAGGAGCAGACTGTTCCGCTAACTCCAATTGCCGCAGAATGAATCCAGGGCTTCTTATTCTTTACACACCATTCATTTAGCAAATATCTTGTTTCAAGATTATCAGTGCAGTCAAGAATTATGTCTGCTTTTGCTTCCTAAATCTTGCTGCTCTACAAATCGATATCAAGCGCTTCCCAACTCGTAACTGGCAATAA
>JBBSVZ010000131.1:0-1761 GCA_038046545.1 Nanobdellota archaeon | reverse complement strand
GGTCGCCTTCATCGCCGTTGCATAAAATATATTTAACCTCGCCTTTGGCTTTAGAGCAGAATTCCCATTTTAGCCCGGTTGGGAAACCTGCTCCACCTCGACCCCGTAGTCCTGAGTTTTTCATCTCCTGAATTATCTCCTCAGGTGTCATTTCAAGCAATGCCTTAGCCGCACCTAAATAGCCATCTCTGGCAATATATTCATCAATCTGCTCCGCGTCAATCAAGCCACGATTGCGTAGCGTCCGTAATACCTGGAGGTTAAAAAAGGGAATATCACGCATAGCCGGAATAGCCTCTTTTTCTGTTGGTGGGGTATACATCAGATCTTTAACAGGCCTGCCCTTTAAGAAATGCTCTTCAACTAAGAAGGGAATATTTTCTGGTGTGAGCCTTTGGTAGAATATGCCCTCTGGATAGACAACCATCAAAGGTCCCTGGGCACAGAAGCCATTACATCCAGTTAAGACTATCTTTATTTCATTTTGCAGGTTTTGCTTTACGAGCTCCTCTTCTAATGCTTGTTTTACCTTGAGAGAACCACTGGCAACACAACCTGTTTCCGCACAAATCAATAGATTTGCTCTGGCTTGCTCCATGCTAAATCTCCTTTGTTTTTAAGACTTTTTTATTGTAGTCTTTTTTTATCTTCCAATTTTTGCAGGTAATTCTTACTCGTTGAAACTTTTTTACCGCTTTTCTTTTCTAAATCTTTGCGAGCTTTTCCAGCTACGCTTCCGCCTTCTTGAGCTGATATTTTATTTTTATTAAAGCCGATTGCATTTTTATTTTTTGAAATTTCCGTTGTTGACGCTTCACCAAGCATTGTAAATATCAACTCTAAATCATTCATGTGGTCTCGCAAATTTTCTCTCTTTAAGCCTTTGAATTTCTGATATTGACCTGGTGTCATTCCAAAAGTCGCCCTGGAAATTTCAGCCGTTAAAATAGCGTATTCTTGTCCTTCTTTTACTTCTCGTTTTTTCCATTCATCTGTTAAGGTTTCGCGAACTTCAATTCCACGCATCCTTTTTTCAATCCACGCATTAGAATATCCCTTAGCTTTGTAAATCGCACGCGTTCTTTTTGTAGCAAGTTCAGGATCTTCAATTTCTTTTATTCGTTCATAACCAACTTTAGCCAGCCAGCGTTTGAATGGTTCAGCTTTGGGAGATGGAATTGATTGAATTATTCTGAAAATTGTCTCTGTATCTGCGCAGTCTGTAAGATATTTTTTTCCGTCGTTTGCCTCCAATTTCAGTTGTCCGATTTTTTCGGACAACTCACGATATCCTTCCTCAACAAGATTTTTCTTTAAATCATTCCAGTATTTCCTTGGCCTATCCGTACCAGTCAACGCTTCAATTACATTAACCACCGAAAACCACCACTCGTTATTGTGTAAAGTTCTTCTAATTTTCCTACCTTTAAATAAGGCAATTTTTGTATTGTCCATAAATTTTACCCACTCGTATAATATATTATATTACTCGATGTTCAAGTTTTTGGTTCCTTAACCTGGACGAGCTATCACCAAAGTGGTGATCGGTAATCGGTAAGAGGTAGGGGGTAAGAGTATACTGATCACCACGTACTACTTAAATGGTCGCTGTCCCGAATGGCACTGACTTAAGGCGTTTTCGACGATTTGCGGCCTTCGCCCCCTACACGATGTTGTGGTGATTAAAACGAATGGGCACTGTTTGCAGATCAAGCTTTGCACTTATTTCGCTTAAGTCAGTGCCATTCGTCGCTGTCCCTA
>JBBSVZ010000130.1:0-4710 GCA_038046545.1 Nanobdellota archaeon | reverse complement strand
ATCAGAATTTTTGTCATTAATTGTATTTTTGTCATTAATTGAATTATTTTCAGTATACAACCCAATGCTAAGTATGGAAATAATCAAAACTATAACTATCAAAATCGTGCTTAACTGATGCCCTTTTTTACTAAGGTTTTTATAAATCATTTTTTATTGAGTCTTTTGCAAAAGTCATCATGTATTGTCCATGTGTTTGAATCAAATATTGATGTTACTTCCTGTATTGTGACTCCAAGGAAAGATGCTATTTTTGCCCCTGCGCAAATTTCATAGCTAAACGGCTCTGCCACAATTGTCGGGTTGCATGTAGCTGCCATTCCCGCTCCCAGTATCTTAAACGGATTTGCCAAAGTGGATTTTATCAAATTCATATAATAATCAAAAGCTGCAGTTATTGGAATAACTTTGAAAGCCTCTCCAACAACATATTTGCATGTTGCGTAGCTTTTCTGGTCCTCACAAGCAAACTCTGGCAGTCCTTGCTTTCCAACGCCCGGCTGCAAGCAGTCTGCGTACATGCATTGTTCCTGCCTGTATTTATCCAAGCCGTAAATTATTCCGGGAATGCTTGCTGTCAATGATGCGACTACAATGCTGTCTTTTGGGTTCATGAACCTGTCAGGAGTCACTACCTCTCCTTTTCCCCCTACATATTTGCCTACAATGTTTCCTACATCCAATGTTTCAATGATTCCTTTTCCTGACTGCCTCCATTTTCCCAAAAGGGAATCCGGGCCTTCAAAATCAAATGCGATGGCATTTTCATCAACTCTTAATGCACCAGAACTTGTGTCTATAACAGTCTTGCAATTGACAAGGTTGCATGCCTGAGTAATAAATTTTGGATAATATTGATTAACCACCAGACTCCTCAATTGCTCAGTACTTGTGTCCCAATGGATTCTTTCCAGAGTTACAGCCTCGCCAGCCGGAGTAGGCTTCAAGAAAGTTTCCCAGCCGGCTATTGCCGAGCCTATTACTTTGTAAATCACAATCACATTGGCTATGGCATTCCCGGCATTGCATAATCTTTCACCATAAAAGAAAATCTTCTTAAAGGAAGTAGCAAACTTAAGTATATTATCAGAATCTTCTATAGCATCATCAATCTTTTTCTGGACACTTTCTGAGACTTCTCCAAGAGGCTGGTTGTATAGCTTGAAGTTTATATTGACATTCTCTTTTTCTGGTGTGGTAACAATATTATTGCCTTTTCTTGATATTATATCCAATGAGCAAAGCAGGCTTATCTCATCAATCCTTGCATCCTGATTCCTGAAGTTGATGCTAAGCAGGGGCTCTTTGCTGAAATCGTTGTTTTCCAGCATAACTTCTTCAACAAAGCTTGTGTTTCCGGAACATTCACCCAAGCTTACTGCAATAGGCTCTACATTCCCAAAAGTGCTGGCGTTTGCCAATGATTTTGGCTTTAAAGAAACTAAACAAAATGCCCTCTGGTTTATCAGAGGCAGCGTCTCTCTATCGAGCAAGGAAGGTGAGCACCTAACAGAGCTTTGCCAGAAGTCGGGAGTTTCCTCGCCAGCAAGGCCAAAAACCTTGAAAGGCTCTGCTACTTCCAAAGTGTTTCCTGCTATATCTGCAAACTTAAACCTTATGAAATCATTAATAAATCCTTCTATGTCAATGCTAGCAGTTGTCCATGAGCATACAAACGTCCTTTTACCGGTTTTAGCACAGATGTCTGCATTAATATCTTTAGCATTGAAAATAAATCTTGAGAAGTCAGCAACTGCTTTTTCTATTGAATCATCTTCCACAGCCGCTTCCACCTGTATCTTGTCTCCTGTTTTTGTGACATTTGCCAATAAGGCTTCTCTTCCGCCAATGCTTCTAACAACCAGCTTCAACAATTTCGGCTTAGAGCTGTCAACAATAACTTCCTTGGAAAATTTCTGCAAAATAAAATTTCCCAGCCTGTCTTTTGAGTCTGTGCCAATGGAGACATTGACTTTTCCTGCAGTTGCAAAATCAACATCATTCCATGCGCATTGCCATATATCCAAAGTTTGAGTACAAGCATCTGCTGTGTAAACACTGCCAGAAGCATGCAGCTTAATGTCAGCAGCCTTAACACCCACATCTTCCCTAAATGTTGCAGTAAAGTTATTATCTTGTAATCTAGCAAAGCTTTGGCCATCGGCAATCTGCTCACTTGCCAAGGAAAGAACGACGGGGCCTGTATTGTCAAGTTCAAAATTCTTTTTTATCTCTGCACTTGCGTTATTTCCAAAGCTGTCAGAGGCCCGCATAATGGCCTTTTTTAATCCCGGACTGTCAGGAGCTAAATTTATCTGCCAGGAGCATGTCGTTATATCGTTTTCAGTTGAACCACATACAGCCTGCACATTGCCAAGATTAGCATTCCTGCTTAATTCATTTAAATCAGCAAATACAGAGCTTTTATCCAAATTGCTGTCTTTGATGCCAATCTTTAGTGTTACTGCAACTGGATTTGGGCCAAAGAAGCCAAAATCAGCATTAGTTTCATCAGCAACCCTGAATGTGTTCAAGTCGATGAAAGGAGCGCTCTTGTCAATCTTAAATTCTGCTGATGCAGCTGAAGAAATTTGCTCAAATTTGTCAAAGGCTTTTGCCAGTATTATATGGTTGCCCTCTGAAAATTGCAGGGAAAAAACTTCAAATATTTCAGAAACGCTGCATGCATCCGTGTTTAGAGTAATAATTTCCTTGAAGCTGCTGTTAGTATCCGAGAGCTCTACCCTCTTGATGCCAGCGCACTTTCCGGCGCAGCTTGAGGCGGCGCAAGCACCGTCTGTAACATCAAAATTAAATCTTACAACGCCAGAGCTTATAAGAGCCTGGTCAACATTAAAAGAAGTTATTGCAGGAGGCAGATTGTCAACAAAAAGATTGTCGGTTTTTGTATCTACAGCATTTCCGGCATCATCTTTTAAAGTAATCGTATAAGGAATTGCTCTTGCATCAAATACTGTTGTCCCGTTTCCCGGAAACCTTAAAGTGCAGTCAAAGCCGTCTATTCCTGCTTCACATGAGTCAAACTGCAGATTAGATCCTAAAATCACCTGGTTTGGAGTTATTGTACTGTTACCTGTTATGGAAGCAGTTGCCTTAAAAGTAATGAAGTCATTCTCCCTTATATAATTCTTTACATTGTTCTGGCCGCGGGCTTCTATCATTAACAAGTCAGCAAAGACCATAGAAGAATAAATTGGCAGCATTATTACTAATATACTTAGTATCACTGCAATTTTTTGCTTATATTTTTTGGTCATTTTTTAATTAATATTATACTCACGGACAAAATCCATTGAGCAATAGTTGTCTGTTCGTAATAAATAAAAGGCATATTTATTGCTCAAATTTTTGTGCCTTTTATTATATCAGCAATTTTTTGTTTTTATTTTTGACTTGTTTTTTAAGCAATTTTTATTGTATAGCAAATGCACTAAATTTTCGCAATAAATTATGCGTTTGCCATATTCGAGGAACTAAACTATTTTTATGAATATTTAGTTCCTCCACTGTAATTTTTTTATTATTGGAGCTTTTTTGCTGGCTGATTTTTGTTTTTCAACATTCATTGTTTTTTGTTGTTTTATTGGAAATCATTTTATTGGAATACTGGCTTTAACAACGGAGCAAAGACTTTTGAATACTCCTCAATCTTAGCTGCCTGATTTAGGTCGTCAATTGAGCGCTGCTGCTCAGGAACATTTTCCAGGGCAGGGCTTACTGCAAAAAACGTAATAGTATCTTTCTTGAGGTCTTCTTCTGTTATAGTTACATTCATCCTTAAGCCACCGGAAGGATACGGATTTTGCTCGTTAAACTCGAATCCGGGAATGGTGAATTCCTCTTCCGAGAACAAGCCAGTCCTCTTCTTTACTATCTTTTCAGGTATCCTTAGGTTTTCCCTCAGGAACATGTTTATGTTGACTTCATACCTTCCAGGGGCTAACCTAATCTGCTCTTCATTAGGCCCTTGTATGCTCGCAACCGCATCAAACTCCTCCTCTTCAAGAGGGCTTAACCTTGTCAAGGTCACAAACGCTTCCTCATTCGGCTTTAGATCAGAAATGCGGTTGGTAAACTCCCAGCCTCGGCTTGTTTTTTCTATAAGCTTTTTCTTAACAGCAATCTTTTTGTCTATGACTGGGTCAAGCTCTGCTTCTAAAGAAAGTTTTTTAGTGGGGTGGGCATCAAAAAGCTGTGATTTTGATATGTAATCCGGTTTTAATAAACTAACCACTGCACCAGCAGTCCCAGTTGGGAACTTTGCAACCAAGGTGCCATTCTCATTTGTGTTCCCTATGTAGCAGCTTTCTCCTGCCACGCTTAAAGTAACGCTTACATCTTCCAGCGGCTTTGACTCAAAAGCATCAACAGCTTTGATTATTACATCAGCACTATTCCTGTTGCCCAAATCGCATAAAAAGGATGCTGTTGGTATATTAGCTGCCTGTAAAGGTATAAACTCTGACTCCAGCTCCTTGTTGTTCCTAACATTCGCT
Organism: Nanobdellota archaeon; assembly: GCA_038046545.1. Classification (GTDB taxonomy): domain Archaea; phylum Nanobdellota; class Nanobdellia; order Woesearchaeales; family JBBSVZ01; genus JBBSVZ01. Next base: position 193 of record JBBSVZ010000130.1, on the reverse strand, counting down.
TCCAGGAAAAAGTTGAACTTATAGCCCCGGCCGTTTAAAGCATTCTCGTCAAAAATTTCCACTAAAGCGGGGAATGAAATGTCATAAACAAAATCATAGCGCTGCAAGCCAATGAAGGCCAACAGGTTAGAGGAAGCGGATTCCGGCTGGCAAATCTCACCGTTGCAATTCAGCTCAAAATACACCGGCCAGA
>JBBSVZ010000129.1:0-1163 GCA_038046545.1 Nanobdellota archaeon | reverse complement strand
TTGCTTAAGTGTGTCTGGGTGTTCACCGCAAAAACTTTGAGTACTTGCTTACGCCAGAGGCTAACAAATTATTAGCCTTTCTTACCTTTCTCCGCTGGGTTTCACCTTCTCTGCTGGTTTTACTTTCTTACGCTTGACCGTTTTCTCACGCTCATTTACTACCTTACGCCTGAGTAGTAACTTACGCAAGAGGTTAACGCTAAAAATCAGCGACAACGGTTTTGCCGTCCGCTCAAGAACTGTTCAGTTTTCAATATCTAACCCTGTCTCTGACCTTTATTTTTACAGTCTGTCGTAATCATCTGGAGGCACATCTGGAACCTGAGACAAAACAAGCAAAAGACCTTTTCCTGTTGCCCGTTTCGCCCTTTCTTCCAGATAAGGGTCTGGAATGATACGAAAAAGTTTCTGGACCAGTGACGCGGCAATTATCTCGTCTGTCGGGATAGCATTCATTTTAGAAATTTCGCAGACTTTCCGATACAACTTATCAGGCAGTCTTACTTTTAGCTCGGTCATGGAATCTCTCCTATTTTTTGTAAAAATTTCTTTGGAGTTATTGTCCTAACTCCAAACATTTTTGCCCGTGTGAAGTTGGCTGTATTGTATGTGACAATATAATCCGATGATGAAGAGAAAGCCAGTTCAAGTATAAAATCATCATCAGCATCTTTCAAGTAAGGTCGCAACAGATAGAACACAGGATGTCGGTTTGCTACGAAAACAATATCATCAACAAATTTGTCAATTACTGACATATCTTTACCTTGCCGGTGGATTTCTCTTTTTAGAACTGCTTCGTATTCAAGTATGAGAGCCGTTGATACGTTAATTTGCCAACGTTCGTCTCCATTATGTAGCAACTTTAACAGCCGATAAGATGCTCCTTGTTTGGAACGTAATGCGGCAACCATTACATTGGTATCAATAATAACCTGATATATTTTCAATAGGTTTCATCCTCTCTTGTAAAATTACTTTCTACGGATTTCAGCAGACTAACGCAAAAAATCAGCGACAGTGGTTTTTGCCATCGTCCATTGGATTGATTTGTTAGACAATTATTTTGTTTATGTTCCAATTTAAATGGTAGCTGTCCCTATTTTTTCAATTTGTTTTCGTCTGTGATTAGTTGTAAATATGTAAATTTGACTCCATGACGT
>JBBSVZ010000128.1:0-6248 GCA_038046545.1 Nanobdellota archaeon | reverse complement strand
AAGCTCAGGATACTTAGCCAGGACAAAATCAAAGAAGCTCATCTCGGCTGACTTTGCAAGCTGAGTGGCAAGGTCCTTGCTTATTCCAACACTTTCAAGCCTTTTGATTTTTTGGTCGATAAGCTCAATTTTCACATCTCCGACGTCAGGAACCTTGATTAGCCCTATATCAGTTTCCGGATACATCCTTGCAGCCCCTGGCATCGGCCTGAGATAAGTTGTGCTGCCGTCATCATTGGCTTTACGCACCTCTGCTGGAACTTTCTCAAATGCGAGCCTGATTCTCTTGCAGACCGCCTCAACAGCTTTTTTTGCTGAGCCAGGGCTTCCTGCAACCATGAAAAAAGCATCTCCTTTCTTGAGGTCAAGCATTTTTTTTACTGCATGGACCTCACCGTAAGAAATCCCGTATTTAGGCTCAGACGCAGATGAGGAAGGAAGCTCGTCAGAATGGAAAATGCCTGCAACTCCAGCCTCAACTTTCGCATACCCTGCGCATTCGCTGCCAAACCGATAATTAATGTAAAGCTCCATCCCAAGAAGCCCTGCCATCCCAGGCAGCCTCATGCCGAGAACAACTCCCCCATTATCGATTATTTTTTTCAAGGTTTTTGAATCACAGCTCCGCATAAGATTTGTGACATCTATCGGATTTGGCTGCGGCTTGCGGATGTTTCTTGTAAGCAAGTCCTGCTTTAACTGAATTAGATGATACTGCCTGTGAGCTTCTTTTTCAACAAGCTCGCTTAGCATGCGCAATTCCTGCGCACCTTTAATTTCAACACGTGTTCCCCCCTCGATTGAAACATTTATGTCCTGCCTAATTGTTCCGAGGCCGCGCTTAACTTTTCCTGTACTGCGCAGAATCATTCCCAAGTGCTCAGCGACCTGCCTTGCCTCTGCAGGCGAGCTAATATCAGGCCCTGTGGCGATTTCGACAAGCGGAATTCCCAATCGGGAAAGGTCGTAAACATCGTACTCCTGAGTTCTCTCTACAATCTTCGCCGCTTCTTCTTCTATGCAGACTGTTTGGATAGTTATTTTTTTCCCACCAAGAGTAATGTTTCCATCAGTTCCAATTAGCGCAGTCCTTTGGAATCCGGATGTATTCGAGCCGTCAACTACAGTCTTTCGCATTATTTGAATTTCATCGACGAGCGTTGAATTAATGAGTTTTGCAACTTCCACAGTTATTTTCAATGCTTCTTGATTTATTTCGTGAATCGGCTCCTCGTCAAGCTCAACTAAACAGGTTGTTTTTGGAAAAGCCTGATAAATGAAAAATTTTCCTTTCTCCATCTCGGCAAGGGAAGCGACGTCAATTTCGCCAATCTCTCCGGCACTTGCCCTCAGAATGCGTTTGAAAGTCTTTGCATGTCCTTCAGGCAGCTGAGTTGAACAGCTGCAAAAAAGCTTTTTGGTGTCGAGCTGCTGGTGAATTTCAAGCCCGCATTTCAGTCCGAGTTCTTTCCACTCCATAATTCACACCAGGAATTCCTCTGTCTCGATTCGAGCAGAAATCTCTCCCTTCATGTTTTGTTCAAATAATTTTCTTGCCTCATCCCTAGTGTAATTGCTCAGAAGAAAGGCCAGTTTGATGAAAGCAGTTTCAGCAGTCATGTCGCTAAGATGCCCTAGCACACCAATTCCCCTTATTCGCCTTAAAGGCGTGTAAACATTCAGTTGAATTCTTCCATAAACCGTTTGTGGAGCCATGACAACAATAACACCAGACTTTACCAGTTTTTCAACTGCAGAAAATATCCTTGCATTCTCAGAAGTAAGACCGTCTGCCTTGACATTCGGGAAGTGCCCGAGGCCAGTTCCCTCGATTATGACTCCGTCAAAATTCTTGAATGCAAGCACTTCTTGCGATATCATGTTGGGATGAGCCTTCAGGAATCCCATTTTCAGTCCCTCATCAAATTTTTTTATTGATACAACTGCCTGCCTGCTTTTCTTGGGATAATCATGAGAAATAAATTTTATTTCCTTTGCCTGCCAGTTTACCTGAGCGTAAAAATTCCTGTTTATCGGCCTGAATGCGTCTCTTCTTGAAGTGTGCATTTTTCTTGAGTTGAACGCCGGAACTATTGCGCAGATGTCATCGCTTGGCGAATTGTGCATGCAGATTGCAACTCCTCCAAAATCAGATGCAGTTGCGAAGTAGACTGCTGCCATCAAATTTGAGAATGCATCGCTCGAACCCCTGTCAGAACTTCTTTGAGAACCGACTAGCAAAACGGGTGTTGAAAGATTTTCAAGGCCGAACGCAAGCGCGGCTGCAGTGTAATGCATCGTATCAGTTCCGTGCGGAATAATTATTGCCTGCGCACCTGCAGCTATCTCTTCTTTTATTGCATCAAGCATCAGATTGTAATGCCCGAACCTCATGTCTTCAGATGCGATGCTCGAAACCATTCTGCAGGAAACATTAGCATATCTTCCTATTTCAGGGTAAAGTGAAAGAAGCTCCTCAGCAGTTATGAATCCGGAGAGAACAGCTCCAAGTTTGTAATCAACTCTTGCAGCAATTGTTCCGCCTGTGTGCAGCAGAGTTATTTTTGGCAGTGAAGTGTCCTGCTGAACTGTTGCTATTTTTTTCTTGACAGGTTTTGCCTTTTCAATCAAAGAAACTGTCTTAATTTTGGTTTTGGCGATGACGAAATTGTATCCTGAAGATAATTTGAGTATCAGGATATCATCCCTGCCTTCAGGTGATGGAACGAAAGTGCCCGTAAGTTTTTCATCCTCAAGAATTACGTCTATCCTGTCGCCTGGCTTGTAGGCCATTTTAGTGGAGCTCTTTCATTGCCTCTTCGGTTTCTTTTGCAGCAGTCCTGAATTCTGTTTCGAGCTGTAAGAATACTGTGCACAGTTGTTTCACTGAATGGTGCAGCAGAGCCTTTTTTTTGGCGAAATCAGGCGGGTTCTTCGCAGTGCTTAGTTCATTCAAGGAACGAAAGACATGATTGTAATGTTCAGAAACGCTATAAGGCAATGCGCTTCCCATAAGCGGCCTAGGCCTTAAAAAATTTACAGCTTTTTGAAAGTGTTCCCTTGACTTGTTAAGATGGTCAATGAAAGAGCTCTTAACAGACAACTTTTTTCCGGGTTGCGGTTTTGACATTTAAATCACCTAAAATTACAAATAAAAAAACAGCTTAAAAACTTATTGATAAGAAAACATGAAAAATAAATTGTAATGAAATTGCCCTCAAGCGCCGGGCGGGCTTATGCCACAACACTTTTTGCAATAAGGAAACAATTAAAGGCTCCGCGCCGACTGAGCGGAAATTATTATTCAATAAAATATCATAATAAAAAAATTCTCAACCCATATAAGCAGGCTTCTCTTCTTTGATTTCCTTTGCCCTAAGCTGCCTAAACTGCGCTCCAATTTCCTGGTAGGTCTTTTCGATTTCCTTGGTTACCGATGGGCCGACTTTCTTTAATGCCTGCTCAAAGTGTGAGAATTCGACTTTCTTTGCAGTGATGTTATCCCTCAGCGCGATCATTGCAGCCTCCCTACACACGCTCTCTATGTCAGCACCAACATAGCCATCAGTGAGCATAGCAAGCTCGTCAAGATCGACGTCTTTCAAAGGCATGTTTTTTGTATGAACCTTGAAAATCTCAAGACGCATTTTCTCGTCAGGAGCATGCGTCAGTATCAGCCTATCAAACCTGCCTGGTCTCAACAAGGCAGAATCCATTATATCCGGCCTGTTGGTAGCAGCGATTATCACAACATTGAATAAATCCTCAAGCCCGTCCATTTCAGTGAGAAGCTGGTTAACAACCCGCTCTGTAACTTGGTTGTCTTGTGAGCTTCCTCTCTTTGGTGCGATAGCATCAATCTCATCGAAGAAAATAACCGTTGGAGAAGTCTGCCTAGCTTTCTTGAAAATCATGCGCACAGCTTTTTCAGATTCGCCAACCCACTTTGAAAGCATTTCAGGACCTTTAACAAGAATGAAATTTGCCTCTGACTCTGTAGCGACAGCCTTTGCAAGCATTGTCTTGCCAGTCCCAGGAGCGCCATAAAGGAGTATCCCCTTAGGTGGCCTGACACCGAGCCTCTTGAAAGCATCAGGATTTTTTATCGGCCATTCAACAGCTTCAATTAGCTCCTGCTTTACATCATGAAGCCCTCCGATGTCAGTCCACTTAACTGACGGAATCTCGACGAGTACTTCCCTCATTGCTGATGGCCTGACGACCTTTAAGGCATCTTGAAAATCCTTTTGCGTCAGGTAAAGCTGTTCAAGAACTTCTTTTGGAATTGGCTCGGCTTCGTTAAGCCTGAAATCAGGAAGCACTCTTCTGAGAACTATCATTGCTCCTTCCTTGCAAAGTGCATATAAGTCTGCACCGACAAAACCGTGAGTGACTGCTGCCATGTCCTTTAGGTTGACATTTTTTGCCAATGGCATGTTTCTTGTGTGAATCTTTAGAATGTCAAGCCTGCCTTCCTTTGAAGGCACACCTATTTCTATTTCTCGATCAAACCTACCCGGCCTTCTCAAAGCAGGGTCAAGAAGGTTGGGAACATTTGTTGCAGCTAGAACAACAACTTTGCCTCGCGACTTCAAGCCATCCATCAGAGCGAGAAGTTGCGCAACAACTCTTCTTTCGACCTCACCATGGCTCTCTTCTCTTCTCGATGCAATAGCATCAATCTCGTCAATGAACACAATGGAAGGCGCTTCCTTTTCTGCTTCTTCGAATTTCTTTCTGAGGTTTTGTTCCGACTGTCCATAATATTTCGACATTATCTCCGGCCCATTTATCAGAACGAAATGTGAGTTAGTCTCGTTAGCAACCGCCTTTGCAAGCAGAGTTTTTCCTGTGCCAGGTGGGCCATGGAACAATACACCTTTTGGCGGCTCTATTCCTAACCTTTCGAAAATCTCAGGGTGCTTAAGAGGAAGCTCAATCATTTCCCTGATTTTTGTCAGCTCATCATGAAGCCCTCCTACGTCCTCATAAGTGACTTCAGGAACCTTTTCCTCGACGAGCTCAGTTGCTTCAGGATTAAAAGTCACTTCAGTCATGTCAGTAATGATTACAGCCTGTTTTGGAAGTGAATCAACTACAACGAATTTAAGGTCACCAAGCCCAAACCCAACAACTTCGTCATCTAAAAGCTTGAAAAAATCATCAAAAGGAGCGTGCAATGAACTTTTTCTTCGCGTTGGGCTTCCAAGAGATACAATGTCACCCTTGACTACAGCCCTTCCCTGAAGACCCTGCTTGAAAATCTCTGGTGATGCGCGAATCATTATCCCTTTGCGCGCGGGAGCTAGAGAAACTTTCTTCGCTGGCTTAACATCTGCTTTTCTTACAGTTACAAGTTCACCTAAACCTGACCGGGCATTTCGTCTAATCAATCCATCCATCCTAACAATATTATGCCCTATATCAGCAGGATAGGCGCGGTCAACAACAGAAACAGTTTTTCTTTCTCCTTCTATCTCGATAACTTCACCAGGCCGAATTCCAAGAAGATGCATAAACTGCGAGTCTATTCTGGCAAGTCCTCGATTGACATCATCCTGTACAGCCTCAGCGACCTTCAGCTTAACATCCTTCTTTTCCTCGCCGACCATTGAAAATACACACTAAGGGTATTAAATAAAGCTTTCGAACTCTGTATCAGGTACGAATTTAGCCTATGTAGTCTTTATTATCTTGCTGTGCCTCGTTAATCCTCGGCAATTGGATAGGCGGAGGCAGATTAAGCTCCCTTGAAAGCAGAAGAGCCTCGATGTTGCATTTGGTCATTATGGTGTTTAGAACTTCAGTCATGACCACTTGCGGTAGCTTTTCTTTCTTTTTCCAAGCCGAGATCATTTCCTTGCATTTTTTTGGCTCAGCAGAGAAAAGGAGCTCACCTGTAAAATCAATTGTTGCAATGTTTGGAGTGTATTGAGATGTGAACTGGAAAGTGAAACGAATGCCTGGCTGCTTTGCCTTTCCGAAATTAAATTCTGCCTCGCTAACGTCCTTGATTGATGCATTGTTGTTAATCTGGATCTTGCCTGAGGGAGCGTTAATTCTCTCACCTGTCATCTTCGTGAAGTTGAAACCAATTATTCCCATGGCTAAGAAAAAACCCCACCTTATTTATAAAACTTTGCCAGACTGGGTTAAGTCAAGATGGTGGTATTACAATTTTTTCGAGCCGCAACAGCCAATAATGGCGGCAGTCGTCGCTATCGCTCCTCGTCTGACACCCCGAAGGG
>JBBSVZ010000127.1:0-1552 GCA_038046545.1 Nanobdellota archaeon | reverse complement strand
GGCCGGTCGATTACATCTTTGACATCGAGAAGCTTAGTAAAATAATCAAGACGTCTATCGAAATCCTTGCTCGGTATTTCAAAGAGAGCCTTGTTCAAATGAAAAGTATCAATCGGGGGCAAATCAGACCAAAGCTGGGATTTTTGCCCAAAAACAACACCTATGTGTTTGACAAATTCACTCCTGTGTTTCCAAGGGATGAACTGCTTATCTTGAAAAATGATTTTTGCTGTTCCTGAAGAAGGATGGAGAATCCCGCAAAGCATCTTGATTGTGGTGCTTTTGCCTGCACCGTTGGGGCCAATGAGCCCGATCAGCTCGCCTTCATCGACAGAAAAAGTGAGGCCAGTTATAGCTTCAATTAGTTTTGTTTTCCTATGAAAAAAACCTTTGAGCAATGATGAAAACCCATGAGCCTGCTCAAAAGTTGAATATGTTTTTTTCAAATCTGTTACATTTATTATTTTACCCAATTCATCCACCTGCGCTCGTGTATTTTTTCATGGCTGCACTCCAAGAGAGTATTGCTAGCAGCCCAAATAAAAATGCTGCGGCAATCGCAAGGTAAGGAAAAGAATCGAGCTTCCCAAGAATTACTTTTGCAGGGAAAAAAGCTACTAGCGCAAAAGGAATCGCGCCTACAACGATGGCCTGAATTCCTTTCGAATAAATATTTGCTGGATACTGGCCGAACAAACTTAGAATTCTCACAAGTTCGCCTAGCCTTCTGACTTGCACGAATCTGATTATAAGTGACATCTGGATTATTATCATGCTTACCATCAATATCAGTCCTGAAAAAAGGAAAACAAAAAGCAGGAGCAAACTCGAAATTGAGGGGAGGAGTCCAAGTTTGAATAATGCAAAAAAAACAATCCCCAACCCCAATAAAATTTGCGGGATAACCTCTAAAGCAAGATTTGTTGCAATCAAATATTGCAATGGCCCGACGGGGCTGACCATGAGCCTGTCAAACTGGCCGTCTCTCATCACTCTGTTAAGTTCCCACGAAACATTGCTGAGAAGAAACTGTTCCAATCCCCAAAGTAGAATTGCAAAGCCCTGGAAAAGAAGAATTTCTTTTGCAGTCCAGCCAGGAAAGCCTGGTGAGTTGGTATAAATCAACAAGGTCAATAATGGAAAGGTGAGATTAAACATTAGCATTACAACTACATTCAGGAAAAAATTGAGTCGGTATATCATCTGGGCCGCTAGGTTTATTCCAAATGCTGATTTCCAAAAATTAACCGCCGGCAATTGTGAACCTCCTAACAACAACATTCCAAAGCCACCAGGCAAAAACTCCAAGCAAAATAATCCAGACTATTTGGGAGAGTATTGTAATCATTGCGCTTGAAAAAGAATTGTTAAGTGCAATTAGAGCAACTCTATATCTAAGATATTCAAACGGAAGGAATCTGGAAACTGCCTGAAACCAGCCTGGAAAAAGGCTTATCGGGAAAAATTCTCCAGAAAAAACACGCAGCACAATCCAGGTCAGCCACTGGAAAGCTTCAATGCGGATTGTCCAAAAAGCAATTAGCCCAATAAT
>JBBSVZ010000126.1:0-1040 GCA_038046545.1 Nanobdellota archaeon | reverse complement strand
AGCTATTTGCCCTAGAATTAGACATGCTGCCTATTGCTCAGGATGGCTGTAATGGCATACCTGATGGTTTCATAGAGACGAACATAGGTGACGTAGACAAGAAGCTCGATTTCATGAGGAAAAAAAGCATTGAAATGGGTTATCGTTTTGTCGGCAGGCATGCAGCGATAAAAATATGCAACTGGACCCGTGAAAGTATCCGCGGAAAGAATGTTTGTTACAAAAATAAATTTTATGGTATTGAATCCAATCAATGCATCCAAATGTCATTGGGTCAATTTTTCTGCAATTTCAATTGTCGTCACTGCTGGAGAAATTTTGATTATATTCTTCCAAGGGAAAAAGAAGACTGGGACGACCCTAAACAGGTACTTGACGGATGCATAGATGCCCAACGTGAGGTACTACAAGGATTCTTTGGTAATCCCAATGTAGATAAAGTCAAACTAGCAAAAGCCATGGAACCAAAACATGTGGCCATATCGCTTTCAGGCGAACCTACGCTTTATCCTTATCTGCCAGAATTCATTGATGAAATTAAATCCAGGAATATGACTGCTTATCTGGTAAGCAATGGCACCAGGCCTCAGATGATTGAAAAACTTTTGGAGCACCAGCCTACAAATCTTTACATTTCATTTTATGGAACTAACCCGGAGATGTACAAGAAAACAGCCGTGCCTATGGAGAAAAACTTCTGGGAGAAAGTAAACGAATCTCTGAGAATGCTAGGTAAATTCGACTGCAATACTGTTGTAAGATTAACATTGGCTAAAGGATTGAACTTCACAGACCCCAAAGGCTATGCAGAAATCATAGAAAAAAGCGGAAGCAAGTTTATTGAGGTCAAAGGCTTTATGGCTGTTGGTGGCTCTCGCAGAGTAATGAAGTACGAGGACATGCCTCTACACAATGAAATTAAAGAATTCGCAAGAGAAATAGAAAGGCATTCATCCTATCGGATAGTTAACGAGAAGGCTGACAGCAGAGTTGTGCTGCTGTCGAGAAAATAATTCCACCGATTAACTAATAGTATTGTA
>JBBSVZ010000125.1:0-1236 GCA_038046545.1 Nanobdellota archaeon | reverse complement strand
TTGCGGATAAAAACCATAAAATTATTATATTGCTGATTTTAAAAGCATATTATGGAAAAGAGGCGCTTTGCAGATAGAAAAGGGTACTTTTTTCTTATCGATTCGATACTTGCCTTAGGCGTTCTTGTAGTAGGGGGATTCCTTATCTTCTTTTCATACACGCAAGCTCCGCACAAGGAAGATGCAACAATTCTTGCAGAAAGCCTGATGGATTTTTTTTCGAATACGAAGATCGAGGGAATAAATAACCAGTATGTTGGTATCGGGGGAGTGCTGTGGCAGCAGGGAATCATAACCAATGGGGAAAATACATTGCTGCAGCAGGTAGGGAGTCTTTATGCGACTAACAAGCAGGATGTAGCGGAGAAATTCATAGCTAACATTACCCAGAATGCTGTTCCAGAGCAATATCTCTTTGAGTTCTGGATTAATGACACGCTGCTCTATCCTGGAAATCCGTCTGCAGCGCATTTAGGCTCAAAAAACAGCACAAGGGTCCTGATTCCTTCAAGGAAGATGGTGTACGGCTTCATTAACGAGGAGACTGGCGACTTATTCGGGCCTTACGAGGCAGAGGTGCTGGTATGGCAAAGCACTTAGCAAAAAAACAACTGGGAAAAAAGGGAATATTCCTTACATTTATAGCCATATCTCTAATAGCCGCATTCATTTTAATATTTCTCCCTTCTGGCATAAGCCTGAAGAAGGATATACCGGTAATCAGTACCAGAGTCACAACAATTAATGAATATGTTGTCGACCTGGAAAATGTTTACCTGGAAGAGTCATTGCAGGCAAGCGGCACAAAAACAGTAACAGCGCTCATTGAATATATGGAGAGCCAGAACAGATTCCTTGCAAATTTTGAGGATTCATTTAAGGAAGTTTTGGTGGAGGGAAAAATAAATGGGCAGCCAATTGACAGCTTCATAGAGCCAGATATAATGGCTGGAAACACATATCCGGAGTGGCTTGCAAGAATAAAAACAACAGCAGATAGTACTTTTAATATAAAAACAAATTTTACTGCAATTGCTTCAAATGACATCAAGGTATACCAGACAAGCCCATGGCTTCTTGCTGTTGATGCCAATATATCATTTACAGTTGATTCGGAAACCGCATCATGGAACAAAACCATTATTGTAAGGTCTGAAATAGACATACAGAATTTTAATGATCCTTATTATTTGATAAACACTCAAAGCTTGTATTCAAACAGGATAAATAAGTCGA
>JBBSVZ010000124.1:0-2677 GCA_038046545.1 Nanobdellota archaeon | reverse complement strand
GGCTGATAGCCGACAGCCGACAGCCGACAGCTCACTTGAACGACTGCTCCTTTCACTTGAACGACTGCTCCTTGCCGGGAAAAGTGCCGCTACGGACCTCATCGCGGTAGCGGCTGACGGCGTCGGCGAAGCGTTCATCGGTCGCGCATTCGCGTCGATCGACGACCGAGGTGGCGAGGCCTGCTCCCCCAGCGATTTCAAGACCGCGGACTTGAATTTTTCAGCTCTTTCCTTGCTATCAAAAAACGCTTCAAGACAGCTAGTGCCGAGGCTGATTTACATAAAACCGCCATTCTTGAATAAAAATCTTTCATAGATATCTTCTCCAAAAAAATCCATGCCCAGATACCAGATGACATCTCCAAACTTTGCTTCCAACCTGGCTACAAATTTTTGCAGTTCTTCATTTTCTTTTCCGATTTCTTTGAAGCTTTTTGCAGAGAACGGCAGTTCTGCCTGGATCTTAAAAAATCTCTCGCTAGATTTTTCCTTCCCATAATCACTTCTTATTTCAGAAAATACTTTATTTTTTTCACGCATTTTTATCCTCCAAGTTTATCTATTTCTCTCTGCGACCTCCTCTTTGCAGCCCAATCTCTGAATAATGCAAACGCACTGCTTGTCTCTACACTCTCGATAATATGATCTTGAACATCTCTCTTATCTTTTGGTACACTTAAATTTATTGTTTCAATAAATTTTTTCTTGAACTCATCCTTAGATTTTTTTTCAGAGAAATGTGCATTTATGACAACCGGTGCGTTTAATTGTATCTCTAAAAATCCTTTTTCCATCAGGAATCGGATAGTATTTTCTTTCTTGCCTACAAAGATCAATTTCCCGACCTTTCCTTTTAATGTTTCCAAGAAAAACTCTATTCTTCCAGCATTTACCTTTCCTTTCTCGTCGACAAAATGGAATTTATTTCCAGTATCGATGATTGCGACAATATAATGCCTCAACCTCATCAGGAAAAATGGCACTAGAAGCGATAATAGCCACAGCCAGCCTAGCCAGACTGCACTGCTAGCAACTGCAACAGCAGTAACGCCTGTCGCAACAACAACCGGAACAGTTAATTCCTCGGTTAATGTCTTTGTTTTAGTACCTGTACTTAGATTATTCGACCGATCAATGCCATTTTCAACACTTTTCCAATACTCCTCTTCACTGACACAATTTGAATCACATATTTTTTGGACAATCTTATAACATCCCTCTTCAAGCACACAATTTTCCACATTGTTTGAATTTCTCTTCGGATAATCAGCCGGATTACAACTGTCTTGGCATTTATTATAACAATAGCCATCCTGGCAGACCTGACCCGCGTCGCAAAGAACAGTCAAAAATTGTGTCCACGAAACACAGGCAACACCGCTAGCCGAAGTACAGTTTCTTATTTTGTATGAATTAACGTCGACACAAACTCTTTCAATCATATTGAAAGTGCAATTTTGTTTATCAGATCTAGTTCTTCCGCAATTCGAAGTGCAAGTCCTATTTTGACTGCTATCTTGGCAAGTTCCCCAATCAGTGCAAGTCCATGTCGTATCAGAACATCCTCCACCCCCGCCTTCACCGCCACTCACAGGCGCAGACGAAACAGTCAGTGTTCTCGTCGTCGAGTTTCCTCGATTATTCGCAGAATCAGTACAATTGATGCTCCAGGTATGATCTGCAATAGAAATTCCCGCGTAATAAATCCCTACATTGACATTTTTTGCGACCGAAGTTAAATTTCCAACAACAGCACCATCAAGTACTAAACTGCAATTTACCGAGCTTTGATCAGAGATATTGAATGTAAAATTATACTCGCTTGTCGTCGAGCTTGTCGCATCTGCCGGCGCAATTAAATTTATCGACGGGCTGATTGTATCTGTCCAATTTATCGAAATATTTACACGTCCGGACTGTGCATTCAATCCTGTTGAAGAATTTGCAAAAGCCCAGAACTCATAGGTGCCTGACTGATTTGTAGCATTCACATACCAATAGACAATGCAACTCGAACCTGCCGCCATATTATTCAAACAAGAAAAATGAGTGCTGTTCAGTGGATTGCTCATGTTTGTGTAAAAAGGAGTAGCACCTGTCGTCGTGCTTACCAAATTGCCGACGGCAAATCCAGTCATAAAATTTGAAACAGATTTAAACGCAGACCATAATCTTTGAAAAAAAGTTTTTTCTTCTACTATTCCGCTTCCTAATCCTACTGCTTCAGGATCCAGACTTACATTTACATTTCCGCAGCTCGCACCAGAACACGAAACATTCACAGTGAAATTAAAAAATCTTCCATAGCTCACATTGACATTTGTCGTAGGATAAACCAAAGATACATTCAATGTCGCAGAAGGCGGAGTATAATCCACAGTCAATCGCGGTCTATCAGAGCTCGACGCTGTTTCATGGGATCTAATATCAGAATACCAAGTTAAGCCCGCACCTTCAACAGCATCTTTTATGCAAATTCCAAAATAACCACTAGATAATTGATTTGCAAGGTCTGTATTTGCCTGAGCACCGAGAGTAAAACTAATTGATGCTCCATCTGCAAGAGGTCCAAGAGTTGCATCATCATTGATATAAACAGATCCAGAAGCACAAGCAGCATATAAATTTGCAGCAGTATAACTAGTACTAAAATCTGCTAACCTTAAAATATCATAAA
>JBBSVZ010000123.1:0-1407 GCA_038046545.1 Nanobdellota archaeon | reverse complement strand
ACAATAGAAAATGCTCCGTTCAGACAGCGAAAACAATTGAGCGCTGACGGAAAGAGAGGGAAATAACATGCTGTATTTGTATCTCGATGAAAGCGGGGACTTGGGATTTGATTTCTTTGGTAAGAAGCCTTCAAAGTATTTTACGGTGACTATTTTGGTCATCAAGGGCATTGAAAACAATAAGGCTCTAATCCGGGGTGTAAAAAAGACATTGAGAAACAAAATTCCCAGAAAACAATTTGAATTAAAGGGAAGCAAAGACTCCATTAAGGCAAAAAAATACTTTTATAAGCAAATCAGAAGTATTCCTTTTAAAATTTACTCAATCACGCTCAACAAACGCCGTGTATATGAGCGTCTTTATGAACAAAAAGACAGGGTATATAATTTCATTGCAAGAATAGTATTGGATAAAATACCGGTTGAAAATATTTCATCGAGAATTGAGCTGATAATTGATAAGAGCAAAAATGCGCAAGCATTGAACGAATTCAGTGAATATATAAAGCGGCATATGAAAGCGCGTATAGACCCAAGGATACCATTAGAAATTCATCATAGAATGTCGCATAAAGAAGCCGGACTTCAAGCCGTTGATAGTTTTGCTTGGGGAATATTCAGAAAAAATGAGCAAAATGATTACGAATGGTTTAATGTATTCAAGGAGAAAGTAGTATATGACGAAATATATTTACGAAAAGATAAAAGGCTTTAAAAAACAGCGACCGCCTTTAGAGGCGGCCACTCAGTTCCTTCTGCCGCGATTGGCAGATGAACGATTTATTTATAATTGCTGAGCGCGCCCTGTAAGTTTGTTATGCCATGGCTCATGCCAACCTCCGGAAGGGAACACCATGGACAACCTACATCGGTCTTACCGCTCGATTGAAAGTGTAACATATTGCTTATCATTTGTCAAACACCAAAAAGTCATGTGCTTTAGTATGGAGAATTCGAATCTTGATGTTGCAATTTGCAACATCAAAGCCAATAATATCATTGAGGGCAGAGGGGTTTAGGTATATAATTAAATCAAGGAACATATGAGTTCGGACCTGACATTCATCACAAACGACGGCGGGCATAACCTTAAACAGCGGTTTGAGGTGCTGATAAAAGGCACAAGATTCTTCGACTGCCTTGTCGGCTATTTCTATACAAGCGGCTTCCACGCCATCTACAAGCCGCTGGAAAACACAGAGAAAATAAGGATTCTCATCGGCATCAGCACAAACAAGCAGACCTGCGATTTATTGAATGAAGCGCAGCAATCCATCCAGTTTTCGCACGCGGAAGCCAGGCAGGAGAAGCTATATATTAAGGCATATCCTTCGCAGAACATACACGCAAAGTTGTACGTTATGACCTTTTTCGAGGGCGGCATGGACACCGGCAGGGTCATCACGG
>JBBSVZ010000122.1:0-15954 GCA_038046545.1 Nanobdellota archaeon | reverse complement strand
TTATTGTGCCTCCTGAATTCGTGAACTTGACGGCATTAGAAAGCAGATTAAGGAAAATCTGTTTGAATTTTGGAACGTCAACCTTGACTGAAAGCTCTTTGCTTACCTTGACACCAACATGAATTCCCTTTTCCTTCGCCAGCTCATAATGCATGTTTTCGTGAAGAAATTCATGAGGCGAAAAAACTGTCAAATTCAGTTCAGTTTTTCCCGCCTCAAGCTTGGAAAGGTCGAGCAAATCATTTATTAGATTTGCAAGGCGGTCGCTCTCTTCTTTGACGGTCTTCAAGGCCTTCTCCTGTTCAGCCTGCAATTTCCCAAATTTCCCTTGCAAAAGAAGCGCAACAAAAAGCTTGACCGAAGTTAAGGGAGTCCTCAGCTCATGGGATACAGTTGAGACAAACTCATCCTTCATTTTACTGACGTTTTTCTCAGCTTCCAGCTGGGTTTGCGAATCCTTTAGCTTTTCTTGTAACGTTGCCTTGTCAACAAGCTTAAGGTAAACAATCCTTGTGAATAATAGCGCAGAGAAAAAAGGAAAAGGCTGCTCAGCAATGTAAAGCCTGGCATAATGCCCGCTAAAAACCCAAAAATTTACAGAGCGCAAAGCCAACGCAATAAAATAAGTCAGGAATGCAAGCACTAAATTAAATTTCAGGACTTCTTTGAATTTATTACTGCCGAAAGTGAAAATAATGCCCACAAAAAGATAAAGCATCCCAATAGAAGTAAAGACAGCGCTTCCCCAAAATGAAGAAAAATTTTCTCCTGAGACAAGTTCAGGGGATTTCAACCAATAAAACTCAATGCCAATCATTAGAGCCAGTAGAAAGCCAGTTTGAATGTAAATTGAGCCAAGAAATATTTTTTCTACCTTCCTGAACATTGGAAAGCCGAATGCATTTACGAGCATAACAATTGCAAGCATCTCGAGGCCATATTGAATCAGCGGCAGGAATGCAGGGATTCCTTCTATAGTGAGCTCTGAGAAAGTAAGAAGCCAGGTTGTTGTCGTCAATATTGTTTTTTCAATTGAGAAAATCCCAAATGCAAGTGCAAGGTACTGCAATTCCTCTTCTTTAGTTCTGAGAAATTCAGAAACAACCATGTAAGTTATCAGCCAAAAGACAACAAGCTCTATTGTTCTAGTTAAAAGAATTCCATCATTTGTGCCTAAAAAAAAGAAGAAGCGGTGAAACGCTTCAATTAGTTGGGGAAACATTGCCTAACACTCTCTGAACGGTTTCCAACAGTTGTTCGGGTTCGAATGGCTTTGTCAGATAATGGTCAGCACCAACAAGCAAACCCTTTTCCTCATCAGACTGGAGGTTCTTTGCTGTTACCATGACTATCTTTATTCCAGAAAACTTGGGGTTCTGTCTTAAGGTGAAAGAAATGTCGTAACCGCCTCTCTTAGGAAGCATTAGATCCAGGACAACAAGGTCAGGCATTAGTTGCTCAACCATTTGAAGGCCAACATCTCCATCTTTGGCGTGGTGAACCTCGTAATACTCTTCAAGTATGAGCTTCTCTGCCTGCGCTATTGGCTCCTCATCCTCAATTATAAGTACTCTTGGCCTCATCCCGCATCAGAACAATCTGAAAGCCTTTTTCTGCTTTTCGCTTTCTTCAGAGGCCTTGACTAGATTATCATTCTTTATTTCGAAGAAAAGCTCCCTCTCAGGAATGTGCCTGTGCTTCCTTAAAATAGCCTTTCTCCTCGAATTATGCAATATTTGAAGCTCAATTAAGCACTTGCTGCCATACTTGGTGACATCTCCACCAACAAGATGGACCGCATTCTTGTTTTCGAAATCAGCATAAACTTGGTTTGTGACTATTACTGGAACTCCTTTGTCCCTTGCTATCCTGATCAATTCAGCCATTTGCTTTGCTAGCATCTTGTTGACCTGCTGATAATCTTCATTGTTGCCCATCTCTGCACGGTAGAGCATTGCTATCGTGTCAATAATGACTAAGCCGACCTTGTCGCTTACCATTTCCCTCAATTGGTCAATTGCCTTCTGTTGTTGCTCGAAGGTTGTTGGTTTCAGAACCATAATCTTGCCGAGAACTTTCTCAACTTCCTTGTTACCTAACAGTTGTTTTACTCTTTCAACAGAAAAGCTGCCTTCTGTGTCAATGTAAATGACTTTTTTTGTTTTAGCAGTGTTTATTGAGGCAATCAAACAGATAGTTGTCTTTCCAGCGCCAGCAGGACCAAAGATAGTTGACACAACATCCTTCTCGAAACCGCCCTCTAAGAACTCATCGATAATATTGCATCCGGATTCGAGTTTTGATTCCACAAACACAGCAATCCTTGAAGTTTTATAAGGATTGTGTGGAAAAAAGCGGAGGATTTACGAAATAATTAAATGAGAAACTTTTAAATAAAATATCAAAATATCAAAGAGAATGTCGCTTTTAGATAAACTTGCATCAATAAAACCTGAAATTTCGGACATGTATCAACATTTTAACGAAAGAAAAGATGGCATTCTTCCAGGATTTCTTTTGAAAAACGCTTTAATGACGGAATACGATAATATATTTGTAAAAGGACAACACATAGCAAGAGCAACAATAGTTGAAATTCCAAGAGAAGCTTACACTGGGTTTGCATTATCCACTGCAATTGAAGATATTTACAATGGCAGAACTGAGAATGCTATCGCAATTTTAGGAATAACAATTCTCTTTTACAGCGCTTTTTCGGTAATTGGAATCGCAACTTCTGGCAATTATACAAATCGAAGAATTGATGATACGCAAGTTCCAGATAACCCTTAATTCTGCCAATTGAGTTCTTTGATTGGAGAAGAATCAACGAAATGTTTATATCTGTTCTTCTGAAAATTTTGGTTGATGGTTTCGGAACATAAATCTCAGTTAGCAGAAAGGCTTGCTGTGCCCTATAAAGAATTCGTATCGGCTTATAGCGCAAACCAGGATTTTTTGAACTCCCAAATTGCTCGCAACCTGTTAAAAGAGATTCAATTCAGAGTAGCTGAGGCTGGAGCTGAAATCAGTGGAAACCACCTGATTTATTCAAAATGGTGTTTAAAACATTCAAAAGAGCTGCTAATAAAACTTAAAGAAATAAATAAAGAATTCGAAATCAATATGAACTCAGGGAATTTTTCAATAAATGTATTGAGAATTGTTGAAGTTGGTCCCGTTCTTAATGACGTGATTCGTTTTATACCCGATGAAGTTATCATAGATCATAGCTTGATCTCTGGAAAATTGTTGCAATATCGCAGTTTTTTTCTGATTTTATCGAATAAACCAAAAGATCAATCCCAGCTTGATAATCAGTTATCCCTCCTATCAATACTAATATCTAAAGTTGAAGCGCTTAAAACATTTATGGATACTGTTTCAAAGTTTCTTTCGGAAATTAATAAAAAAATCCAAAAAGTGTATAATGAAGGCAAAAAAGTCACAGATAAAAAATCAATTGATAAATATATTAAAAAAATTGGCGAGGTTCTTGAATTATTTCATGAGCTTGAGAATTTTGCCAATTCACATTATGAATCAATTTATTCGGGGCTGCCTGAAGCCACTTTCTGACAAAAAGTATTAATAACAAACATGATGGAAGCTAATCAATGTCACTCTTAGACAGGCTTGGCAAAATTGAAAGTGGATTAGTGGAAACCTGCAAAAGCTATTATCGTTTTGCAGGAGATATAAAAGGAAACTTCATTCCAGGAATGCTTCTTATTGATTTGGTAGGAAAAAATATAATGCTATTGAAGCATTTGCTGGAGAATGGGTCAGGGACGGTTTGTCTATTATCTGTTATTCAGCGGCATATTCAGAATTTCAAAATGGAAATCTTGAGACTGGTATATTGAGCATGGGCGTAGGAACTGGAATATACACATTTATGACTGTTGGTTGGACGAAACTAACGTATAATGGAAAGAAGGACGATGTTCCTCACGAAAACCTTTAATTCAATAACTCTGAACTTTCAACCCTTTTATCCTGGAATAATGTTTATCTCTTGTTAAGATGGCCTGACCGCTCGTCAGTGCTATCCCCGCTATCATGCAGTCTTCTGGGTCAATTTGAAGCCCTGATTTCATCAATTCTGATTGTACTTCCCCTGCCAGTTGTGCGTTCTCCGAGTCGAAAGAAAGCATTCCAAAAGAATCAACAAACTCTGCAAGTATTCTTTTCTTTTTTTCCCCAAGCAGATTCCAAATCTGCCAGAGTTCAAAAACACTAATCGATGTTATGAAAATAGGCTCGTCAGAATTATCTAATTGAGTAGATTTCTCGATAGCCTCTTTTCTATTTCTTAGAACATCAATCACGAAACTTGTGTCAAGAATCATTCTCTCAGAGATTTCCCCAATTCTTCTAATCTTCTTCTTGATGCTTTTCGAGAGCTTTCAATTCTTTTAACCAGTATGTCGGCTTCGCTATCTGATAAAAGACCGGCGAAATCTGCCAGCTTTTTTTTTTTTGTCAACCTCAAAATAGCATCTGTAAAACTTTCGTACACCTGTTTTGTATTCTTTAGTCGCTCATATGCTTCATCTGTAATGGTTACGTTTTTTGTCATATGAATGTATATGTATGTACTTGTATTTAAATATATTGTTAATTAAGCTTGCTCAATTTTCTTGGGAAATCCTTTTAAAATACTAACAACTCCTAACTCTCGGGGTAGGGTGTCGAGTCGGTCTTCGGGTAACTGAGGAAAGTCCGCCCTCCACAAAAAGGCCACCGGTGAGAGCCGGTACTCCGAAAGGGTAGGCTACAGCACCAGAAACCAACGGCTCTGCGCGCAGGATGAACGTGGCCAACCTCAAGCAATTGGGGCGCGTTCCACAGACGTTGCGCAGAGGGCGGTGAAAGGCTGTCCTGGCCGGTGCAAGTGCTTTGTCACGCTAAGTCGAATGCCGATAAAGACCGTCCGATTACGGGGTCTTACATAAGGCGGCTTATCGCACCCACCCCAACTTTTTTATGCAATTTGTTACTTATTTATAGATAATTCCAACTCCCCAATAAAAACACTATTTAAACCCAAAAGCCTGTTTTTGAAGAAAGACTTTTATACTTTGCGCACCTACCAATGTGAAATGTCTAAAGATAACAGGGTGCAGCTACCGAGTTCTCAAGGCGGCCTGGTTCGTTATGACAGCGCTACTGGAAGCAAAATACAGATTAAACCAGAGATAGTCATTGCGATCTGTGTCATAGTGATTTTGGGACTAATAAGCATGCACATATTCTTGTAAATCATGATCCCCGGAATGAACAAGCGGCAGGCTGAGCAGATGATGAGACAGCTCGGCATGAAAAGCGAGCAGATTGAAGCTACAGAAGTCGTGATAAGAACGCCAACCAAGGAAATAGTCATTTCTGAGCCGGATGTCACCAAAATCAACATGATGGGACAGGACACTTTTCAAGTTGTTGGCAGGATAACTGAAAGGTCATTGCCTACAGAGCCGGAAATCAGCGAAGAAGACATACAAACAGTGATGGACAGCGCAAGCGTCGGAAAAGAAGAAGCGTTCAAGGCAATAAGTGATGCAAATGGAGACCTCGCACAAGCGATACTCAACATCAAGAAGTGAAATGATGAAGCAGAAAACAAAGATTTTCTTTGAAGATGCGAGAAACGAGATGAAAAGGGCAGACCACTTGATGTTCGTCAGCTTGAAGTACACGCGAACAGTAGATGTGATAAAGTCATTGGTTGAAAGATTGACACTTGCTTTAGAAGGTGTTGTTAATGCATCGCTTGAAACAGCTAAGGATAGAGGCAAGATAGATGAAGTGCCAAGCAACATGGGTTTGAAAAGGCAACTTTTGCTTGAGACATTCAAAGACCCTTCGATGGAAAAAGTAGTTGACATGCACGGATTCTTCAAGAAAATACTCAAATCTGACTTCAAAAGGTCAAACGAATTCAGAAGGTATGTAACAATGACAGTCATGATTGATACTGGAATTCTTAATATCGATATTGATAAGGCAAAAGAGTATTATGAATTAACAAAACAGATCATCGAGAATGCTGAGTTGTTCATGAACGGCGGCGAAATAAACGAGATGATTGGAAGAGGGCTTTAGTGTTAATTTTAAAACCTAATCCCATAAAACTAATTATTTCTTTATTTGCTGGACTTTTAAGTCTTTATTATCTTCCTTTATTGTGGAAGAGTATAGCCTATAAGGGGATGGGGTGTGCTGGGCTCATGCTTGAGAAAGGACAATGCAAATTTCATAATTTATACGGTCTTTGTTCTTACGATTGTCATACGAATTTATTTTTTTATATTTTTCAGCTTGCCTCTACCATTCTCATTCCTACAATTGTTACTTATGTTTTAGTATCTGCAATAGAAAATAAAATTAAAAAATAAATTTGTCCTCAATTGCCGGACAGGCTTGATTAATCAAGGCTGCGCGTCGATTGAGCGCAAAATATTCTAAAAGCCAAGTATTCGATTTTTAACCTCAAGCTTTATAAACCTCCCTCTATTCCCAGAGTGAAAAGCCCGAGTCTCTATGAGGCGATGCCAGGGCTAAAGATGAGTTCTCTGGCAGGCTTAACAACAAATGGAAGAACAACCAAAAGACTTCAGATACCTTGTCCGAGTGCACAACACAGACCTTGAAGGCCAAAAGCAAGTGCACATGGCACTAAGAAAAATCAGGGGAATATCCTATTCAATGGCACACGCAATCTGCGCAATTGCCAAGATTGGACAAACAGAGAAGATGGGCGCATTAAACGAAACACAAATACAGAAGCTTGATGAGACAATAAAGAACATTTCTGAAATCGTTCCAGAGTGGATGCTCAACAGGAGAAAAGACGTAATTGATGGAGCCAACAGGCATCTTTATCTCGGCGAGCTTGAGTACGCGCAGGAGCAGGACATCAGGATGATGAAGAAAATGCGCTCATATAAAGGCATTAGGCACAGCCTCGGCCAGCCAGTCAGAGGGCAAAGAACAAGATCAAACTTCAGAAAAAACAAAGGAAAAGGCCCAGGCGTCATAAAAAGCAAGGAAGTAAAGGCAGCCCAGGCAAGCAAAGAACAGGATAAGAAGAAGTGAGCAAATGGGAGATCCAAAGAAACCAAAAAAGCATTACAACACACCAAGCCACCCATTCAGAAAGGCAAGAATCGAATCAGAAACCCAATACAAGAAAGACTACGGCCTAAAAAACAAAACTGAAATCTGGAAAATGGATTCAAAAGTTAGAGGATTCTGGAAACAGGCAAAAATAATAATCGCAACAAGAACAGAACAGGCAGAAAAGGAAAGAGTGCAGTTGCTAACCAAGCTCGTCAAAATCGGGCTACTCCAGCCAGACCAGGAAGTAGGAGCAGTACTTAACATAACACTCGATAACCTGCTCAACAGAAGGCTTCAGACAGTAGTTGTTAGAAAGCAGCTCGCAAAATCAATGAAGCAATCAAGACAGTTCATAGTCCACGGCCACATAATTGTCGGTGGAAAAATAATAACGACTCCTTCATACATCGTTAAAAAAGAAGAAGAACCTTCAATAACTTTCGTACAAAGTTCAACTTTAGCAAGCGACGAACATCCTGAAAGAGCATTAATGAAACCAAAAACACCAGGGCAGGCATCATGAACGGAACAATAAGATGGGGAATCGCACACATCTTCTCCAGTTACAACAACACAATAATCCACATAACTGACATCACTGGAACAGAAACAATCTCCTTGTCATCAGGCGGCCAGGTTGTGAAGAGCGACCGAATGGAAAGCTCACCAACAGCAGCAATGGCAGCAGCAAAGAAATGCGCAGAAATAGCAATCGAAAAAGGCATCAATGGCATTCACGTAAAGATAAAAGCACCAGGTGGCCACAACGGACCTAACAATCCAGGACCAGGCGCCCAGGCAGCAGTAAGAGCACTTTCAAGAATGGGACTTAGAATTGGAATTATCGAGGATGTCACTCCCTTGCCGCACGACGGCTGCAGAAAGAAAGGCGGAAAACGAGGCAGAAGAGTATGAACATAGTTGACCTATCAGAAAACAAGAAAGAGCACACAATGCAATTCACTCTCAAGGATGCAGATGTATCATTCGCAAATGCACTTCGAAGAATTGCATTAGAAGAAGTGCCAGTAATGGCGATAGAAGATGTTGAGATCAGAAGAAATAGTTCAGCTCTCTATGACGAAATAATCGCGCACAGGCTCGGATTAATCCCCCTGACTACAGATTTAAAATCTTATGTTATGAAAAAAGACTGCAAGTGCAACGGAGAAGGCTGCGCAAGATGCCAGGTCAAGTTCAGCATAAAAATAAAGGGACCCGGAATAGTTTACGCAGAGGAGCTCAAAAGCAGCGATCCGAAAATCAAGCCAGTACATCCTAAAATGCCGATAGTCAAGCTGATTAAAGGGCAAAAACTCGAGCTCGAAGCAACAGCAACACTAGGACAGGGAAAAGACCACATGAAATGGAGCCCAGGCGTCATTTACTACAATTACCTCCCGATAATAACTGTGACAAACAGCCCGAAGCTGGCTGAATTCAAGTCAAAGTACCCGCCGCAAATATTCGACAAGGCAGGAAAAATAGACAAGAGTACAATACAGGGTCCGCTTATAGACGCTGTCGACGGAGTAAATGACGACATAATAAAAGTGGATTACGACAAGAACTCGTTTGTTTTCCACATTGAAAGCTTCGAACAGTTGTCATGCTCAGAAATAATAGAATCAACCGCTGACATTTTCACAAAAAAACTCGACGAGCTACAGAGCGTAATAGCCGAGAAGTGAACCCAATGCGAGGGTGGCAGAGCCTGGCCAAATGCGCTAGCTTGAGGGGCTAGTCCCTTAGCGGGTCCGCAGGTTCGAATCCTGCCCCTCGCAGCCTTTTTCCAAAAGGCTGGCGAAAAAGCGTGGGGATAAACCCCACAAACGACGACGAAGAAAAAGAAAGATGAGAACCGGTCCATCAAATCCACAACTGCAACAGCTCATAACTGAGTTGAAGAGTGCTGCATACAGCCAGCAGAATATGCTCTGGAAAAGAATTGCAGATGACTTAGAAAAGCCTTCGAGGCAAAGAAGAGTAGTCAATCTTTCAAGAATCAACAGGCACACAGAAGAAAATGACGTAGTAATAGTGCCTGGAAAAGTACTCGCATCAGGAGATCTCGGCCACAAATTAACTGTAGCCGCATGGAAGTTTTCTGACGGGGCAATGGAAAAAGTTACCGCAGCGAAAGGAAAAGCAATCCACATTTCAGACTTCATGAAACAAAAATCAGACCTGAAAAAGGTGAAGATAATTGGCTGACATGATAATAGATGCGCAGGACTGTGTGCTTGGAAGAGTAGCATCACTAGCAGCAAAAAAAGCGCTGCTAGGAGAAAACATAATAGTCATAAACGCAGACAAGGCATACATCACTGGAAGAAAACTAGTCACAATAGCAAGATACCATGACAAGTTCGAAACAGGCCAAATAAGAAAAGGCCCATTCCTTTACAAGCAGCCAGACAGGTTCGTAAAAAGAGTCATAAGAGGCATGCTGCCTCACAAGCAACCCAGAGGAAGAGAAGCCCTCAAAAGAGTGAGATGCTATCCAGGCGTTCCTGAAGTTTACGCAGCACAAAAAACAATCACAGTAAAAGGAGCTTCAGTCTCAAAGCTTCCAAACCTAAGAAGAATTTCAGTCGGCGAGCTCTGCGAGAGCATAGGAGGAAAAAGATGAAGCCAATACTTGTCACAGGAAAACGGAAAAAATCAATTGCCAGAGCTGTAGCAATACCAGGAAGCGGAGTCATAAGGATTAACAGAATGCTAATTAGCGCTATTGAACCAAAAATGCTCAGGCTGAAAATGAGCGAGCCATTAATAATCGCTGGAGACCAAGCTCTTACCATGGACATAAACATTAATGTAAACGGCGGAGGAATTGCAGGACAGTCAGATGCAGTAAGGCTCGCAATAGCAAAAGCAATCATTGAATTCACAAAGGACAAAAAGCTTGAAAAAACATTCCTCGATTACGACAGGCATATGCTCGTCGCAGATGTAAGGCAGAGAGAGGCAAGAAAGCCGAACACCCACGGAAATGCGCGGGGCAAGACCCAGAAGAGCTATCGCTAAAACATTTGTTATCTACAGATGACTTTTTCAATTTTTTTTTATTATTCTTGAAAGATTTTCGGACCACTGGACTTCTAGCCTCAAACTATTTTATATACACTGCTCAGGGAACCGCGAACCTGCCAAATTTTTTTTTTCGGTTTTCACCAAAAAACAATTACGCAGGTTCGCTTGAAGTTCCCTTCGCTCGGACGAGATTTCTCTTCTAAGATGAAGAGAAATCTCAACATTAGATTGGGACTTCTAAGGTGTAAAAATGGAAAAAATAGATTTATTGCAGTTTGTTCCTAGTGAAATGAGATCAGGAAGATTAGGCAACACATATCCATTGAAATGTCTGGCTGATGAAGAATTTTTATCGTTTAATTACATAGTCAGTTCTTCAAATCAAGTTTTGGAAAATTGTGGCGAAAGATTATTTGCGGTCTATCTGCCACGGTTTATCAACAGAGATCAAAGAACTTTCGAAGTTCTTGGCTTGCTCCAGGCAGAAATGAATAAACATAGTGTAAGTACACTGGTTTTTGCAAATTGCGAGCCAAACATAATCAACTTAGTAATGGATTGGTTTAAAGAGGAATTGAGAATCGACTATCCTGAATGGAACTGGTATATTCGATTGAACTACATCAAGCCAGAAAATCCTGAGTTCCGAGATGAATTAGAGGAGAATTTGATTGAGTTTTGGTTGAGAAATAGTTCTGTTTTATTTGACCTAAAATATACAGTTTCAGTATCATATCTTAAGGCAACAAAGAATGAAATTGCAGCGAATGACGGCACATTGATGATTGAATTCAGTTCAACCATTGTTGCACAGTTCATGCAAAATATATTGACAAAATTTCAATCCTACCTACTGACTTGCGATTCAGAAGAGA
This sequence comes from Nanobdellota archaeon, assembly GCA_038046545.1. Taxonomy (GTDB): domain Archaea; phylum Nanobdellota; class Nanobdellia; order Woesearchaeales; family JBBSVZ01; genus JBBSVZ01. Next base: position 4,921 of record JBBSVZ010000122.1, on the reverse strand, counting down.
TCGGTTGGTATATGCGCGGGATATTAGCGGGCGAAAGCTGCATAGAGCTCAATCGAAAAATAAAGAAATTCGCTGTGAGAATAAGTGCAAGCAAGCTTGAAGAGCGTCAACTGTTTCAGATTTGTCTCAAAAAGCTTGATATCGAATTGAAGCTGTACGAAAATTATACTGAAACTGTTATCAGCAGGAAAGCCAACTTGATAAGGGTTCGAGACCTCAACCTCTTGTCCCTCAACCCAACCAAATACGCCAAATTCCTTGAGATGATGAGTTGCTATCAGAACTCCAGGCAACCTGAAATAGCCTCTTTTTAACCCGCAAAGCTTTATAAATAAACCTGCGTTCCAAGTGTCAATAATGATAATCGGAATAAGATGCTGGAGCTGCGGAAAGCCGATCGCCCACATGTGGGAAGAATACCAGGAAAGGCTGGGCAAAGGCGAAGACAGGAAGAAAATACTCGACGATTTGGGATTACAAAGATACTGCTGCAGGGCAGTGTTCTTGGGTCACGTTGATTTGATTGATACTGCTGCGAAGTTCAAGAAGTTTTAGTTTGTATTTTGTATGTATTCATACCATTTTAATTTATCTCTAACTCTATTTAAACATATTTCACGTTCTTTTATCCTATCGCATACGCTTCTATCGCCAGATTTATCTGCATAATTCAGGTAACAAGCTTCAATAAGCGAGGAATTCTTGATTAACAAACATATATTCGAATCGTTCGACATTAGGGAAATGAATTGAAAGCAATCTGCTTTTAAATAATCGTTATATGTTATTTCATAACATGAAGATTCGTTTAATATTCTTGGAAATTGAAAATCCGTCAACTGAGGCGTTGGAAATTTTGACCCGCTGCTCCAAGTATGGCAGTAAACATCTTGGCATAAGATACTGAATGAATTCCACCTTACTAGTTGTAATCTAAAATAAGGTCGGTTGTATTCCCTGGCTAATTTTATCAGTGTCAGATTTGAACCGCCATAAATAAAAAAAGAGTTTTTAGACAGATTTGAAGAGACAATATATGGTTCAGATATGTTTAAAATGGCTTTAAAAAAATTCTGGCAATGATCTACAACTGAGCTTTTATTCTTTTGCAAAATATGATATCCGCTAAATGAACATTCGGCTGCCATGATATTTTTTGGCAATTCGTGAAGAATAAGAAAACTATTCAAATTCTTTGAAAATGAGGTTTTAATTGGCGATATCGTAACATTATTTCCTTTTTTTGATAGATTATACTTATCAATCAATCCTTCCTTCTCCAACTCGAGTGTGTACTCGCCGTCAACTAAGCCCTTCCTGTCTGGAAAGAACCAGAATTCTGATGGGGCGGCAGATGGGCATGTGTCGCAACCTGCGGTCTCAATCTTCCCGAAAGACACCCTGATGTTATTTCCTGTTCTTTTTACAGAAGTTTTCACTAAAGTTTCTCCGTGATTCTGAATGATTTCCTCTGATTTGCCTGTTACGAATATTTTAGATTCAAAACCTGGGCCTGTTTTTTCAAACCTTTCTTCCAGTGTGAAACTGATGTTTCCTTTAAGGCTCGGTGCTACCTGGATTCCACCCATGCAGCCGGCTAATATGATCAGACAAAGAAAAGTAGGAATTAAATGATATTTCAAGGTGAGGATAATAATCATGACTTGAGATTAAATATTTTTTCAATAAAAAATTCAATGGTGCTAAATGTGGAAAGCATATTCTTTAATTAATTCACATAAGAAAGCTCAAATCCATGTTTATCGCTGCAGTTCTAGAAGTTTTTGGATTTTTACTTTATTCTCTATTATTTTGTCCTCAATTGTCGGAAATCTTTGTGATTTCCGAGCATGATCGAAAATCAGAGATTTTCGACACGCCGGACAGGCTTGATAATCAAGGCTGCGCGCCGATTGAGCGCTAAAGAGAATTTATCGTCTTAATGGTTATCTGATTTAATGAACTAACTATATTATCCGCCTTCGATAAATCCTGCTTTGGCGTATAAAGATTCCTTACTGCGATGCATTTGCAGCCTGCTTTCTTCGCAGCAATTATTCCGTTAGTAGCATCTTCCAATACTACGCATTCCGAAGCTTTCAAGCCAAGCTTTTTAACAGCTAAAAGATAAGTCTGAGGATGGGGTTTGCCTATCTTGACGTCGTCACCAGTAATCACACCATCAAAATAATGTTTTATTTTCAACTTCATAAGCGCGAGACTTATGTATTTTTTACCTCCTGAAGAGGCAATGGCTATTTTCAGATTGTTTCTCTTGAACAATTGCAGAGACTTTCTAAGCCCGGGCATCGGCGTTATGTTCTTCCTGACTTCCTGCAGTAAAATTTTTGTTCTTTTTTTGTAAAAACTTTCAATATTCTCCCCAAGATTCCAATGCTCATTGATTTCCTTTAGAATATCTTTTATCCTCATTCCAGTACATTTTCTCCTTAAGTTGACTGGAAGCTTGTCATAGGAATAACCGTGTTTTTTCAGAACTGCATTAAATGCAGCTGATTGGGGCTTCGCAGAATTCACCATCAGGTCATCAAGGTCATAGATTATGGCTTTTATCATACGTAAAGGCTAATTCGGGTTATATTTATATAAATCCCTCTTAACCAAACTGGAATGCTCGACCTATCAAGAATAACCGAGAAATGGAAGAAGCGCTGGGAAGATACCAAAATATACGAAGCAGACGCAAAACCGGGCAAAAAGAAGTTCTTCCTCACGTTTCCTTACCCTTACATGAATGGTTATTTACATGTAGGTCATTTCTACTCAGCTGTCCGAGTGGATGTGATGGCGCGATACAAGAGAATGAGGGGCCACAACGTCCTTTTCCCGCAGGCGTGGCACTGCACAGGTTCTCCTATAGAGAATGCCGCACAAAGAATTAGGGAAAAAGAGGAAAAGCAGTGGGGCATGATGCGTGCAATGGGCTTTTCAGACGAGGAAATAAAGAAGTTCGAGGAGCCAAAGCACTGGGTTGAATTCTTTCCTGTACAAGCAAAAAAAGATCTTGAGGCAATGGGCTTTTCTATCGACTGGAGAAGGAGCTTCATAACAACAAACCTTAATCCTCATTACGACGCATTCATCAGATGGCAGTTCAACAAACTAAAAGAAAAAAATCATGTCATCAAGGGAAAGTTCCCTGTAGTCTGGTGCACAAAAGACAATTCGCCAGTTGGCGACCACTCAAGAGTCGAAGGGGAGGGTGAGACACCGCAGGAATACACACTGATGAAATATGGCCATGGAGATGAGCTGATAGTTACAGCTACACTTCGTCCAGAAACTCTTTACGGCGATACAAACCTTTGGATTAATCCTGATGTAACTTATGTCAAGGCAAAAGTCGATAATGAAACTTGGATAATTAGCAAAAGCTGCGCAGATAAGCTCAAGGAACAGGACAAGGAAGTAATAATAATTTCAAATGTCGAAGGCAAGGAGCTTGTAGGAAAATTCTGCACGGCTCCGCTAACCAAAGTCAAGATTCCAATTCTTCCAGCAGCCTTCGCAGATCCAGACTTAGGCACTGGAATAGTAAGGTCAGTCCCAGCACACGCCCCTCCAGACTGGATGGCACTCAAAGATTTGCAAGCGGATAAAGAGGCAGCAAAAAAATATCATCTGAGCGAATCAATGCTCTCATCAGTCAAACCAATAAGTGTGATCAAGTTAGAAGGCTTCGGAGATTTCCCGGCAGTAGAGATATGCGAGAGAATGGGAATAAAAGACCAGCATGATGAAAAACTCGACGAAGCGACCAAGGAAATCTACAAGAAGGAATTCTTCAGCGGAATAATGAAGGAATCAAGTGGACCTTACTCAGGGCTTTCAACAGAGCAAACAAAGAAACAAATCACAAAAGACCTAGACAGCATGGGCGGCAAGATGTATGAACTAACTGGGAAGGTCGTGTGCCGCTGTCTAACTCCATCAATCGTTAAAATAGTCAAAGACCAATGGTTCCTCAATTACAGCGACGAGGAATGGAAAAGAATGGCAAGAGAATGCCTTGCACAAATGAAACTTTATCCCGAGCAAGTTAGGGGACAGTTCGAATACGTTTTGGGCTGGTTGCAAAACTGGGCATGCACAAGAGAGTTCGGGCTTGGCACAAAGCTCCCCTGGGATGATAAATGGGTGATAGAAAGCCTTTCAGACTCAACAATTTACATGGCTTATTACACAATAAAGCATTTGCTGCAACAAGAACCAAAAGTGCAGCTCAATGATGCATTGTTCGACTACATATTCTTCGGCAGAGGTGAAAAACCTAAAATAAAGCACATTGATGAGATGCGCAATGAATTTCTTTACTGGTATCCGCTAGACTTCAGAAACTCAGGGAAAGACCTCATACAAAACCACCTGTCATTCAGCATTTTCAATCATACGGCAATTTTTGAAAAATCAAAGTGGCCTAAAGGATTTTCAGTAAACGGCTTTGTGACAGTAAATGGAGAAAAAATGAGCAAAAGCAAAGGAAACATTATCCTGATGAGTCAGATGGCAAAAGAATTCGGCCCAGACTGCTCAAGATTCACAATACTCTCAGGTGGAGAATACCTTGACGATGCAAATTGGGACTCAGAACTGGCAAAAAGCACCTATGCTAGGCTGCAAAAGCTACACGAGTTCATAACAGAGCAATACAACAAAGGAGTTACCGAGCACAGGCAGATTGACGCCTGGATGGAATCCAAGCTCGCAGAAATAATAAGGGATTCCACTTCAGCAATGGAAGAGGCGTACTTCAGGTCAGCCTTGCAAAAAGGATATTACGACCTGCAAAGGCATCTGAAATGGTATATCAGAAGAACGGCAGGCAAGCCAAACAAGGCTGTAATGCACAAGGCAATCAAAGCGCAGATTCTCATCCTATCGCCTTTCATACCATTTTTCT
>JBBSVZ010000121.1:0-3589 GCA_038046545.1 Nanobdellota archaeon | reverse complement strand
ACTGGCAATAACAGGATTGTGGTCTTGGACAATAGTGGAAAGGTATTGAGGGAAATAGGAAAAAACAATCAACTCAATGCTCCTTTTGGAGTCACGGTAAGCTTGAATGATGTTATTACTGTTGCTGATACGGGGAATGGATTTCTTCAGCAATTCGATATAAACGGCAATTTTATTCGCAAAATAGGCTGGGTCACGGGCGTGCCTGACAGGTACAACTATTATTCAGTAGCCGCTGATTCTAAAGGAAACGTTTATGTCGTTGATTCGTTGAATGACAATATATATGAATTTGCGCCTGATTTAAGCAGTTTGCTTTCAACATATCCAGGAATACCGGAAATAAAATTCGGAATTAAAGGAGAGATTGTAATTCCAGCAAGGCGATTTAAAAACTTAAGAGCTATAACGTTTAATTTGAACCGTGATACAAAAGGCAGATTTTATGACACTAACGCAATGGTAATTGAAGCCAGGAATGTTATTATGTTTGGTGTCGATTCATCTCCTATCGCAGTTGTAAGCAGCGGTGAGGAATGTTCCAGTTTTCAGCGGTTTGAAGCGGCCACTTTTAGCGTACCAGACGCACTTGTATCATAGTATTTAATGAAGCAGCAGAAAACCAATATTTCAGATTTTATCCCGGGATTATCTGCTTATTGCTGGAAACTGTTATTATCTTTTGTCCTGTAACTGTCTCCTTTAATGCTGATGACATGCGCATGATGAAGAAGTCTGTCTATAACCGCAGAAGCAATCGTATTATCGCTGAAAATCTTTCCCCAGTCCCTGAACGCGCGATTGGAAGTAATAATCATTGACCCCTGTTCATATCTTTTGGAGATAAGCTGACAGAAGACATCAGAGCCTTTTTGGTCAAACGGAAGGAATCCTATCTCATCAATGACAAGCAGTTTGGGTTTTGTAAGAGATTTTAATTTGTGCATGAATGTTCCATCGGCTAAGGACGCCTGCAGTGTATTGATAATATCCGCGGCAGTATTAAACAGCGTGGATATTCCCTGCTGGCAGGCTTCAAAGCCCAAAGCTGTTGCGAGATGCGTTTTTCCAACGCCTGAAGGGCCGAGCAGGATAATATTTTCTTTTCTCCCAACAAACGTGCAATCAGCAAGTTTTAATATCTGCGCCTTGTTGATGGAATTGTTGTACAGGAAATCAAAAGAAGGGAGGGTCTTTTTTACCGGGAACCGGGCCGCGGCCATTCTTATCCTTACGTTTCTCTGGTATTTTCCCTGAGCCTCCTGCTCCATCAGCGCCGCCAAATATTCTATATGAGTCATATTCTTTGATACCGCCTCTTGGGCGAGCGATTCATAAAGCTCCCTTATCCGATGAAGTCTGAGATACTTGAGCGTATTTTCTAATTCATTCTTATGGTCTTTCATTGATATCGGCCTCCTTTTCAGTGATTATTTTGTCATAATCTTCCGGATTTCTTTCCTGTACGGTCAGCTCCAGCATATCAGGCCTGCTGGTAAGGCTGGGTTCACCTATTGGCTGGTTCTTTTTACTGCGGTTTATTCTTTGCAGAATAACATTCTCAACATACTGTGCGCCAAATGCTTTGTAAGGCAGGCACGCTGCAATAGCTCCGGCTACCTCGGTTCTGTCATACTGATGAACCAGAGACATGAGCTTTTCCAAATGGTCTTTTAGATTAATATCGGATTCCACCAGTCCTGCAAAATATGTTTCAGCCTCAGGACAGACAGCGAGGAATTCATCTCTGAGCTTAAACGTATGAGCGCCTGCCTTGAGTTTAACCAAGTCTCCGATATGTTTGGGATTCTCTATTATTTTACCTTTTTCCCAACAGCGGCTGTGTCTGGCTATTATTTGATCCTTGTGGTAAATCAGCAATTCAAACAGATTGGCCTTGATTGTCAAAGTTTTTACTACAAACTGGAAAGGTATGGAGTAGGCATTCCCATCAAAATACACCCTGCAATCTTTTGTACTGCGGCACGGCACTATCTCCGAGGTATCATAAGCAATCGCCGGCAGGGGCAGCAGTTTGAATTTCTCCAGTTTGAAAAGTTCTGCCGGTTTTTTTCTGGTTGTTCTGTGAATCCGCTGGTTAGCCGTATTATCCCGCCAGAAAGCACCCTGCATGTTGATATCGGCTATATCGTTGAAATTGCGGCCTTTCCAGAAGTTATTGCGCACATATTTTATTCCTGCCTCAACTTTACCTTTTTCCCATCCTGCGCCTTTATTGCAGAGCACGGGCTTGAAAAGATAATGACCGGCGAAATCCATGAACTTGGGATTATACTGAATTCCTTCCGCATAGCGCGACAATACGACTGATTTGAGATTATCGTAAACAATCTGTTTAGTAACTCCGCCGAAATATTTGAAGGCATTCACATGACACCTCAGAAAATCCTCAAGCTTCATTGATACCGTGAATTCCACATACATGTATCTGGAGTAACACAGCAGCATAGCAAAGCAGTAAACAGGGCGAATACTGCTGCCGAAAGCTATTTTCCCAAAATATCCCCAGTCGCATTGGGACTGCTCCCCAGGCAGGCTCTCTATCCTCAAAAATGCCTTGTTAGGATTAAAGCCCCTTATATCCCGGAGATATTCCCGTAATATTGTTTCCTTTCCGTCATAGCCGGATTCCGTAATCTTCTCGCAAATCCTGACAGCGGAAAGTCCCGGATATTGTTCAAGGACAGACTTTATCAGTCCTTTAAACTTATCGAGCTTACTGCCTCTGTTTATCTTTTTGCCGCGTTTTATTTCAGCTTCATTTCTGGCAAGCAGTCTCCTTACTCTTGCGCGCGAGATCATGAGCTTCGCGGCTATCTGGCTCTTGGATAACCGCTCCACTTCATACATGTGCCGCACCAACGCCCATTTTTCCATGTCCATATCTTGTCCCTCCGATATCAATTCTGCCATTGCTTTTCTCAGAAGTCTATTTTGTCTTGTATATCATGGGCATACTTTTACCCAACTTGTTTATTAACAGGGAGGTTTTTGAATATCTCGTCTTGTATATCATGGATTGAAGGCAGGGCAACTTTTCCATAACTGTAATAATATCAGTGCCTTTTTTCATTATCTCGTCTTGTATATCAATATTTTCTTTGCCTTTATCGCAGATATTTGCTGAATTATGCGGCAGGCCGCTTCTTCTACGCCATTTCCTTAAATATCCGGGATGGACCTTCAGCCACGCCCTGGTATTTTCGTACCTATCCTCAAAGTAATCAGTATTCCTGTCCACCCATAGCCTTTGTGACTGTTCTTTACGCTTCTTTTTGCATTCAGGCTTTTCACATGCTATCTGTCTTTCCTTGACCCGTGGGTCCGCATTAAACCAATGCCTGCAATATCTGCATCGCTTCCGCATGAACATAGTTTCCTCCCTTTACCAGCATCATTCTAATCGCCGGCGGCTTGAAGAGGTAAACTTAATAACTCTGGTTCTGCTTAGTGAAGGGATTTTAACAGATTCGTCTAAAATATATTTTTGTCCGGGGTATTTCCATCTCCGGAGGGTGGTACATTTAACTCCGCTTTAAACTGGAACATTTTAAACCGCTACTTACAC
>JBBSVZ010000120.1:0-1103 GCA_038046545.1 Nanobdellota archaeon | reverse complement strand
TATCAATATTTTCAAGAATATCAGAACTATTCCTGACTTTATAGCTTCAGCTGTATCGGGCAAGATCTGTTTTTTTTTGCTTTGCATGAACCTATCTTGAATTGAATATAAATTTTCTCTATGATGCATGATCTTTTTATTTTTCAATCAAAGACAGAAGACATGAGCAAGCAAGGATTAAATGAAGAACAGTTTAAAATTCTCGAACCTCAAATGGAAAAATGGGTAAACCGCAATCGTTATGGAAGAAAATTAGCGCCATGGAGACCTGTAGTGAATACTATTTTCTGGGTGCTTCGCACAGGAGCTCCTTGGAAAGATGCCCCTAGAAACAAGGAGTTTTCTCATCCCTCAACAGCACATGCATGGCTCGGAAGAATGCAATCTGCCGGCTTTTTAGACCAATTTTTAGAAGAGCTGCTTAAGCTTGCAGAACAACTAGGATGCATTGATGCCCAGCGACTCTCTGTAGATGGTTTTTTTTTCCAGCGGACGCGGAGGAGGAGAGCAGGTTGATTATGGGTATAAAGGTAAAGGCATGACATCGCATTTACTGGTAGAAAAATCAGGAAAGCCTCTTGCAATCACTTCTACACAAGCATCCGGGGATGAAAGAAAACAAGTGATCCCTCTGCTTGGGAAAGTTATTCCCTTCATTAAAAAAGTATGGAATCAGGGAAAAGTACCCATACTTGAAGCAGATAAAGGCTATGACTCAGAGCAAACACGTATCGATGTTCTTTCCCATGAAGTTTTTCCTCTAATAGCACGGAAAAGAAACACTTAAGGGATATAAGATAAAAGGCATTTGTTACCTTGAAAAGCAACGTTGGGTCGTTGAGAGAACAATTTCTTGGTTAAAGACGGGCTTTCGTCGTCTTACAGTACGCTGGGAAAGAAAGGCAATATATTGGAATGGACTGTTAATGTTTGGACTATTGGGATATTGGATGAATTTCTTAAGTCGGCAAGTGTTATTAAAAACATAAATTAAATTCAAGATAGGTTCATCTTTAGCTAGGTTAAAGACAGCAGTCTTCAACTCATTTAAATCCTCTGCCTCATTTAAACGGTTTAGGATATCGCTACATTTTTTATCATAA
>JBBSVZ010000119.1:0-11287 GCA_038046545.1 Nanobdellota archaeon | reverse complement strand
TTGCAAATTCTGATGACTACAACTTGCGCCCGAGAGAGTTCGAAGCAATTTTGTGCATGAATGCATTGTACGCTTTCCCCCATCCTTTAGAGGCCCTGATGCTGATGAAAGTCCATCTTTCCCCAGGGGGACTTGCAATCTTTACCGGACCAAAACCTGGGAGCGACCCAAGCATCCTGGTGGCTGCATGTCGGCAAGAGCTGGAAACCGCTGTCGGCGAAGAGGCGTTTGGATATTACATGGCGATTGCTGCAGAAGCCAACAGCAGGATTAAAACGACGATGAAAACTTACTCGGCTGAGGAACTTTCCAACATTCTGACACAAGATATTGGCTTTCGAGATATAATACATGCTGACAACCACAGCTATCTTGGCCAATCGCATTTCGTGGTTGCGGTGAGGTGATAAAATGAAATTCGAAGTTGTAAGGAACTCTGGAAGAGACTCAGAAGGCGAAAAAATTCTTGACACCATATTTCGCCTCCGGCACGGTGTTTACACGTCAGTGGGGCTGATTAAGCCGGAAAACTATCCGAGCGGAAGGTTCGAAGATGCATGGGACAGGATTGCTGCAGAGCCGCACGGCACTCTGCATTACATAGCAGAAGAAAATGGTATTTTACGGGCCGCCACGAGAATTGTGCCTTACACAATTAAGCATGGCTGGTCGCTTGGAAAGGATGTCGATCTCGAAGCATACTTGCGCGGTAATGGGAAGTCCGTTGATGACGTGATGCCAATATGCGACGGTTCGCGCATAATTTCTGACAAGCATATTAATCCCGGGAGGAGGTTTTATCGTGGTGCAGACGATCTTGCCTATCTCTCCAACGCGCATGCATTTAGGCTTGGCAACAACTTGAGCTTCACAGCCGCAAACCCTGACTTCGCAGGATTCCTCAAGATAAATTACCTTGCTATCGGTCCTGTTGGTATCCACGAACATGATGGCTACGATTCAGACGTTGAGCATCGTGTCCAGCCAATGGTACTCACACCTGACCGGATAAGGTGCACACCTGAACAGCTTGAGCCTCTTCCCGCAGAAAGGTCTTATGGCGTTTTCGAGGCGATTGAAGGAGGGAAGTTGTGTTATTACGATATCCTCGTTGAAAAACTGGCCAAACCTGCGCTCTTGCTAGTTGCCACTAAGGCGCCATGAACGCTTTTATGGTCATGTGCTTTGAGAAAAAGGCATCTGAGGCAACCTTAACAGGTAGCTGAGCCTTAACTAGTGCAGTAGAAAAGTCGTGTGAGCGATTAACTATGATTTCCGTTTTCGACTGACCGGTGGCTGGAGATTTTGTTTCGAAGCCCACGACTTTTTTCCCAAGCACGCCTTGGCAGGCTCCGGTTATCAGGCCCCTGATGAGGTTATCGCACGGATATTCTTGCTTGCCATACATATTCTCGTAGACCAGAGAGTAAACACAATTCTTACCGGTGACAATCACGTTGCTTGTAGCGGGTTCGAATTTTTCCACATCCATCTTTCCTGCGCCCATAAACTCTGCCTGTGCAACCATATCTTGGAGCAGCTTGCTGTCAGCCTTGACTCCGAAATGATTCACCTGTATGTTCACAGCGCCGACAGCCTGCATTCGCCCGATGTGATAAAGAGCGTTGCCCATTTCTGTGCCTAGCTCGTTGAAGAGTTTGCTCATCACAGCAATGGACGCGCACGGCACTGCCATTCCGGGGATGTTCCAGATTGCGAGCCTGCCATTTGAGTACGACATCTGCTGGTGCGCCAGCACTCTTTTTGTGGCGATTGTCTGGGCGCTTCCCTCTCTCCTGTAAATTCTGGTTGCTGATTTAAGGACTGCATCGTAATGCTGGGATTCTTCAGGAAGAACGTACGGAGAATCCTCGACAGAACTGCTTGTTTCAATAATGCAGGCAGCATTTCCCTCGCTTATTGTCGTCTTCGAGTTTGCTGCCATTGGCTTACCGAAGTATTCTTCCATGAGCCCTGCACAAAAGCCTTGCATCCATTCATGGACTGTTCTTCTTGATTTCCCAAAAAGCTTTACATACTGCTTGCAGTACGGGCAGCTCGGATTTTCTATGACTGCTCTTCCCTCCTTTTCGTAGAGGGAAACAAGCCTGAGCCTGCCGAGGCCGCAAACTTCAGAAATTGCAAGTGCCGACTTGAGTGTTTGTAATGTTTTTTTCGAGCGGTAATTTTTTACAAACGCGTTCAGAAGCAGTTTGCCTTGGAATTTTCCGTCGAAGTAAAGATAGCTGCTTGCAGCTAGTCCGTACTTCTTTCGCAGTATCTTATGGAGAAGTATATGTGAATTTAGTGGGAGCAGTATACACGGGGTTCCAAGTATCGTCAGCATGCCATCGCCAATTATTATCTTGTACTTGGCGAAAATATCTTCGATTGCGTCTTCCATGGCATCATGCAGAACGGACAACAAGCCCTTTTTTTGTGATTTCGAGGGGAAAGACTTCGTTGCTGTGCTTTGTATATCTCATCTTTCTTATGAGGATGTCTGAATTGTATTCGCCGCTCATTGAGCGGTAGATGAAGCGAACTATTCCTTCGCAGAAGAATTCTGAGCGGCCGTCTGAGCTAAGTTGCCTCTCCTCAGGCGTCTCAGTTATCAGCAGCTTCGTTAAGTGCGGCTTCCTGAGCAGCTTCAGGAAGAGTGACTGCACAAATACATCTGTGGCCTCTCCTTGGCGTTTCATCCCTATTAGCGTAGAGAGCGAGTCAATTACAAGGCGCTTTATTTTGTGCTTCTCGACATGCTGTTCTACCTTCTGGATTATCTGTGTAGTCGTCAGAAAATCTTCAGAAGGCAGCGTTTCAATGAAAATTGTTTTATCGAGGTATTTTTTGAAATCCCAAGTAAAGCTCTCTGCAGCTTTTAAGAGGTTTTCCCGTGTGTCGCTCAGAGTGACTAAGAGCCCTGGCTCGTTGTAATTTGTAGCGCCGTGGTATAGGAACTCAAGGCCAAATAAGGTCTTGCCTGTTCCGGGTGTGCCGGAAAGCAGGATGGCCGCGCCTTCTGGGAAGCCTCCTTCAACCAGTTTGTCAAAGCCTTTTATCCCTGTCGGTGTGCGGTTCATTTTTGTATTGTGTAAATAAGGATCGTCTTGCTGTCGGTTTCAATGCGTTGGCATTGCACAGGCAGACGCGTGTTCAGATTTTTTTTCGCGGCTTTCGGGACAAGTAGGTATTTTGTTTCACCCGCCCTTCCTCGGCTCACCAGTTTCGACTGATGCGAAGGCGCGTCTTCCGAAAAAATGTGGACATTTGTTGCGTGTCCCTGGAGCGACAAGGCTTCGTCATAATCAACCACAACCCTGAACTCCACCTTATCATTCGCCCTTATCGACTGAGCAATTACGAATCCCATGAGTGGCATGCATAACGAGTTTATTTAAATATATTGCCGTGATGCTTGCAGAAAAGTAGGAAATTCTGAAAATTACAAGTTAATGGTAAAACCATTGCCCAGAATTGAGATCTGGAGATATTCAGTGATTAAAGTGTTAAACAAAAGCCAGATAAAGAGCGTTAACCACACTTGATGAATGGTCGAAGTTAACTTATTAATTGCTTTTGGTGCAGGGTTGTTGGCGTTCCTATCACCATGTGTCCTGCCGTTAATACCTGCATTTCTTGCGTACATGGCAGGCACAACTGTTACGGAAGGTGGTTCAAATAACGAGGTGAAGCTTAAAATAATTTTCAACACCATATTTTTTTGTTTGGGTTTTGCGTTTGTTTTTGCAGTTATTGGTGCCTTGCTCAACAGCATATTAATCGGCCTGTCATACGATGTTCGTGTGTGGTTAGGCAGAATTGGAGGAGTAATAATTATCTTTTTCGGGCTGTTCCTTGTCGGTCTTTTAAAGATCCCATTCCTCGAACAAGAGTACAAATTACGAGCAAAAAAGACAAGATTCCAGTACCTTACCTCTTTTCTTTTTGGTGCTACTTTTGCTGCTGGCTGGACTCCTTGCGTTGGAGTTTTTCTCGGCGTCATATTAACCTTGGCTATCACAAATCCTGCAATAGCCTTCCCGCTGTTATTATCTTTTGCTCTCGGCCTCACTTTACCTTTTTTCATCACAGGGATTTTTTTCTCTCAGGCGGTCGATTTTGTAAAAAATTCTCCAAAGTTCATGAAATATTTCAAGATTATTTCGGGGTTAATTCTGATTATTCTTGGGATTCTTGTGTTCACGAATAATCTTTCTAAACTTGCTAGCTTCGATGCGCTATTATTTTGGTTCCAAAACCTGTCAAAATGAAAAAGACATGGCTGCTGGTCGTCTGCATTTTGTTGATAACTGGATCAATAATCTATTTGGAAGGAATGAAGGTGCGACCTGGAAAAATTCAGACAGCGATTACAGATAAAAACAATCAGTTTCCAATTGCTCCGGAGCTAAGTGGCATCGCCGGCTACATCAACTCAGCCAACAATCTAACTTTGGCGAGTCTGAGGGGTAAAGTTGTTCTCATAGATTTCTGGACTTACACGTGTATTAATTGCATCAGGACACAACCTTATCTGAACGCATGGTATGATAAGTATCACGAAGCAGGGCTTGAGATAATCGGGGTTCACACTCCTGAATTTGGGTTCGAGAAAAAATATGAAAACGTGCTGTCTGCGGTTGAGAGGGAAGGAATAAAATATCCAGTCGTGCAGGACAATGAATATGAGACATGGCGGGCTTACCAGAACCAATACTGGCCGAGAAAATATCTTATTGACTCGCAAGGAAAAATCAGGTACGACAAAATCGGCGAAGGCGGCTATCAGGAAACTGAGGAGTGGATTCGCAAGCTACTAAAGGAAAGAAATGAGACTCTACAGTTAAAACAAATCGCAAATGTATCAGGCGTCATTCAAGCTGGCAGGGTTGGCACTCCTGAAATTTATTTTGGTTATGGGTTCAACAGGGGCAATTTTGGCAACAAGGAAGGATTGAAGCCGGAAGAATCTGTGAATTACACAATTGCAAATGAGCTGGTGTTCAACAATGCTTATCTTGAGGGGGTCTGGTTGAATAAAAAAGATTACGTGGAGCTAGACAGCGATTCTGGACGAGTTGCGCTTCCTTTTTATGCAAAAGCGGTTAACATAGTGGCAAGTGCAGAAGATATTTCATCCATTAGTGTTTTCATTGATGGCAAGCAGATAGTTACAGGGACTGATTTTTCAAATGGCTTGCTAAACATTAAGGAAGAGCGGCTTTACAGCCTATTTACCGGTTCAAAATCTGCTTCACAAACGCTTGATTTGAGAATTTCAGGAAAGGGTTTTAGAATTTACACCTTTACTTTCGGCTGAGCTATTTTTTCATGCTTATTTTTTAAATTCAGCGAAAGATTGGTCAGTCATGAATTCGATGCGCTCTCTAGCCCCGGGGATAAGCTTTTTCAGAATCCAAAGAATTACTCCAACAAAAATATACAACAGCACTATCGCAATTGCCGTCAGGCCGTCAAGTGCAATATTTTCCGAATAGACTATGATGACCCCCAAAGTGGCAAGGAGATTGACATGAACAGGTGATGAAATGTAAAAAGCTATCCTCTTAGGAAGAAAGTGGAAAAAATCGAGGAACATTAACAATATTCCCTCGCCAAAAAGTACCAATGCAATAATCGTGTCCTCGTTGAATACAAGCGTATCAATGCTTATGTTTCCGTAAAGCCGTTGGAGCAGGTTAATGGAAGTAAATATGAGTACCATGCTGTTCCCAAAAGCTGTATTCCAGCCAAGTTCCTCACTTTTGTGGGCTCCAAAATAAAAAGTCATAAGGATTAAAGCAGCGAGCAAAGGCAAAACAACCCAAAGCATTTCAGTTTGCTGAAGTGGGCTGAAAACGAGTTCTGTAATCCGAGGAAAAAGCTCCTCAGTGATGAAGTAGGGAATCCAGGGAAATAGTGTGCCAGAAAGCCAGCTGCCAATTTCGCCGATGCTCTCGGGAGCAGTAAGAATCTGGGCAGTTTCGTTAAGAACCATCTGGTATTATGCTAGAATTGTTTTTTATAAAGCTATCGGAGGATTATTTTGTTAAGATTTCTTTCTTTTGTTCGTATTGCCTTGCGCTATTTACAGACATAATCTTCAATTGTTAGTCTGTTGTTGTTAACGGGTTTGTTGTTAAATGTAACATTCAATGGCATGAAAACCTTTTCGTATGGCTTACTTACTTGGATATCAATATATTTGATAGTTCCAGCATACATTAATTGGTTTTGCAAGTTTCTGGGAGTTGGAGACGGCCCTTCATCACCTTCCGTTTCAGCAATAACAAATCCTTCTTGGGGCAAATCAATTATTCTCTCAAGTTTCATATTTGAGTCATATGCGTGAAGCTGAAATGAATATTTTTGAGGGTCAGTGACTTCCACATTAGTTAGATTTTCGTTGCCTTTTAGCTTTGCACCATCAATTCTTGTGGCATTGGCTGAATAAACTCCGCCACCATTGTCTACAATTTCATAATCAAAATCAATTGCATCATGTTCATTGTCTAAACACGCAACTGCATTATAAGGGGTAACTGTAGGAGAAACCTCAGATTCATTTTTGTCGCAAGCTCCTGAAGTTAGTGCAACAACTGTTGCAGCCAATAAACTTTCAGCAATATACGTACCGCGTTGTTTCATTTTTCCTGCATTTTTTATTAATCCTTCAAGGTTTATCATGTTATCATCCCGGTATCGGGCATGCTGGCCCGTTGAATGCTCTTATATTGCCTCCAAACATTGGAGGGGTGAGTATGATTAGTGAAGTTAGGTCTTGAAGATTGATATCGGTTGAAAACACGCCTTTTCCTGGAACCAGATCCCAGCGTTTGTTATTCGGAAGGCTGCCTATATCTGTATTTAATCTGCGTAACGGTGCAAGAAAGCTGGTAAGGTCTGTTATTGTCACTTTATTTGTACTTATTGGAATGCCCCCTGAAATTAAATCTGCAGGCCAGCCATCAGTGCCACAGGGCTTTGTCGAATTAGTTCCAAGAGCTGCCTCGGCAGTGTCACTGTAGCCGTCATTATCATCATCAGCATCGCACCAGTCTCCAATGCCATCTCCCTTATACCCGCTTTGAGGATAAAGGTATTCAAGCTTCTGGTCGGTATTTCTTTGGTTAGGATTGGTTACACCTGGGCAATTGTCTGTGATTTCGGGAATAAAATCATTATCTGTATCTTCTATGTCGAAGGTGGCGATAATGTTTTGGTTATGATAAACAATTATGTGGTTTCTTTGGCCGAAAGTAATTGGAAGCCTTTGATGGACATTAGTTTTATCTATGTTAATGCCATCGATAATGAATGGTGCAAAGAAATTGCTAGTGTATGTAAGGAGGTTTAAATTGGACCTTACTTCAACTTTATAATCGGGCAACGGGCTTTCCTGAGCCAAAACTTCTGTAATCGTTATTTTTGATGATTTCAATTCAACATTATCACTCTGGTCAATGGTGTAATAAAGCTCAACTGTGGGTACGTCCTCGTTATTCAATTCGACAAAATTTGTTAAGAGCTGATTGAGAATATTGTAGCTTGTTTGATCGATTCCGACCGGATTCGCAGTTTTTTCAGTTAATCTCTTAATGTTTAATTCTTCATTTGTTACTTCTGTAAGTGACCAGTCCCCCATAATGCTGACATCAAATGGTTTAGCTGTTTTTCCAAGGTAAGCCCCGCAAGTGCCCTCGGTACAATCCCCGGGATTGCTTGCAGAACAATGAGTATTGCAGTTATCACGCGGCCCAATTCCTTCGCTTGGCCAAGGGTTTATGCATCCGAGCCTTTCAGGCCCAGTTTCCAATAGTAATCTCCTGCGCGAGTTTGCAGATGCATCATATTGTTCTTTGCTATACTCATCGCATAATTTGAATGCATGAAGTATTTCATGCGTAAGAAATATTTTATCACCGTTAAGTTCGGGGCTTGATGTAACCCATGCATAATCGCGGCCATCCATCATACCGCCGACGTCTGGAAAATCAACCACACCAACTAAAAGGTCTCTATCGTTTTCATCCCTTAAATTCGCACATTCCATAGCTTCTGAATAACAAAATTGGGTAAAGCGAGCTTTATATTGGTCATTAGTCCAAACACATTCACAATTTTGTTGGATTTTATATATTTGAAGAGTATTATAGAATTGAGGCTCATGAAACGGAGTGTATTGCCTGAATAATTCAACTGCCGAATCAACCTTGGCGTTAAATTTATTCATGTCATTAAAATTGATGGGGACAAACACAATTTCGAAAGTTTGTGTACCACCGCCTAGAACCAAAATATTTGAAAGTGCAGAGACTCCGATATTATTATTGTTGTCTTTAGCTTTTCCTTGGTAAGTGTGGCTTCCGATGCTTAATGTTGAGGGATATTCGCAAGTTGACTGGCCGGTGCACGTGAATTTCAGCTGGCCATCAATGTAGATCTCAGTCCATTGTATGCCGCTAGAATCAGTGGCAGTGGTGGAAATTCGGATTACATCATAAATATCTGGTTCAGTAGGTGTTAGCGTAGTTGTGACTGTTGGCGGTGTGTTGTCAACCTCGGGAATTGTGAAATAATTGTTGTTTGAAGTTTTGACATTTGGCTTTAGCGCATAGCCGTTGTCAGTTGCCTTGGCATAGTAAGTGTGAATTCCCGTTGAGTATTGTAGGGGTTGGCTGCTGCAGGCTGAATCATAGCAGGTTTTTATTTTAACGTTATCCGCATATAGTTCGATAGAAGTTATGCCAGTTGCATCAGAGGCTGATGCAGATATTGTGACTAAATCGTAATATGTGGGATTTTGGGGTGTGTGAATTAATGCTGTGATCTGAGGAGGAGTACCATCAATATTGAAAATCTTGTCTTGCCCTAGGCCATATATCCGATTGGGATAATCAAATGCTTCAGCGTAATAGGTGTGCGATCCATCACTGAACGTCTCTGAGTTTGTGATGCAATGGAAAGGCTCCTGCTGTGTCGGGAAGCTGCATGTTTTTTTGAGGATGCCATCAATATAGACTCCCATCACTGCTATTCCTGTTGCACTTCCTAAAGGAATTCCCTGCGCGCTCACTCCACCGATATTTTTAGTTTCATAAACGTAATTCGCCATCGCTCCAGGAGAAATATCAAGGGCATAAATAGATGAAATTAATAGTATAAGTATCAAAGGTATGCCAGGTATGAACGAGATTCTTTGTTTAAACTTTTTACTTATTCTCACTAGACACCCCCGTGTTGTTACCGTCAAGTTACAATGAATATAAAAATATTGTGGTAAATTATGATTTAAAATTGCCCCAAAAAATAATTCTAAAGAATAACTATTGCTCAGCCAGTCTCGCCTTAATCAATTTCAATCTAACAAAGTTGTCCCTTTCCATTTCTTGCAGTCTAAAGGAAATTTGCTGCTGCTGCTTTTCAAGTGTTGGTATGACGTTGAACTCAAGTGCATTGACCTTTCTTTTTGTTTTTTCTATTTCGCCTAACAGCCTTCGCATGCTCGTCTCTATTTCGGCCACTCTGAGTATTGCTTCGCCAAGTTTCTCATACGCAGCTGCCGCTTCGTCGATGGCTGCGGAAGTAAAAACCCCAAAACCGCGTTCAAGCGTTTTTTTTAGAACAGATGACGCTTCGATTCTCGGCACAACTACGCCCACAATGTTTTTGTGGGTGACTGTTATGTTCGGCCGTGAAGTGACAGCCTTTCCGGCTGACTCGACCGCCATGTCGCCGTCGAGTGCACGGGCTATTTTTATTCTTTTGTCAGCTTCCTTGTAAGTGCTATTGAGCATAGACCTGAGCTCTTTTGCCTTTTTCATTATTTCAAAGAACTCGAGTATCAATCCGTCTCTTTTTTTCTTCAATAAACCGTAACCCTGTTTAGCGAGCTTAATCTGCTTCTTAATCCGCATCAATTCAGTTCTTGTTGGCTTGACGTCTTGGCTCATGCTGCCTTGTAATACTTCTTCTTCATCTCGGGGCTTAGCCTGCTAAGTTCTTGTTCTGGAATCTTGCCGAGCATTTCCCATGAAATATCTAGAGTTCTTACAATTGTTCGGTCTTCGTCTCTTTTTTGCCGGACAAACTTGTCCTCGAATTCGTCTGCGAATTTGAGCAGCCTTCTGTCTCTTTCAGAAAGAGCTTCCTCACCCACTATTGCAACAAGCCCTCTTAAATCTCTTCCTTCAGCGTAGTTTGCGTAAAGCTGGTCTGATACTTGCTTGTGGTCTTCTCTTGTTCTTTCCTTGCCGATTCCGAGATTCATTAATCTTGAAAGTGAAGGCAAAACATCGACGGGCGGATAAACACCTTTTCTGTGAAGCTCTCTAGAAAGGACAATTTGGCCTTCTGTGATGTAACCTGTAAGGTCAGGAATTGGATGCGTAATATCATCGCCAACCATTGTCAGAATGGGAATCTGAGTTACTGAACCTTTCTTGCCCTTTATCATTCCTGCTCGCTCATAAATCATTGAGAGATCTGTGTACATGTAACCAGGATATCCTCTTCTGCCTGGGATTTCCTGTCTTGCTGCTCCAATCTCCCTGAGTGACTCACAATAATTAGTCATGTCTGTTAGTATGACAAGGACGTGCATATCTTGTTCGAAAGCAAAGTACTCTGCTGCAGTCAATGCCATTCTTGGCGTAATCAGCCTTTCGACCGCTGGGTCATCCGCAAGATTGAGGAATACGACTGACCTCGCTAATGCGCCTGTCTGTTCGAAATCGCGCATGAAATACTCTGCCTCTTCATTAGTTATTCCCATTGCTGCAAATATTACCACAAATCCTTCTTTTTGACCGACAACTTTTGCCTGCCTTGCGATTTGCAATGCAATCTCGTTGTGCGGCAGTCCTGAGCCTGAGAAAATTGGCAGCTTCTGTCCCCTGACAAGGGTGTTGGTAAGGTCTATTGTTGAAACTCCTGTCTGGATGAAATCTTTTGGCGAGTCTCTTGCATAGGGATTTATTGCAGCTCCGTTGATATCCTGTTTTTTCTCGGGTATTATTTCCGGTCCGCTGTCTCTTGGTTTGCCTGCTCCAGTGAGAATTCTTCCGAGCATATCCTTGGATAGAGCAACCTTAATATTTTCGCCGAGGAATTTTACTCTTGCTTCCCTGTCGATACCTGAGGTTCCTTCAAATACTTGCACAACAACCATTTGATCGCTCGTATCGAGCACTTGACCGGTCTTTGTAGAGTTGTCGCTAAGGCTTATCTTGACCAATTCTCCATATCCTACTGGCTCTGTTTTCTCGACAAATACCAGTGGGCC
>JBBSVZ010000118.1:0-1844 GCA_038046545.1 Nanobdellota archaeon | reverse complement strand
TCCAAAGAGCTGCTTAAACAGCTGATGAAGAGCGGCGCCGTAGTG
The DNA here is from genome assembly GCA_038046545.1 of Nanobdellota archaeon. Taxonomy (GTDB): domain Archaea; phylum Nanobdellota; class Nanobdellia; order Woesearchaeales; family JBBSVZ01; genus JBBSVZ01. The sequence goes on along the minus strand of JBBSVZ010000118.1, from coordinate 1,799 downwards.
TTACCAAGGGGGACGCCTGTATTCCGCGACGCTCTAAACTCCAGGCCTGTCTCCGCGATAAAAAAGCCAAGGGTAAAAAAAGAAAACCAGGAGGCCAGAAGGGCCACAAAGGAAGTCATCTCAAGCAGGTTAATGACCCTACAGTGGTTGAAGAGATTTTGATTGACAGAAAGACAATACCACAGGGGAAATATGTTAATGGTGGATTTGAATCTCGTCAGGTTTTTGATATGACAGTGGCCATTACAGTAACAGAATATCGAGCCGAAATTTTGGTTAACTCAGCCGGTGAGGCTTTTGTTGCTGAGTTTCCGAAAGGAGTTACAGAAAAGGCACAATACGGAAATTCAATCAAGGCAAATTCTGTATACATGTCACAGTACCAGATGACACCGCTTGCCAGAGTACAAGATCACTTCGGTTATCAGCTGGGCCTTCCATTGTCCAAAGGATCTATTTCAAATTGGAATATTTCAGCCTACAATTCTCTTGAATTATTTGAAGAGTGGGTACGCAAAGAACTCATCGGCTCAAACTGCATTCATGCGGATGAGACTGGCATTAACGTTAATGGAAAGAGGTTTTGGCTCCATTGTATATGTGATGAAAAGATGACTTTATTTCATGCTGATCAAAAACGTGGGAAAGAAGCAATGGATCGAATGGGAATATTGCCTTATTACAAAGGTACTTTGGTGCACGATCATTGGAAGGCTTACTTTAAGTGCCTCTGTACTCATGCCCTATGCAATAGCCATCACCTTCGCGAACTAGAGGCAGCCATTGAATTTGATAGTCAAAAATGGGCAAAGTCGATGCAAGATCTTTTGATTGAGATAAAAAAAGCAGTCGAACAATCTAAGGGATCATTGTCAAAGAAGCAAATAGCGAAATTTCATAAACGTTATCGTAAACTACTAGGAGCAGCAGATAAAGAATGTCCACGCGATAAGAGTTCGGTGAAGCAGTCAAAATCTAGAAATCTTCTTGAACGATTACGTGACTTCGAAGCGGAGACACTCCGATTTTTGGATGATTCAACCGTTCCATTTACTAATAACCGCGGAGAGAATGATCTACGGATGACAAAAGTACAACAAAAAATTTCAGGTTGTTTTAGGTCAATGGAGGGCGCAAAGATTTTTTGTCGAATAAGAAGTTATATTTCAACCTGCCGAAAAAATGGAATCGGTCCTACTGAGGCGCTAAAATTACTCTTCGATGGGAAAAGTCCGGCCTTTATGAAGTAGCAACAGACAAATATAAAAATATAAAACTTATTTTTGGAACTAACCTAAGCGCATTGCTAATTATCGTAAATTTCAAAAAGCAATAGCAAAAGAGCTGTCAAAGGCGATTAAGTCAGCACCATGGGTGAAAAATAAGAGCTAAGACAATTCTCTTCCCAAGAGAATTGTCTTAGCTCTTACATATCGTGCGGGTAATTTGTTAATTATTGCTCTTAAACGGCTGACTAGTTACAAAAATAGATTACACTTTTCTCTAGAAATTTTTTACCTACCTAAGCCATGTTTTTATCTTCTTATTAATATCTGTATTTACCCACTGTTTAGCTGAAGTGCTTATTAATAGCACTTTATTGTATGAATTTAGTACTAATGTTGTAGGTGTTGTTTTAACTCCAACAAACTGACTAAGACTTCTTCCCCTATAGGTTGACTGAGTAAATTCTGGACTTGTATTTTCTAACCCAAAGGGCATTCCAGAAATTTCAACATAGGCAATCCCTAGATCTTTCGACTTAAAATTAGATCTTAATTTTTCAATAGTAGGCATCT
>JBBSVZ010000117.1:0-1807 GCA_038046545.1 Nanobdellota archaeon | reverse complement strand
AATGATGTGCCCAATCCACAAGAAAGTCGTTGCCGCTCATATCTGAAAGGTTGTAAAGCAAGTTTTTAAAAAAGTTACGAAGAAAGCTCAGTAATCGTAAGCTTTCTGGCCTTCGGCTGCTCCTTCACCAAGTCCTTGAATAATGGGACATGTATAGGAATGGCAAATCTTGTGAAAGTGCTCGTAACAAGTGCCTCGCCTTTATCGAGCGAAGCAATCGTCCTGTCATCTTTGGACAAATCCTGGGCTGCCGACTCAATAACAGCTTGCCTTTCCTGGCTCATCTCCAAACCTAAGATTATCTTTGTGCTCATGTTTGCGAGTATATCTCTTGGAATGCTTGAAGGAAGCTGGGTAATCGCTATCAAGCCAACTTTGAACTTCCTGCCTTCCCTTGCAAGAGTTGCGAATATGTTAGCGCCTGACTCAAGGCTTTCCTTGCCAAGCACTCTTGCAGCCTCCTCAAGAACTATTGAAATTACTGGCTTCTGCTCAAGCACTCCTGCTGCATTGTGAGATTGGTAACGGTTAAGAATTTCCGTAGCAATAAGGACTCCAATAAGCGTTTCGGTTGCGCTGTTGAAAGTGGAAGTGTCGACAATCACGACCCTTTTATCTTCAAGATCATCAATAATTGAAGAAATTGTTGCTAACCCTGTCTGGGTATCAAAAGCACCGTTAAAAGTTAGCCTTCCATTCCTATCCTCAATGTCAAGCAGCCACATTAATCTTCTCTTTATCACACTGAGTGTGCCTTCCTGAAAATACTCGAATGACTGAGCGCTTAGCAAAGCTTCGACCCAGTTATCGCCAAGTTTCTTGTACGCGAGTGCTAATGCTTCGCTTTGTGCGTCTGTCCAAGAAAAAACTCCCTGAAGGTGCCTTGGGTGAAGCTGGGAAACGTTAATTCTCAATGTTTTAGCACCCTGTGGAGGATTTCTAACTGTGTAATAGCTCACGCTATTTTTGTTATAATGGTCCTTAAGGCCGAGACCTGTCCTTCCATAATATTCATCGTGAGGGTCAATAACAAGGAAGCCTGCGACAGGGTTTTCGAGGTTGTTCCAGAGCAGAGACTTTGTCAGGTTGGATTTGCCTTTGCCAGTCTGGGCCGGAATCATCATGTGATGGCTTAATGCAAGGGAGGCATCAACAAAAATTTCAATTGGAAGCCTTTTCGAGCCGCTTCTTAGAAAGCCCAGCCTCAAAGCATTCTTTGGTTTTGTGAGGAAAGACATGTCATCAAGTTGCACTTCCTCTACCTCGGAAAAGAATGGAGGAAGCTCTTTTGAAAGCGCCACTTTGTCTGCCTTAACAGAAACTAATGGCTTAAGGCAAGCTATGTTGTAAGCCCTTAAAGAAGCGTCGAAAAGCTCTAGCTGCGAGCCCTGCTCCAGCCTCATGCCAGACATGAGTTCCAAGTGCTGCTGGCTCAGCTGTGAGCCATAAATGAGGTCATAAACCTGGCAGATAATCTTTGCATTCGGATTTCGGACAATAACAAGGTCTCCAAGCTCAAGATTTGCATCAGCCTTCTGCCTTACTAGAATTCTGTCAAAGCTTCCAGCTATTATCTGCCCCAACACCTTACCCATTAAAGAGAAGCAGGTATGTTGCTATAAAAAAGTTACGACAAGATTTTTAAACAAGGATATTCTCGGCAATTTTGATAAGAATGAGGTTAATTCTATTCTCATTATTGGTTCTCTTATTAATTGAATCAACAGTATTAGCATTAAATCCCTTACAGATAGAGAAACTCGAACTTGTCGAACCTGCAAACAAGATTATTGGGAATAATGACTTG
>JBBSVZ010000116.1:0-5001 GCA_038046545.1 Nanobdellota archaeon | reverse complement strand
GAGGCTTACGAGGCTTATTCGCATTTCTATCTTTTACAAAGATATCTTGATACGGTTGGCTATATGCCAGTAAAAGATATAGATGTTATTGAAATTAGGAAAAAAGATGTTGGGGTAAGCCATGAAAATAAGGTAAAGGAACTCGTGAATTTTATGGCTACGGAACATTTTGCAGCAAATTTTTTCAAAGACCTCTCTAATACAGCCAGTGAGCCTGTTCTTAAAAAAATACTTATGGATCTTTCAGTTCAGGAAGTTTTGCATTCTCAGTTTGCATTTGATTTGCTTGCAAATTCGATATCGAAAGACAAGAAAGTCATTACTGATATTTTGGAAAATGCGTCTAAATTCCAGCATGTTGGGGCTTATGTTTTGCCAACAGTTTCTAAAGTCAAAGAAGATAATATCTCCATCATAAAGTCATTTAATGAAAAAATTGAAAAATTAACAGGCAAAAGCCTGAGCGCCTATCTCGCCTCAAAATGATAACAAAAGAAGATCTTTACATTTTAAGCTATTATAGAGCATCTGAGCTAGCTGGAGCATTGCTATTTGGCAAGCTTGCGATGATAACAGAGATAGATGATATCAGAATACCGATGACTCGGCATTGTGCTGAAGAGGCCGAGCATGCATGGTTGTGGACCAAGGCAATAAAGGACCTTGGCGAAATCCCGATTAAAGTTACAAAAACGTACCAAACTCATTATGGAGCGGCAATAGGAATTCCAAAAAACATGCTTGAAATCTTTTGTCTAACCCAGATACTGGAAAAAAGGGTTGTAAAGCATTTTTCAATGCACTTAACCATGCCGAAACTTAATCCTGTTGTGAAAAAGGTTTTAATAAAAATGGTGGATGATGAAAAATACCATCTTGATTGGGTAAAAGAAAAGCTTGATGAATATTCTGAGGCTGACAAAAAGACGCTTGAAAAAACAATGAAGAAATTCATCGAAGTTGATAAACAAACGTACAAAGAGCTTTCCTTGCGGGAACCTTTCAAAACGTATTTTAAGGGGTATTATGAAGAATGAGATTATTGAAATAATTAGAACGACGCTTTCTTTGGGGGAAAAAAGCATTAATGAAAATACAGAAATAGAGAAGATAATAGAATCCTCTATAGATGCAATTGAGTTAATCGCCGTATTAAGTAACAAATACAAAATAAGAATAGAGCCCAAGGATCTCAATAGAATTAAAAAAGTCAGAGATATTGTTAGTTATATTGAAAAGAACAAGGGAAAGTCAAAAACCAAGATTAAATTGGAGGGATTTTAGCCTTTATTTAGCAAATCTTTTTAAACGCCCCTCGAAGACCGTTTGCATGGAATGAGGCGCGCGATAATTAGCGTCACTGACAAAAGCAACCTTCTTGTCTTGCTAAACGCGCTGGCCCAATGCAATTTTGAGGTCATTTCGACTGGTGGAACTGCTAGGGCAATCCAGACTTTGATAAACGAGAATCATCTAAACCTCAAGGTTGTTGACGTAACAACTATCACCGAATTTCCTGAAGTTTTCAGAGGCAGATTGAAATCAATCCACCCATTAATTGAAGGAGCGATTCTTTTCGACCCAACGCATCCGGGAGACCTGGAAGAAGCAGAAAAAATGGGCATAAGACCTATTTCTCTTGTTGTGTGCAACTTTTACAAATTCAAGGCTGAAGCGGGAGGCTCTTCACTTCAGGAGGAGGAAATGCTAGAAAGCATGGACATCGGCGGGCCAACAATGGTAACTTCCGCAATCAAGAATTATAAAAGTGTAGGAGTAATTACCGATATAAATGATTATGAGAAAATTGCAATTGAACTAATTAACAATGGAGGAGACCTTCCATTGACCGCAAAACGTGAACTTGCAGTAAAAGCCATCAACAATGTCGCTGACTACCGGAGCCAGAACGCTATGTCAATAACGAAGCTGTTTGCTGGAGAGGAAACCTTGCGGAAGAAGTGGATTAAAGGAAGGGTGCTAGGCGGCTATGGCGAGAATTGGCATCAGAGCGCTATGATTTTTCAGGATGAAGAGCCCTTTGGAGCAAATGCAATATCTGGAAAGCAGCTTCATGGCGCTGAAATGAGCTTCAATAATTATGTGGATGCTGCTGCAGGAATTGAGGCGGTAAGGGAATTCCCTGAGCCTTGCTGCGCAGTCATTAAGCACACAAATCCATGCGGCCTTGCCACAGGAAAGACTATTGTCCAGGCGCTTGAGAGAGCTTGGCAGGGCGATCCTGTCTCTGCATTTGGAGGAGTTATTGCATTCAACCGCGATGTGGGTGTTGAAGTTATGCAGGCCCTAACAGAACGGCTTAATTCGCAGGGAAAACATGGCTGGTTTGTCGAGGCAATAATCGCACCGTCATTTACACCTGAGGCAGTTGAGTATGTGAAGAGCAAAAAAACAAAGGAACGGATGCGACTTATGGCTATCGGACACGTCGGAAAAGAAAAGGACCTTTTCGAAATAAAAGATTTGCCCGGCGGAATTTTGGTGCAGGACAGAGACAACGAGCTTTTCCTTACGAGGCACATTCGCAGTCTTTTCAAGCCTGCATATTATTTGGATGATGAAAAAAACAAGGTAAAGCGGCTTGTTGGTGTAGTCACCAGAAAATTGCCTCCGATAGAGAGGGAAGGCCTTTTCAAATTCGCGTGGGTTGCTGCTAAACACACCAAATCAAATGCTGTTGTCATCGCTAGAGAATACGAGAAAGGGCTCTATCAAGTTATAGGCATGGGCGCAGGCCAGCCAAACAGGAAGGATGCGGGAGGAAAACTCGCTAAAAGCAAAGCTTCCGAGAATCTAACTCTGGAGTATGACATTATAACAGGAAGAGCAGCTCCTCATTGGGCTGAGATTCTTGCAAGCGAAAAGGACGATTTTGAAACATGGAGAGGAAAGCTTGAGCACGGCTCAGTGCACGAATACATTAATAGCGAACTTGGCGAAAAATGCGTTGTTGCCTCAGACGCTTTCTTTCCGTTTAGGGATGGTATCGACGAGGTTGCTGACATAGGAGTCAAATCTGTCATCCAGCCAGGCGGGGCAATGAAGGACAGTGAAGTTATAGAGGCTGCAAACGAAAACGGAATGACAATGATTTTCACTGGAATGCGGCATTTTAAGCATTGATTTTTATTATTATGAACTCGGATAAGAATAATAATTAGCACTCCAGGCTGTGCAGGCCATGGTTGTACTTCAAACACTTAATAGTCGTTTTCACGACCAGAAGGCTCAGGAATTAATTAAGCCCGCGCGGCGACTGAGCGCTTTTTGAGAATAGTTAAAAAAAAAGAACTAGAGACAAAATCTTTAATTTTATTCAGGGTATGGATCTAAACTTCGTCGATATAAGCCCCCATTCCATGAAAATCATGATAAGAGCTGTCAAGAGCATGAAATGAGATATGTTCACCGGGCTTTTTTGCCTGCTCGATGAAAGTATGTCATTGAATGTGTCTGTTAGTTTTTGGCTGGATTCCACCCTTGAATAATATCCACCGGTTTCTGTTGATATTTTTTGCAGTGTTGGTTCGTCTATTGTTGAGATGCCTTCTGTTCGAAGGAATTGCCCTCCTTCAGCCGTTGCAACCCCAAGAGTATAAACTTTTACTTGATTTGTTCTAGCATAATCAATTGCCTCTTCAATAGGTGGGCCGATATTACCCTGGCCATCAGTAAGCAAAACCAGAATTCGTGCTTTGTTTGGCTGGCCAGGCCCAAGGAAAATGTTTGTCCCTTGGATTATTGCGCTCCCTAAGTCAGTTCCCCCAATTCTTTTTATTTGTATGCCATCAATTGCTTCAAGTGCGTCGTCAGCGCTTGTTGTTTTTGACTGTTCAATAAACACAGTTCCAGAAAATGAAATTACTCCAACTGAAGTTTTGCTGGTTAGTTTGGTGACAAATTCTGCCGCAGCTTTTTTTGCTGCTTCAAGTCTGGTTGGATTGAAGTCGTCGGCCAGCATACTGCTTGATGCGTCTATTGCAATAACAACGTCGAAGTCGCTTGTGAGCCTGTCAAGCCACAATGTTGTTCCTGCTGCAGAGAAGATGAGCAGCATCAGGATTATGACACGCAGAATTAGAACTCCAAGGTTTCTAGAGAGAAATATTGTGTTTCGAAAGGATGCTTTTTCACCACCAGTAACTCTTTTTATCGCTTCGATATTTGCGAACTTGAACGCCCTCCTTTTTAGGTAGACCATTGTGAAGAAGTGGCTTATTACAAGCAAGGGTATGCTTAGGAGGAAGAGCAAGAAATACGGATTGCTAAAAGTTATCTCCATTTTTTCTTCCTCTCGCCGAAGAAGTCAACAATTGTTTTTGTGAACGGTTTGTTTGTTGTAACAACTACAAGATCAGAATTTATTTCTGAGAAAAGTTTTCTAAGGCTTTCTATCTGCCGCCTTGTTTCAAGAGCATAGGAGAATCTTAAAGCAGTTGTGTTTAATACAAGCTCGTGTTCACTGAACGGGTCTGAAATTACAACCTGGCCAACGTCTGGCAATACTAAGTCGAAAGGATCACGTACCATTATGCCAATGAACTCTGACCTTTGCGCGACTGCTCTCAATGGTGACTCCCAGTCTTTGCCCAGCCCTATGAAGTCAGAAACCATGATTATTATGGTATTTTGCTTTATTGATGTTCCTGCATATCTCAAGGCTTTTGAGAAATCAACGCTACCGTCGTAAAGTTTTGGGTCGGAAAGTGCTTTGGTGATTGTATAAAACTGCCTTGCTCCTGAATTTGGAGGGATGCTTCTGACTATTTTGTCTGTGAACATTACAAGGCCGACTTGGTCGCCTGCCTCAAGCATTGCATAGGTAAGTGAAGCTATTAGTTCGGCAGCATACTCATTTTTCAGTTTGGGAACAGATGCAAAGCTCATGCTTGAGCTAACATCGAGAAAAAAAACTATCTGCAGGTTTCGCTCCTCTGCATACTCCCTTATCAAGAGTTCTCTTGCTCGAATCGATGCCTT
>JBBSVZ010000115.1:0-1556 GCA_038046545.1 Nanobdellota archaeon | reverse complement strand
AACTAGGGGTTGATTTTTATGACAGAAGGATGGTTAACACGTTTTTGGAGTAAACTTATCAAGATGCCTTTTTTTATGCGACGACAGATGAGGCGCAGAGAAAGGAAAATTGTTCGAATTCTGCATCATATGAAAAAACTAATCTATGATAAAATTCCTCAAGAAGTTCTAAAAGAGCATAGAGTTACAAGGGCGATGAAGGACGAGTTGAAGGTTACAAGAGAAGCAAAAGAGATAGAGAAAGATGAAATGGACTTGGGATTTGACGAGGAAGTTGAAGAAATTCTTTCCTTGAAGGAAATACGTGAAATAGAAAAAATTTTGTTGGAACACGAAGCCCAACACGGCTCTACTGGCTACGAACAAGAATTTGGCAAAAAAGTTCTTGCAATATTAAGTGGTACTGAAGCAGAAGATAGAAAAATCTACTTTACTTATCTGGAACCTATAATAAAAGTTGCTGAGAAAAAGGGAGATTACCGGGCTTTGATGGAAGTAATCAAACATTTAGGAACAACACAGACGAATCTATTTGCTTCTGTCGCAATGAGACTTGACATAAGGTCTGCGAGTAAGGGAATAACTCACCTAAGGCATGATAAAAAAGCCATTAAGGTTTCCTTAAGTGGATGGGATGCAGCAAAAGGCAATAAGCAAAAACAGGAAACTCAGTTAAGAAATGTGCTGGCTCAAACACAGCTAGATGTTGAATCAACGTTGCACAGCGATACTTTAGTTGCAAAAAGAGATTTTTTATTAATTATATTAACACTTTGGTATATTGATGATGACGAAGAGGCAATGAGGGAGTACTACACGAAGAGCGTAATGCCAAAGCTCCCGGAAGAGGAAAGAATAAAAGACTTCGAAAATGTAAAGCAAAATTTTGCTAAAGACATGCACGTTCTCGCACAAGGTATGAGGAGAATATTTGCAGCGGAGAAAGAAGCGGAAAAATTAGCTCAAGAAGTAGAAATTGAGGCTCCTAGAAGAAGAAAATAGTTTTGGTTTTATCTTAAAAAAGAGGTCCGATTAAAATGATGCAGATGCGCGATTGGATAATTGGCTTGATAGGCCTAATCGTCGGCGCTCTTGGTTTGCTGTCATTGCTGAAAATTCTTCCCTTTGGATTGTCAAGAGGCGCGCTTGTATGGATTGCGGCAATAGCCGGAATTATTCTCGCTTACGCAGCGATTGTTGAAGTCACGAACAGCAACATAATGGGACCGATTTCAATAATAGCCGCTGGAGTGATTTTGATTTTTGCACTATTGCCGGCGCTGAACAGCATGGGGATTCTTGGAAGCTGGGCGGCATTTGGCTGGGTAGGAGAAACGGCTTACAAACTGGTTCTCGTTGTCGAGGGAGCCTTTCTTGCTATAGCCACCTTCGCAATGGAACTCTAAGTATTTCTTACATCAATTAAAACCAAAGAAATAAAAATAAACTAAGAATTTATTTTGTGCAGAACGGATTTGGGAAGGTTATGTAATGTGTCCACACATATGCCAGCACCAATCCCAGTACCAGAGCGACAATAAACATTGTTGCTGGAT
>JBBSVZ010000114.1:618-1098 GCA_038046545.1 Nanobdellota archaeon | reverse complement strand
CATTTTGGAATTAGGCCGTCGAGCGTGAGAATCGGTTTTGTTGTCAAAAGTTCTAGATGTTCATAGGATCGACAGTTACCGTGGCTAATTCCTGCTTCTGTGTAAACTTGGCCGACGTCTCTTACTCCCTTGAATATTGGAAGATCAATGGACAAAATCAGAGGATAGCAATGCTCTGATCCTGATTTTACTGTGCCAATGCCAGAACTATCTGATCTCAATGGAGCATTTCCTAATCTCAAAGACATTGAGGAATAATCTTCTTCTTCGGATCTTGCGATTTTTTCATTTAACATTCTTGCAAGTTTTGAAGGATCAAAACCGGGAAAACAGACTGGAGCGTCTTTGTGAATAAAAGTGTGACATGACATTTTTATTTTAATTTTAGATGATTTAAAAGGATTATTGTTGTGAATTATTTTTTCTTAGAAGCCTTGGATTTTTTCACAACTTTTTTTTCTTTCTTAGGTTGCTCGGGTT
>JBBSVZ010000114.1:0-608 GCA_038046545.1 Nanobdellota archaeon | reverse complement strand
TTATTTCTTTGAAGCCTGTATATTTCCAGAGAGCTTTTGGGATTTTTATTGAGCCGTCTTTTTGCTGATTGTTTTCGATAAGGGCGATCATCAATCTTGGTAGGGCGAGACCTGAACCGTTCAAAGTATGGATAAATTTGAAGCCATCTTTTGATTGGAAACGAGTGTTCATCCTTCGAGCCTGAAAATCTGTGCAGTTTGAGCATGAGGAACATTCTAGGTAACGATTCATTGCTGGACTCCAGACTTCGAGATCATAGGTCTTTGCAGAAGAAAAACCAGCGTCGGCTGTTGCAAGCCAGATCCTTTTATGAGGGATCTCGAGTTGTTTGAGAATCTGTTCTGCATAGCCAGTCATCTCTTCGAGGAAATCGTAGGATTCTTCGGGTTTGCAAAGATAGACCATCTCGACTTTTTCAAATTGATGCAACCGAAACAATCCTTCTTCGCCTGCTTTTCTTCCTGCTTCGGTTCGGTAACACTCGGTGAATGAGCAGAATTTTTTCGGCAGGTCTGACTCACGCAGAACTTCATCTGAATAAATATTTGTCACAGGAACTTCTGCAGTTGGAATCAAGGCGAGTTCGTCACGAGTATTATACAATTGG
>JBBSVZ010000113.1:0-1849 GCA_038046545.1 Nanobdellota archaeon | reverse complement strand
AGTGGGCAGTGGATGGATGGAATTCCCCTCTTGAGAGGGGGTAGGGGGTGTGTTACTTTTCCATTCCTTGCACAAGTCTGTCATAATGAGAATTGCTGGGTGGAGCGTGGTGTGGGGTGTGGGGTGTGGGGTAAGCGGTAAGCGGTGGGTATATATGGTGTGCGAGGATGGTGGAGTGGGCAAGAGAACAGAGGAGATGTGGAGCACGGAGAGCGGTGTGGGGAATAGAAGAGTGAATCCGGGTGTAGGGGCGGGGTTTCCCTCCGCCCTAATTAGTCGAACCGAGGAACAGAAGGGCGAATCAGGCACGGAGAGCGATGCGGAAACGGAAGAGCAGTGCGAGGACAGAAGGGTGAATCGGGCACAAAAGGAAGGAGTCTCAAGCAAAATGTTTGAATTGGATAAAACATTGCCTGATATTTTGATAATTATCGGCATAATGATTGCTATCAGAATCAGTATCATCTTCCGTCGCAAGAAGATGCAGCCATACAGTAAAAAGATAGAGGGAATGGAGGAACAACTTGAAAAGGCAAGGGAAACATTGGATGAAATCTGGCCAAATAGACCAGGAATGCGAAGGAAAAAACTGAAGGAAAGAAAAAGTGAGGTGATTGGTCAGTGATTAATAAGGAAATGGGATTTTGCCTATTTTCCGCAATTCTCTGTAGTAAGGGTCTTTAGACACCCACCCCACTCTTCCGTTCTTCAGCAGAAGTAACGTTTTTATCGATCACATCGCCAACTGCGTCGACAAAAGACTTTGCCCCGGTGCTAAATAGATTAGTCAAAAAGTTACCCATGTTTACAACCCCTCCAATGTACGTTTAACCCAACCAAAAAAGAATTTTTTGCTTTCTTGTCGTTTGTTACAGATGCTGACATAGCGGGCAATCTTGTTCAGTGCAAAAATCGCAAGGAAAGTTCGCGGATCGTCAGCATTGATCTTTTCAATGGTCATGTGTCCGATAACGCCATCCGGTTTTGCATTAACAGTAATCTGTGCGAGTTTGGCACTAACAATAGGACCAGCATTAACAGCAAAGTCGAATATCGATTCGGCTATGTCCTGGTTGTTGATTTTATCGCCATTAATCTTGTCCCAGTAGTTTGCTTCATAGAAGGCTTTGATATTTTCTTGCAATTGGACGTTGTTATCTAAGTTAGCAGGAAAGTTCTTCTTCTTTTTCATCATGTCAATAGTGACCCATCCCTCCCATTTAGAGTTCATCTTGCGTGCAATGCCCTTGTAGGTTTCACCGCCTGGATCTTGCGGGTCATTGCCATACCCGCCTTCAGCTTTCATAGTCAATGCGAATGCTTTTGCAAAATCAGCCATAACATACCTCCTTTTTGTTTTAGTTCCATTTCTTGATGTAGAATCCGTTGCCGCAGATAATCAGGCAAGGTAGTTAAGATTTATCCATTGGTAAAGAATCTATCAGCTTAACCTCTGGCAATTTATCCTTTAAAAGTTCTTTGAATATCTGTTTTATATTTAAGATTAAATTAAAGTGGGTAACGTTTTGAGTAGCAGGCATTTTAAATCCCTCTTTGAAAGACGGATAACATCTTGAATTACAGGCAGTTAGCAAAGATTATCCTCTTCACTTGTCGATTTCAGGAGTAAATCTTATCTAATCACTCCTCTCCCAAGATTTAAAACTTAACTGTCTAAAATTATATCACAACTGCCATTTTTTGTCAAGTATTTAATTGAAAAATTTGTAATGGGTTGCGTCGAGAGCGTTGCATAGCCTCTCCATCCATATCTACACTCTTAAGCACTGCTTAACCCTATTTCCTGCCATGTTTCCGTATTGCTTGTAATGCTTGGAGTCTCAGAAGA
>JBBSVZ010000112.1:0-2653 GCA_038046545.1 Nanobdellota archaeon | reverse complement strand
TAGAATATGAGATTTAACACCCTAAAAAGGGGCAGAATATTAAATGGAAAAAAAGAGGGTCGCTTCTCATGTGATTCATAGGAAAAGAAAAAAATTAAATAGCTATATGCTCGCTTTTGCATTAATTCTTGTTATTGTTGCCTTTGCTGTCTTCTTGTCTGTCGTTAAAAGCGGAAACATTGAAAAATCTGATTTTTATCTGCAGGAGGGCAAAGCATTTTTTGAAAAAAATGAAACTGTCAAGGCAATTGAGGCATTCGAAAAGGCAGTTAAGCTGAATCCAAAAAATGAGGAAGCTTATAACTACCTTGGCCTGTCATATTACAAAAACAATGATTTCTATAATGCAGTTAAAGCCTATAAAATTTCTTTAAATATAGATCCTGATAATGCAGAAATTCACCGTTATTTAGGCTATTCTTATTATCGCATAAAAGAATTCAATAATGCAGTTGAGGAATTTAATAAAGCTCTGCAGATAAACCCGAATGATGATACGGCGTATAATGGCGTTGGTTTATCTTATAAAGAGTTAACACGTTATGAAATATCCATTAACTACTATGAAAAGTCTCTTGAAATTAACCCAGATAATCCTTTGGTCTATAGGTACATAGGCGCCGCTTATTTCAATTTGCGGGACTGGAACAATTCAATCAAATATTACACAACAGCTGTGGAAATGAATCCTAATGATTACATAGCCTTAAATGGCCTGGGAGCGTCTTACGGCAACAGCGGAAATTATGAAAAATCATTGGAATACAATAAAAAAGCGCTCCTGCTTAACCCCAGCTATGAAAGCGCAAAGCGAAATGGAAAAATACTGGAAGCCTGGGCCCGACGGGCAGGCTAACAATAACAGCATTTTAGTTACTACTTAAAATTAGTAAAAAATAGAAAGATTTAAATACCTTAATTGAATCTGAGCATTAAAATGGCAGAGAGTTTGGACAGTCTGGCAAGAAGGGAATTTCTCAAGTTTGGAGCAGGCGCAGCCCTCCTGGCATCAATGCCAAGAGCTGCTTATGGAACGGAAAGCCAGCTTTCTGACATAAAATGGAACTTTACGGTTACTGTAGAAACAGATTATGCAAGGCATACCCATGGAGGCGCAAGAGGCATAGACTTTCACGCAGGCTCTGGCGCTCCTACCGCTGCTCCTATAGAAGGATGGGTATATCAGGCAGGTGCTGCTCAAAGCGTACCCATATTTTATCAGAGCGACCTTGGCCATATGATAGAAGTAGCGGGCCAAGATGAACTATATGTGCAGGCAGGCCAGAGAGTTACGCCTTTTATTCTTACAGGCCCTGAAGGGCTTGGCGCACCCAGGGTTGAAGGTTCAAGAAGAATGGGAGTATCGCACATACATTTTGGCATAGCTTTGCCCCCTTTTGCCAAGGAATTCGGCAAAGGCACAGACCCTTATACACATCCGGAAGGACGCACATTTCTCTGGGAAGATCCTGACAGGCACAGCTTTGCAGCTTTGCAAGGAAGAGGAGGCATAATGGACAGCTTATATCAAGGCGACCATTCACACCAGAAAAAGCTGCTTGAGGAAGCCGTAAGAAGGTTTGAAAGCATAGCTGACAGGCATCCTGACTCATTTTTGGCCAAGTACATCAGGTGGAGCAGGGAAGAAAATATAATGTTTTTCCCAAGGCCGTTGGCTGCATATCAATTATGGAAAGACGGGTTTTTAGAGAAAGATGTTGCTGAAACTTTAAAGGAATATTTGCATTGGCATTCTAATATAAATATTGGACTTTTTTTGCCTTATCCCAATCCTGCGTTAAAGGAGAAGTATATTAAGCCAGCACCAGATCCAGGAAGGATTCAGAGGCTGAGGGAATTAAAGGATAGAATACAAGGCCATACGAAAAACCGGAATGATGCTGAAGCACTTGAACTTTTGAAAGAGTTTGATAAAGAAGCGCCTATTGGGATATTTGGAGATTTTGGCGCAGGGCAATGGAATGAATTAAAAGTCGGAAGATTATATGGCAGATTGGGGCAATCGGAGAAGGCTGTTACCCATTCCTTAACCGCTTACGGCCTTTTGTACCTTACAACATCAAAATACAGACAGAGTTACGAGCGCCGTCTGTACAGGCCCCTTGAGGTGTCCTTTCGGAGATTAGGCATGCCTCAGCTTAGCGAATACTTCGGGAAAAAGTCTTTGGAGATAAAATAGTTAATTATTAATAGTTAGTTATTAATAGTTAGTTATTAATAGTTAGTTATTAATAGTTAGTTATAATAGTTAATTATTAATATGTCGGAAATATACCATTAGTCTATGACTAATGGACGTAGTCCAATAACCATATGTGATGATGGTATATTTCCGAGTGTTTAAAATCCCAAAGGGATTTTTAACAAACAGAAAATTTGCTTTGCAAATTTTCCAGTTCATGCTCAAAAACCACCTCTATGAAGGGTGGTTTTTGACAAATGCTGATTTCATTTGGTGATAATGCCAATAAAAATAAAAAGAGGTAAAATGGCTGCGGGAAGATATGTTGTCTTTTTCTTACTATCTGCCCTATTTTTAGCTTTCTCACAGTATGTTTTTGCATACAGTGGGGGGGAGTCAGACATGGGCGACGGCGATGGTGGTGGTGGCGACTCAGCTGGCGACGGAATC
>JBBSVZ010000111.1:0-1324 GCA_038046545.1 Nanobdellota archaeon | reverse complement strand
CACGGTCAGGTTATCTGAAGCCGCTGCCGTTGCCACAGACCACACAGAAACATCAGCTCCGGTAATGGTCAACACGCCGTTGCTCACAGCAGACGTTGCCCCAACAGTCACTACTGCTTGCGCCACTCCGCTGAACAAACCGAGGAATGCGAGAATTAAAACTCCAACTGAAATAATCTTTGTGAATTTAGTGCTCATTATGTATTTTGTATTTTTGTTTAAACTAATTTATTAGTCCCAACTCTCATCACTTATTATGCATCTATAAATAATGAGAGATGAATATGTTCGACTTTTGTTTTTATACAATCAAAGGCGACCTTTAGAAAAATAGTTGTAGACACGGCTACATAAAACTATTATATCTTACCCAAACAGCAAAGCAACATGTCAAGCTGTGGATAACTCCTCCACCTCTTAAGCGGAAAATTCTAATGAGAAATTAGTTGGTTGGCTTTTGCTCTTGTTGAGGGGCCAAAATACCCGGTTCCACTGCGAAAACCCAGGGGAAGCAAAATCTGCTCGGCATGCTTCTCCTGAAATCTAATAACAGCAGCTTGGGTGAGGCTAAAGAAGTTCCCAGTAGCCAGCCCTTCGGGATAGATGTCTGGCCCTTGCCTTTTTAGAAATTCCTGCAAACAGATCACTTCAGGGCTATCTTTCATGCCAAAATAGAGATTATTCATAAATGCCCCGCATGTCCTATCTGTCCTACCCCCTATTGTCTGGGCTTTCAATAGAACTTGCAGTTTTGCAATCTTTTGCTCAAGATCTGCAATTTGGGTTTGGAGCTGGGCTATTAAAGCTTCCTCTTGCGCCTTGCTTTTGGGCGCGCTCGCAATGGTAAGAACGAACTGGTACAGGGGAAAAGAGCCATTGCTTAAAATTGAGGTCTTGGAAAAAGGCAGCAATATGACGGATTTGTCCTCCTGATGGTCTTGCAAGAAAATCTTCCCTTTCTGGGTATTGTCAAGCTGGAGAAATTGAATGTTGAAAGAGCCGTCTTTGCGTTCAATAATGTAGGGCACCGTGAAATTTGCAAGGTGATACCCCTGAAATTCAATGGCAAGAGTGTCGCTCCCGCCCACAATCTTATACCAATTCCCTGCCCAATCCTTGGTGGTATTCACCAAAGAAAGGGTGCTTTCTCCTGAAATGGGCAAGAAGTTTGTTTGAGGGACTACCCGAAAATTTTTGAGGTTTGGATTTTTATAGCAATATCTTGGCCCCAAAGCGCAATCATTAAGAAAAACTGCCAATATCCAGTCGCGAAAAATATCGGGAAAAGCTGGAAGGGAAATGGCTCCAACCTCTTTTGACTGCA
>JBBSVZ010000110.1:0-1935 GCA_038046545.1 Nanobdellota archaeon | reverse complement strand
AGTTATAATGATTTCATAAAAAACGGCTGGGGATTCATGAGGAACCGAAGGCCAAACTCATACAACAGAATTATGCTAAAATGAGGACGCCAACACAACAAGGATTCAAATTCCCAGCTGAATGGGAACCGCATGAAGCAATATTTCTCGCATGGCCACATGATAAGCTGACATTTCCCGAAATGGAAAAGGTCGAGCACGCATATTTAGGCATAATCGAAGGCCTGAAGGAAAGTGAGCAAGTCAACTTGTTCGTGGTTAATGAAGAAATGCAAAAGCGCGTTACTGATGCAATAAAAAAAAAAGGACTTAGCCTTAATAAAATCACTTTTTTCCAGCACGACTACGCTGACGTGTGGTTTCGGGATTATGGGCCAACATTTGTGATTAATAAAAACCAACTTGGCATGGTAAAATGGATGTTCAATGCATGGGGAAACAAGTACGAATCGCTGCTAAAAGACGATGATATGCCTGAGTTCATCAACATGACGATGAAATTGCCTTACTTTGATGCAGGATTAGTCATGGAAGGCGGCTCGCTTGAAGTAAATGGGAAAGGAACGCTTCTCACAACTACAGAATGTTTACTGAATAAGAATAGAAATCCAGGGATGAGTAAAAAGGAAATCGAACAAAAAATGAAGGATTTTCTTGGAATAACAAACATAATTTGGCTGAACAAAGGTGTTGAGGGCGATGACACTGACGCCCATATTGATAACCTTGCACGTTTTGTCACCGAAACTACTGTTGTTTGCCCGTTGCCAGATAAAAAGGATATTAATTACAAGAACCTAAAGGAAAATTACGACATTTTAATATCTGCAAAAGACCAGGATGGAAAACCGTTGAAGATTGTAACTCTTCCATCTCCGACAGTTAATGGCTATAGACGAAGGCTCCCTGCAAGCTATTGCAATTTTTATATCGGCAATAAAGCAGTCCTTGTTCCCGTATTTGGAATTGAGGAAGATGAAGAAGCAATAAAAATTCTGTCAAAATACTTTCCAGACAGAAATATAGTTGGGATAAAATGCAATGAGCTTATATCTGGCTCAGGAGCGATACACTGCATCAGCCAGCAAGTGCCGAAGGTTTAGTGAAAGTTAAGTTTTAAGTCCGAGTTAGCTGTGTTGCATAACCTTCAGCATTAGATTCCATCCTTTTCGAGATATTTATTCCTCTATACGCATATTGAATAACATCTATCGAAGCTCCAGCTGCCCCTCCTAAATATTCTATGAAATCAGGTTCAACTCCCAACACATAATTTGCTAGGATGCCCCCAGCAACTATTCCTAAGATGCCTCCTCTAACGAATTTTGTGATAGCTGTATAAACCATGAATCCACCGTAGGCAGAATAAACTTCATCCGCAGTAGTCATTGATTTGCTCTCCACATTCCCGATCCTGTGTTTATTGTTATTGAACAAAACTACTTCTCGTTCAAGCCATTTCAGCTCGGTAAACGGAGTTGCTTGACCCAGAATGTCCGTAAGATTAACTGGCATTTTGTTGTTATTCAGTGCTGGATATTAAAAGTTTTTGATAACCACTCCCCAAAAGAAAGTATGTGTTACCAGATCAAGTCTGCCTTCTTTAAGTATTCCTTGGCAAGTGCATCGATTTTTAAGGCATATTGAATCGCATCAGCTTGCGTACCCAAATAACCTGACACTAGCGTTAAATCAAAAATATCCATTCCGAAATACCGGGCTGCAATATTTCCTATTACTGCACCTAACAAACCACCACGGACATACTTAGTTAATAACGATGTGTTTTCGAACCAGTCGTATGATGGATCTTTTCGAACAACTGAAGCATATGTAAACGTCTCACCAGAATCTTCTGCGGATTTGGCCCTTCTCTTTATGAAATTCAGCTCTGTGTGAGGGAAGAATTGCTCTATTCGCTCGACAAGTGAAAAG
>JBBSVZ010000109.1:0-8922 GCA_038046545.1 Nanobdellota archaeon | reverse complement strand
TGACCAATTCTCCATATCCTACTGGCTCTGTTTTCTCGACAAATACCAGTGGGCCGGCAATTCTTGTGATTGTTTTGTATTCTTTTATCATTTTTTCACCTTAACGTCTGGAACTCGTGCTGCATTTCTTTGTCTATTTGGCTGAGGAGTTCCGCATACTTTTTTTCGAATTTGACCGTTCCAATCTTGTCCTTGCTCTTCATTTTTGTCAGCTGGCTTATTTTTGCTCCCTGTTCAAGCGCTTTGTTCGCAAGCGCCGAGTACAACAGCACACTTTTCATCAGCATGTAACTTTTTTTCAGCTCGCTGTATGTGTCGACTTCGTGGAAGGCGTTTTGCTGAAGAATGTTCTCTCTGACAAGTCTTGCGACTTCTAGCAGCAATTGCTGTTTTGAAGGCAGAGCGTCGCTTCCTACAAGCTGGACGATGCCCATTAGCTTGTCTTCTTCTTGCAAAAGTGTTTGGATTTTTTCTACAGTTTCCTTCCAGTCTGATGCAACGTTTTCTGCGTACCACGATTCCAATATGGCTGGGTAAAGTGAATAAGACGTGAGCCAGTTTATGCTCGGGAAGTGCCTTCTTTGGGCGAGCTTGGCGTCAAGTGCCCAAAATGCCTTTGTAACTCTTAAGGTGTTTTGAGTTACTGGTTCTGAGAAGTCTCCTCCAGGAGGAGATACCGCTCCGATTATTGTCACTGAGCCCACTTTATTGCAGAGAACTGTGGCTCTTGCTGCTCGTTCGTAAAATTGTGCGAGCCTTGTTGAGAGATAAGCGGGATATCCTTCTTCCCCGGGCATTTCTTCGAGCCTTGATGAGATTTCTCTCATTGCTTCTGCCCATCTTGAAGTTGAGTCTGCCATGAGTGCAACGTCATAACCCATATCTCTATAATATTCTGCAATCGTTACTCCTGTGTAGACTGATGCTTCCCTTGCTGCGACAGGCATGTTTGACGTGTTGGCGACGAGAACAGTTCTGTTCATGAGCGGCTTGCCTGATTTCGGATCTGTAAGGTGGGGAAATTCTGTGAGGACTTCAGTCATTTCGTTTCCTCTTTCTCCACAGCCGATGTAGACTATTATGTTGGCATCGCTCCATTTTGCGAGCTGCTGCTGGTTGACTGTCTTACCTGCTCCGAATGGGCCTGGAATTGCTGCAGAGCCTCCCTTGGCGAGCGGGAAGAGGCAATCCAGAACTCTTTGTCCTGTTATCAGCGGGATTATTGGCGACAATTTTTTTGTAACTGGTCGTGGCACTCTTACTGGCCAGTACTGCTGCATTTTCAGTTCGTATCCATTATCGAGCGTTCCTAAAACTTCCGTTACATTGTATTTTCCTGAATTGATTTCTTTTATTGTGCCCGAAACATATGGCGGTAGCATGATGTAATGGATATTGCCTGGTGTCTCCTCGACTTCACCAACAATGCTTCCTCCTCGAACTGAATCTCCTTTCTTTATAGTTGCCTTGAACTCCCACTTTTTTTTCTGGTCGAGGCCTGGAACTGATGCGCCTCGGCTGATGAAACTTCCTTGTTGTTCCATAAGAACAGGCAATGGTCTTTGGATTCCGTCATAGATGCTTGTTAATAGTCCTGGTCCAAGCTGGACAGAAAGAGGAAGTCCGGTGTTGACGACTTTTTCTCCTGGCTTGAGGCCTGTTGTGTCCTCATAAACTTGAATGACCGCGTCATCTCCTCTTATCTGGATGACTTCTGCCATGAGTTCCTGGTTGCCTACTTTGACAACATCATACATTCTTGCGTTGAGTCCTCTTGCAACTGCAACCGGACCTGCTATCCTAACGAGTATTCCTTCCTGCATCTTGCTATTCCTCCTTCCATAGATCAACACCAATTGCTCTTATGATACTTTGCCGAAGGCTTTGTGATGAGCCTTCTTTCGATAGTATAACAACCACTGGTTTTACTGAGTCATCTATTTTTTTTCTATCTTCTGGGTGAATGTTTTTCATTGCTTCTTCTTCGACTATCAATATGCCGAGTTCGGGGTCTTGCATCTGTTTTTGTAATGATTCGAATGCGTGAGAACTGTCTGTCTGCGCAGTCCGTCTAATCCCTATCAGCTGAAAACCTGTTGTGAACTCGTGAGATCCTAATACGCCAATTTCACTCATGCGATTATCAGCTCCTTTTCAATGAATTGCATATCAAGCCCGAGTTCTTTCCCTTTTGAGATTAGTCGAATGTTTTTTGCTTCTATACTTTTGGCGAAAAGGTAGCCAAGGATTATGTCGATTGAGAGAGGGTCTTTTCTGAGTAGGAGGAGGTTTTTTCTGAGAAGCGCCCTGTAAAGTGATGTTTCGACAGTTACAAGTGATTTATTCTCTTCCCACTCCTTCCTGCCTTCTATGGCAGACTGCTTGAATTCGGATTTTTCAAGGATGTCAAATGCCGCCTCAAGGGTTTGGGCCGAGATCAATGTTTTCGTGAGAGTATTTTGTTGGCCTATCATGCAGTTCAATATCGCTGGAACTTGTGCCTGTGCAGCTTTCATTTTCAGGATTGTAATTATATTTAGCGTCCTGACTTCTGCCATGATGAAATTTTTCATGGCTTCTCCTTGTACGGGAAGAGATTCCGCTTTTTTTAGAGCATTCTCATAATAGTTTTTTGTTAAGTGGTTCTCAATGTCTGAAATGCCTGAGAATTCGGTTTTTCCGAGTTTTTGTTTTAATGAGTCAGTAACATCTTTCACCGAATTTTTCTTTAGTAAGTTAACAAGTTCCAACTTAGAGATGGAACCAACAGGCAACAACAGTTCCTCAACGCCTTCACGCATACCGCTATTAACTGCCCTTAGCACATTCTTAAGATTCCAAATATCGTTTCGGTCGAGGTAAAGCTGAATTAATTGAGAAAGGCTCTCATTTGTAATTCGCATCAATTTTTGATACGTTTTTTCCAGATTCTTGGCAACGGCTTTTTCCACAAGCAAGCTGCCTGCATGTTTTGTTTCCGCTACGGCAAGGTCTTCTGAATATCCGTGGTCCTGCAATGTTTTGATTATTTCACCGGTATGCATTTTCATCAGTTTGTCATAATCGGCTTTTTTCAGGAGCTTGCCTTTCATTACGCTTATTCGGGCAAAGGCATAAGGGTCTTCTGGAATGCTTGAATAACTCATTTGAAAAGCTTCCCCACAATTTCATTAAGGTTTTCCTGCCATGCCTGTTCAAGGAAGGTGTCAAATGAGTAATCGAGCCTTACTGTTCCGTCATGTGATTCTGCAATAAGGCCACCGATTATGGGCGCTTCCTTGATTGTTGCTCCTGCTAAGCTTTTTTTGTCAGAGGTGTTGACATAAGCAGCACTAACTTGCATTTGGCTTTGTGCTTTTTTCAGTAATGCCGGAAGCTGGGCTTTGCTCTTCGGAGTCAAAGTCTTTTTTACATCCTGGAAAATTTCGTCGAGCATCTCTTTTTTTTTAAGCATTACGGACCTTTTCGCCTCGAATTGTGCGTCAGTTGAAGCTTTCTGCTCTATTTTTTCCAATATGTGGTCTGTCTCTTCCTTGAATACCTGCCGTTGCTTTTGCAATTCGTTTCTTGCTGCTTCGATTATTCGTCTGGCCTCTGCCTTCCCTTCATCTTCTATGCGGACAGCATCGGTTTCTGTTTCTTTCTCTATTTTGAACTTAAGCTCTTCTAGTCCCAAGCTTATCCACCTGCTGCGAGGTTCAAGATAAGGATTGCAACGACCATTCCGAAGATGACTAATGTTTCGGGAATGACTGTCAAGATTAAACCCTTGCCGAAGAGCTCTTCTTTCTCTGCCATGGCACCTACTGCTGCCGCTCCGATTGATTTTTCAGCTATTGCCGATGCTATGGCTGTTCCAACTATCGCTGCCCCTGCTCCGAGCGCGACCATGCCTGTTCCTACGTCTACCATTGTTTTTTCCTCCTTATTTTGTTCCAAATGGAATGTATCGAGTTCCGCCCCCTGCATAAAATTTGGTGAAGAACTCAACATATTGAAGCCTAAGTGAGTGAAGGAATGGGCCTATTAGCCCGAGCATGAAATTGATGAGGTGGCCGACAAAAAGGATTATGATGCCTGCGATGATTCCAAACACTCCTGCATTAAACATCGGAGCCGCGAGATCGTTTATGACAACTGCTAGGCCGGCTGATGCGACTCCAAGTGCCATTAATCTTGCGTAGGAAAGTATGTTCCCAAAAATACCTGGCAATTCGACCAATCCTCTTACGCCTTCGCCAAGGAAGAGCATAACTATTGAAATTGCCACAAGTGCGCCTCCAATTAATGAACCGTTAGGAATTGCAAATGCTTTAATTGCGATGTCATTTAAGAGAATTCCTGCTCCTGCAAGAAGGACTATCCAGCCGAGCTTTGCATTGACCGCTTTGATTAATCCGTGGTGGTGGAGTTCGTTGTAAAAGCCAATCAGCAGTCCGAGTACGACATGGCAGACTCCTATGGCAACTGATATCATGAGCATTTCCTGTATGGCGTGCGTTCTGTGAATAAGGAATGGTATTTCATGGCCGAAGAGCTCTTCTAAACCAAAGAATTCGCCGAAAACGAAACCGAATATTATTGTTGAAATTCCTGAAAGCAGCATAACTTTGAACAGCCCTTTCATTTGAGGCATTAGTTTCATCAAAGTCAGGAATAATATCACTGAGACTATTCCGTAGCCGATATCGCCAAGCATCATGCCGAAAAATATTGGAAAGCCGATGAATATGAAAAGCGTCGGATCGATTTCATGATGGTTTGGCAATGAATAAAGGTCGAGAAAGAACTCAAATGGCTGGACAAGCGCAGGATTCTTTAATTTCACAGGCACTCGTTCGAGCTCATCTATGGGCGCATCTTCAACTGCCACTTTACCTTTCAATGCTGCTTGCAAGGTTTTTATTGTTTCGTCCTTACTTTTTTCTGGAAGCCAGCCCGTGACCATGAATGTATTTTGCGTCATCGCCATTTTCAAAGGCGCTTCAGTTTTTTCTGTTAGTTTTTCGAGATAAGATTCCTGCAACATTATGCTTGAGCTGAGCCTGCTTCTAAATGTGTTGAGCGAAGCGTCTATTCCCTCGCGTTTTTTTATTAGTTTGTGGTATTCCGGGTAGATCCTAAGAAGATTGTCTTTTGGTGTTCCTTTGAAGTCTTTTATGTGTTCAAGTTGCTCTGGTTTGAACCCAAGATTCTGCAATTCTGCAGTTGTTTTTTGTTCCACACTTTTCTCAATTGCGAGGATAACAAAAGACTTTCCTTTTCCTGTGCTTGTCTGCAAATCAAACGATGAAGTTATTTTCTTTACCGCATTTGCCAGCTCCTCAGCGTTTTTTATCTCTCCAATGAAAAAAGACAAGCTTTTAATTCGCCCGATAATTTCTAGTTCGCCTTTGAAGAATGAAAGTTTTTCAAGCGTTTCTAATTGTTTTTTCTTTTGTTCGATAGCTGCATTCGCCTTTGCAAGCTCTTCTAATCGCTTTTGAACAATGGCATAGAAACTTGAAATGTCTTTTTTTGAATCCCGAATATTAAGAAACTTCAGCTCTTTTCTAGGTTGCTTGCGCTTTATCCCGAGCATACTTATGAGACCTCTTATTTGGATGAGCAGCAATGATGCATCTTCGCCTTCCTTTAGCGGCGCTCCGATGTCGAGCTGGCCGCGTTTATGTTCAATAATGTGGAGCACTTTTTTTTGATGGAGTACTTCAATCGCTTTGGAAAGGTCTTTCTTGTGGCCTGCAACCAGTATCTTGGCCATTTTTTCAGGCTTAAGCATTGTTTATCTTTTCCTCGAATTTTTCAAGAAGGAGCTCGATTGCTTTTTGTTTGTTCGCAGAAAACTTTTTTTCAAGCTTGTCAAGATCTTTTTGAGATTCCTTCTGCAATTCTTTCTTTGTTTTTGCAAGCTCTGTTTCTTTTTCGCTTATCTTGGCTTTTCGCTCTGCTTCCAGCGTTTTTTGGGAGTCTGCTGTCAATTGCAGTGCTTCTTTTCTTGCTTTTACGATTAACTCCTCTTTTTTTGCACGGGCAAGTTCCAGCCTTTTATCAGAATTAAGCTCAGCTTTTTGAATCTCGTCGAGGATTCTCATTGTTTTGCGTGAGCAGGGGACTGTATTTAAACCTTTTCCCCTGCTTCAGGTTTAGAAATTGACAGTGATTTACGAACTTTTGTATTAAATATTGGCTGATTAATTAGTAAAACCTTTGTTTCCTGTGGAAAAGACACGCCACGGCCCGGACTTTCAGGTTTGTGACCAAAAACCTTTTGAACCGGGAGCCCTTACGGGTCCTTACTGGTCAGGTAAGGCGCCATATCGAGCATGGCTTCCGTGGCATTATTTGTTTTCTTTACTTTTTAATATGCTTTTGTAGAAATTTCCGTGAATGTTCCGACTTTTTTGAAAAATTTAGGAAAGGATTATAAATGCTGTCGAAAAATTTTGAAGCATGAAGTTTTTTGGGTGGGGAAAAAATAAGAGACAAGAATCAGAACCAGTAGACCTTGAACAGATACTCTCGAATTTAGATTCTGAGGGGATGAGAGCAAGGGTTGTCAGCAAATTTATTGGCGAAGCAATCATTCCTGAACGATTTTCTGAAGAGGCAATTACATTCTATGAAACAAGATATCCGGCGTATGCTGTAAGGATTGCTTTAGGAACTAGTCAAAATGATAGAGCTATAAAAATATATGAAAAAGCAGGAATGCTAACTAGCGCCGCAAGAATCGCTCAAAATGCAGGCAAAATCGATAGGGCAATCGAAATTTTACAACAAGGAGGTCAGTTTTCTTTAGCGGCTCAAATAGCTCGTCGTGAAGGAAAGTATCGCCTCGCTATTGGCGTTTACCAAAGGGCAGGAAGACTTAGAGAAGCCGCTGAATGTGCTGAGGATGCGGGGTTAATTCCAAACGCTATTTCAATTTATGTAAGAGCAGGGTACCCTCGAAAAGCTGCTAAGTTAGCATATGATTCAGGGAATAAAGAGATAGCGATGGGAATTTTGGCTGATGGTAAAAGATACTTTGAAGCTGCAACAATTGCCTTTGAGTTAGGCAAATTTGATGATTCAATTCGTTTTTACGAACTGTCAGGTCATTCAGTTCCGGCTATTCAATTAGCTAAGCAGCATTGGGCGCCAGAAAAAGCAATCAAGCTTATAGGTGATTCAGGTCGTCATATCGATGCAGGCCGATTTGCTGAAGAGAATGGACTGTTTGATTCTGCAGTCTTAGAATATAGGAGGGCGAACAGTTTCGATGATGTGGTCAGGGTTGTCAGCCAATACAAGTTAGACTCCCACACTAAAGCTGTAGCTACAGAAGTCCTAACCATATTGGAAAAAAGAGGAAATTATTCGCAGGCTGCTGAATTAGCAGCTAACCTTGGTTTTAGCAAGCGTGCTGAAGCGTTTAAATCTTTGGATAAGTTATTGGCAAAAAGCTAATCTTGATAATCTTAAGTCTTAACCTTTTCTTCCTTTCCATCAGCTTTCTGTGCTTGCATTTCGCCTGGTAAAAACTCGCAGGCTCCGCCGACGCAGGCTGCTTCCTTTGCGCCTTCAGTTTGGTCGTCTTTCTCGTACACGACTATGTTTGAGAAGTCGACATCCGGCAGGGATTTTTCATGCAGGTTTAATTCTTCCTTTGTTATTTCTTCGTAAGGGGCTAATTGGTAGGAGTGGTTCATGCGGGGAAGGAATGCAAGCCCTCCGATATTACTCCAGCTGTCATAAATCCAAGCAGCAGTTTCTATCCATTCGTCTTCTCCTACCGAAATTGTAACTGATGGGTTATGTTCACAATAGTTTTTCTTGACCATGCTCCAATGCTGAAGCTGGTCGTGGGCAGTCAAATGATCGCTCAGTACAGCTCCTTCTGGAGCTTTTACCGGGAATTCGAGTACAAACGTTGTTGCGTTTTCCATTGTTTGGCCAACTTCTGGCTTGTAAGGAAACTTTTGCTCCTTCAGCATTTGGAATAATGGGTCGGATGCCGAAATTCTAATTCGTCTGATATAGTATTGGCTGTGTCTTGCATGCATTCCTGAGCTTGCATCAACTAGTTGTGAAACAGTTCCTGATGGCTTAACGCAAGTTATGCAAGTTGATGCGTTGATGGCAAATCGTTTGGAATAGATCTTGTTGATTTTGAGAGCTTCATCCTTTAACTTTTGTAGAGTCGCGGGATTTCGAACAGCAGGGCAATCCCATTGTCCAGTTAGTGAAACTCCAAGCAATCTTTCTTCTTCGCAATTTTCCTTCCATTCCTTTGAGAGATAAGGGAAATTTGTAAGTGTCGACTGGTATGTTCCGAGCATTGTTGCAAGCCTAATCTTGTTGATTAAAGTTTCTTCTGTATCCTCCGCTCTACAAACGACTTCAGAAAGGTTGCAGAATTGTTTGCTTCGAAGGATTATTTCGCCGCAAGGGTTAGTGCCTGAAGATTCTGCATGTTCGCCCATCATTTTCCATCTTCGTTCAGGCAATTGCGTTTTAAGTTCTCCTCTGTTGAATATCCCTCTTTCTCCTGTTCCGCTTTTCATCAGTGCAAGCCACTCCTCTAGGAACTCGACCTGTGTAGGCTTTACTAAATAGACTGCAGAATTATTGGCCATTGAGCGCTGGGGTTCAGTCAAGTAAAACTGCCCTGTTTTTGCTCTTCGCATCTGCTCGTCGTCCAAGTCTGATAAGGATATAAGAGCGGTACGCCTAACTCCTCCCATTACAACAACTTCTCCGATTTTGCAAATTATATCGTTGACATCTATGTTTCTTAGTCTTCTTCCTTGGAAAGCCAGTATTTTTTGCCTTGAAAATTTAAGAAGCTGCCTTAATGGCTCTGGTCCTGAACTTCTTCCGCCCATAGTGTGCAGCCTTGCTCCTGCTGGCCTGAGTTTTGAGAAGTCGAAGTCAATGTCC
>JBBSVZ010000108.1:0-15132 GCA_038046545.1 Nanobdellota archaeon | reverse complement strand
CTCGGCGTAAGCCAAGATTTCACTAGCTTGATACAGCAAAGCGGCGGACAAGTCTTCGAGGAAAAAGATATCGAGGCGATCAAGAAGTCTGTAAGAGATCATGCGGTAACTACAGAAGTCAAAACTACGTCGTGGGCGTGGATACCATTAACTGTAGCACTGGTATTGTTTATACTGGAAATCGTAGCTAGACGGATTGGAGACACAAGAAGATGAAGGCAGATTTTAAATATTAGGAAAAGAGGCAAAAAACCATGGCGGGCATAAAAAAAAACGTAAATTTTCTTCTCATACTGCTTTTTCTTGCAGTTGTAACTTCGATGGTCGGTTTCACAATCTATTATCAGACCTCTTACAAGAACCTAACATCTGAATACAACCAAAAGGTCACAGAACTCACCCTTGCACAGCAAAACCTGTCCTCCCAAAAGGAGAACCTTAAGAGCACGAGAACAGAGCTGGAATTAAGAGTTGCTGACAAGACAAAATTCGAGAATCTGTATCAGGAACTAGTGACAGAAAAAAACAAACTCGACAAGGACCTCTCTTTAACAAGAGGAGCTCTAGCAAGCACTCAAGCACAGCTTTCTGAGACTCTTGCAAACCTGCAGAAGGCTAACTCTGACCTTACCAATGCATTGAAAGACCTTTCGAGCTCTAAAACGCTCGCTGCAGCCTACCTTAAGCAAAAAGACAACCTTTGCATCCAGCTGAAAACCTACAATTCGACGGTGACTTGCTGATGGGTGGAGACTTCAAGACAGCCTTCTGGAACGCGAAAAAGTCAATAAATAAAGTGCTGTTAATTGACTCATTCCTTGAGGCATGCATACTTTTCCTGCTGTCATACACAATGATATCGATAGCAGGGTTCCTTGATCAAAAAACTACTTTGATCTCAATTGCAATTGGTGTTGGATATTTCATTTTGAAATCCCTTAGAAACACATTTACTGATAAAGTGGAATTAATTGGCGAGCAATACCCGCAGCTTTATGAAGAGCTCCTCACTGCCAGGGAAAATTCCCCAGGTAAAAACCAGGTCATAACCGACCTCCACGAAGAAGCGGTAAAACATATGAACGTGATAGAAGAAGCCGCGTTCTTCGAACCAAGGCCTGTCACAATGAAAACAGCAATAGTTCTTGTACTTTGTCTTGTTATCATTCTTACCGCCCCTTTCAATCTTCAGGAAGTTCCCCTGGTTAAGCAGACCATAGAAAAAGTTTCCAAAACTAGAATAGCATTGTCCTTAGGGCCTCCTCAAGAAATAGAAGGCTCCGGCCCGTCAGGAGAGGGTGTCGTGGAATCCAAAGGAGAGCTTTTCGGGCAGAAGAGAACAATTGAGGAAGGAATAGTCGCAGCAAAATTTACTGTCGCAACATCAAACTTCGAGGTAAACTTGCAGGAAGAAGACGATACAAGTGATGAATTCAAATTCGATTCAGTTTTCCCAAGCGAGATTGGAACACCTGATCCTGAGCTTTTTGCGGAAAGCATTCCCAAGGAGCAGCAAGAACTTGTGAAGAACTATTTTAGAATAACAGCGGAGGGATAAAATGCCGAATTATAAAAAAACATTTGATGGTGTGTATGAAGAGATGGGAAGGGTTGTCATAGGCCAGCATGAGGTTATCGAGCAGGTTCTTGCAGCGCTCTTAAGCAACGGCAATGCGCTTCTTGAAGGATACCCAGGCCTTGCTAAAACGCTCCTGATTAAAACTCTCGCCGAGCTCATGGAACTGAAATTCAGCAGAATCCAGAACACTCCAGACCTGATGCCTTCTGATATCACTGGAACATACATCATTGAAGACCAAGGCAACAAGCGAGCTTTCAAATTCCATCCTGGCCCCATTTTTGCCAACATGGTTCTTGCAGATGAAATCAACAGGGCAACCCCAAAAACACAGTCAGCCCTGCTTGAGGCAATGCAGGAGAAACAAGTAACAGTCGGGAACACGACTTTCAAGCTCGACTTACCGTTTTTTATCCTGGGAACTCAGAATCCCATAGAACAAGAAGGAACGTACCCCTTGCCTGAGGCGCAGGCAGACAGATTCCTGCTAAAAATAAAAGTTGATTATCCAAGCTACGAGGACGAGCTTGAGATAGCAACAAAATATTCGGGGGATCAAAAGACTCCCAAGCTGCGCCCGGTAGTAAGCAAAAGCGCACTGCTTACTATGCAGGAACATTCTCGGCAAGTTCCGATTGCAGCCGATGTGAAGGAAAAAGTTGTGAAGCTAATAATGCTGACGCGAACAGAAAAAACGCTTATTGAATATGGAGCCTCACCAAGAGCGTCAATTTCACTTATTCTTGCAGGAAAAGCAAGAGCGCTCATGAGCGGCAGAAATTACGTCTCTCTCGACGACATAAGAGCAATGGCATTGCCTGTGCTTAGGCACAGAATAATACTGAACTTTGAGTCTGAGAGAAAAGGCCTGACAACTGACGAGGCGATAAGGCAGCTTATGGCCAAAGTAAAGTGATAACACCTGATTTTTTACCAGCACTGAACAGATTTAATCTTATAGTTAGAAAAAGGGTGACAAGCAGCTTCATTGGATCAAGGCAATCAACCCAGCCGGGGCGAGGCTCAACCCTTCGGGACCATCGGCAATATGCTGATGGCGACGACTTCCGGCTTATTGACTGGAAAGTATTTGCCAGAACTGATCACATGTACATAAAGCGCTTCGAGGAAGAAAGGTCTCTCACAGTGCATGTTATTGTTGATAAAAGTGACAGCATGAACTTCGGCGACAAGGTCACAAAATTCGACTATGCCGGGATGATAGGGGTCGGATTTGCGTATTTGGCTATGAAAGAGAATGAGAAGTTCAGGTTCTGCACATTCTCTGATGACATAGAGATATTCTCATTACGAAGAGGCATGGCGCATCTGGCGCAGATGATCGAGCATTTGAACAAGGCAAAAACTAAAGGCGGCTCTAACTTTTTAGAGTGCATGCGGAAGTATAAGAAAACATTAGGAAGCAGATCACTAATAGTTGTTGTATCAGATTTCTTAGTTGATTACGACCAGATAGAGGAAGGGCTTGCTTTGTTTTCAAACCATGATCTGAAAGTCATCCAGGTTCTTGATGCGCAGGAAAAAGCATTAGCCTTAGAAGGTGATTTGAAGCTCAAAGATCTTGAGACAAATCAAGAGATACAGACATTCATAACTCCTCAAAACAGGCAGCAGTACCTTGGCAAGCTCGACGAGCACATCGCAAAAATCGAGAAGCTTTGCATGAAGCTTGACGCTGATTATAGCTTAGTGATAACGGACAAGCCTGTTTTTGAATCGTTCTTTGACATACTGAGAAGTGTGAAGAGATGAATAAATTAACTAAATTAATATTAGCTTCAATTGCATTCACTCTGATTGTTATCATATTAATCCTCTTAACTTTTTCTTGTTTCACTAGAGGAAGAGGAGAAAACTCTTCGTGTAATTTCATTATCGCTTTAGATTTACTCCTGATTTGGCCGTTTGTTGTTACATTCATAATTGCTATTAAGCTTCTTGATAATATGTATATTTCCCCTCTATATGACGCCATAATAACTATTTTTATAGTCATTTTA
This sequence comes from Nanobdellota archaeon, assembly GCA_038046545.1. Classification (GTDB taxonomy): domain Archaea; phylum Nanobdellota; class Nanobdellia; order Woesearchaeales; family JBBSVZ01; genus JBBSVZ01. Next base: position 11,532 of record JBBSVZ010000108.1, on the reverse strand, counting down.
GGAGTGATTTTGAATTTTTTATATTATTTTTTGATAATATTGTCATACAGAAAAATTCGTGATAAATACTTTACACAAAAAATTAAAAACTCAACAAAAAAGAAAAAATGAATATTTTTCCTAGATATCCAAAGTGGGGAGTTTTTCTATTTATTCTTGGATTATTTTTGATGGCAATACCATTTGCGGTTGGATTTGGCGCATCGATGAGAGGTGAATCTATCAGTTTTTTTTCAAGTGCTTTGATGTTACTATCTTTTGGTATTGGGATATTGATCACCCTCCCTTTTTTGGCAGTAATTTTCAGCGTTGGTATGATTTTAGACCCCACTAAATCAAATTATTTAACGATAATTTTTTTCCTATTTGTATTGATGGGAATGTTTATTAATTTTCATTATATTTCTTTAATCATCTCCGTTATAGAGAAAATTAGGGACAAATTCGTTGGGGGAAAATCTGATAAGATTGAAAAAACTAGAAAAAATTATAAAATAAAATCTTATAAAAAATCTATTAAAAAAAAATAGTCTAAGTCCCTTCCATCCAGCTTGACAGGTATTTCTTCTGCTCTGCTGTGAGTGAATCCAATGAAACTCCCATTGCATCTAGCTGCAATTTAGCAATCCTCTGGTCGATCTCATCTGGCAGAGTTATTACTTTCACTGGCATCTTCCCCCTATTCTTTGCCAAATATTCAACTGCAAGTGCCTGTCCACAGAATGATGTTGACATCACAATGCTCGGATGGCCTTCTGCCGCAGCAAGGTTGACAAGTCTTCCTTCGCCTGCAAGGTAAACGCTGTTTCCATTTTTCATGGTGTGCTTGTCAAGGAAAGGCCTAACTCTAGAAACGGATTTCGAAATTGATTTTAAGGAAGTGATATCTATCTCGGCGTCGAAATGGCCTGCATTTGCCAAAACTGCCCCGTCCTTCATGAGAATGAAATGTTCTTTTCTCAGGATGTTCTTGTTGCCAGTTACTGTTATGAAAATGTCTCCGACTTTTGCTGCCTCTTCCATCGGCATTACTGAATGGCCGTCCATGTGTGCCTGCAGCGCTCTAACAGTATCGACTTCTGTCACAACTACATGTGCGCCCATCCCCTTGGCAACAGATGCAACGCCCTTGCCGCAGCTGCCGTAACCTGAAACAACTAAAGTCGCGCCTGCAATCAAAACATTTGTTGCCCTGATTACACCATCAATCGCGCTCTGGCCTGTTCCGTAATAATTATCAAAAAGATGCTTTGTCTTGTTGTCATTAACCGCAACAACCGGATATTTTAAAGCGCCATCTTTTTCCATCGCCTTTAGCCTTATGACTCCTGTTGTTGTTTCTTCAGCGCCACCAATTATGTTTTTTATCAGTTCTGGCCTTTTTGTGTGTATCTCAGAAACCAGGTCGCATCCGTCATCAATAGTTATTTCTGGCTTGGAATCAACAACAGCAGTGATGAATTTGTAATAATCCTCTCGTGACTCGCCTTTGTATGCGTAAACCTCAACGCCTCTTTTAGCGAGTGCAGCTGCAACATCATCCTGAGTTGACAGAGGGTTGCAGGAGGTAATAACAACTTGAGCGCCTCCGGCGATAAGTGTTTCCACAAGAACCGCAGTTTCTTTTGTGACGTGCAGGGCCATTCCTATCTTTATTCCTTTGAGAGGCTTTCGCTTTTCAAAGTCTTTCTGAACCGAAAGCAGCGCTTTCATGTGCTGCCTAGCCCAGCTAATGTTGTTCTCTCCTTGCTCCGCAAGGGAAATATCTTTTACTTTGTATGGCATGCGAGGAAGCACTTTGCCTTATTTTAAAAGGGTTGCGATTAAAAGTTATACTGGATTCGCTGGTATGGTAATTTTTAGTACTCTAAATATGCGCTCAGTCGCCGCGCGGGCTCTATTGATTCCAGTGCTTTCTCGTCGTGAAATGACTTTAACGCGCTAAAAGCGATTCATGGCCTGCACGGCCAGGAGTGCTGATTTTTATTTTGCTTTCGAGCTTGAGACAATAAGGATTAAAATACATTTAAATAATGAAAAAAAGAACAGTACAAAATGAACATCTTCTTGCTCTGGATAGCCGGGATAGTATTACTGATAGCTGCGATTATAGATATCAAAACAAGGGAAGTGCCTGACTTCATAAGTTATTCGTTCATTGCAATTTCGCTTGGTGCCAATGCGATAAGCTCGGCAGCCCAAATGTCATTTATTCCCTTGCTTGAAAGTCTCCTTGGTTTTTTAGCAGCATTCTGCCTAGGCTGGGCACTTTTTTATATGGGACAGTGGGGCGGCGGAGACAGTAAGCTCCTGATGGGACTTGGCGCGGCTTTCGGAATACCCTTAACAACAGAATTTCCCTTTGTGAGAATATTCCCTTTGCCTTTCATGTTCTCAATGCTTACAAACATGATAATCGTCGGTGCTTTTTACGCAATTCTCATGGCTTTTTTCCTTGCGGTTCAAAACAGGAAAGCAGTAAAAGAAAAATCTGCAGAGCTTTTCAAGCAGACTCGAAAATGGAGGATCCCGATGCTGGCCGGAGTAGTTGCTGCATCAATGCTCACAATTTTTTTTGCCAAGGGGATTGAAAGAAACCTATTACTCATCCTTCTTTTGATCTGCGCAGCATTCTCATATTTTTGGGTGTTCGTCAAGGCAGTCGAAGAGGGCGCGATGAAAAAATGGGTTAGCCCTGAAAAAGTGACTGAAGGCGACTGGTTTGCTGAATCTGTAATAATCGGGAAAAAAACAATTGTTTCTTCCAAAGACCCAGGCATAACTAGGGAGCAAATGAAAGAATTAATGGCTGCTTATAAAAAAGGGAAAGTAAAGAGAGTGAAGATCAAGGAAGGCATACCATTCGTCCCTAATTTCTTTGCATCGTATATTGCAACAATTATTTTCGGAAGCATCCTGCTTCGTTTCATTATCATTTAATCTGGACAAGCTTCATTGAGCCTGGAGGAAGCACTCGAATGATGTCGTCGACTTCGCCTCCTAACTTCTTTCTCAATGTCTTTGCTGCGTCGCTTGGCTTGTCCTTGCCAAATGTTACTAGAAAAAAGCTCGGGCAGTGCTTTTCAACAGCAGTTCTTGGGCCTGCCATCCACAAACCGTCTTGAGTCTTTCCAACTGCACAGTTTAAATCAACTCTTAGAATATTTTTTTTCCCGTAAATCATGAAAGCACCCTTGCCGATAAATTCCCCTGATTTTGCCTCCTTTGTCACTTGTTCAGGCTTAACGTGGAAAACTTCGAGGTAACCAAGCCCCTGCTTCCATGCTCGCGAGAAGGCAGCAGTTGCCTGCGACGTTTCCATAATTGTCTGTTCAGGAATTATTTTCCCCTCGCTCTGGACTACAAAAAAAGGAGAGCCTGAAAGCTCTGTGTGAAAAACAATATCAGCTGCAGTTGTGTGCTTCTTAACAACTATTTCGTTGCTCGTCGCATCCCTACCACCAATGCAGAGGAACCCATCCGAGGAAATGAACCAGCGGAACTTCTCGAACCATTTCTTTTCGCGCTTTTTTTCCTTCTGCTCTGATTTCTCTTCAATTAGTTCCTTTTGGTCGATGCTTGAAAGCTCGTCCTGCGCTTTTTTTATGACTTGCTGTATTTTGTTAAGTTTTGACTTTGATTTTTTGGCTTTCTCAAAATAAGAAGCAGCGTTTTCTTCCAGGGACTTCCTCAAATCAAGTTTAACTCTCATTAACGATAGTGCTGCTTCAGGTCATTAATAATTGTTGCTTCCCAATGGCACTGGCTAAGAAATCGTTTCCATGCTTTCTCGACTTCAGGGATATTATTTGAATCAATATGAGCGTTTATTAATGCAAGGCTTTCAAGCTCTTCTCTTAAGACCTTTAATAGAGTTTTGCACTTGTTGATTATTTTGCTGACATCGTCTAAAGAAACCATTGGCTTAAGGCTTGCTTTTTTTTCTTCTTTTAAGTCTTTTATCTCATTTTCCCGATAGCTTATTTCCTTTTCGATATACTCAATCATTTTATTTTTAATCAGGTTTCTGATTGCAACAAGTGACTGGTGAAGCTTTATTTTCTCATTTTTTGACTGGTCGTGAGCAAGTTGCATCATTTTTTCAGTATGCTGTATCTGGCTCGATAATGAATCAAAGACAAATCTCAATGATTTTTCGGTTAACGGATAAATTCCCTCCTCCAAAATCTGCTTGCCTAAAGCTTCATCATTCTTAATGTGCTGCTCTATTTCTGATATTTTAGTTGCTGTTACCATTTATTCCCTTCCGAGCATATCTGCAGTCACAGCACCTATTGTTGCGCTCATCTGTACTGCTGCCAAAAGATGCATCGATTTCTCCACATCGCTTCCAAATCCAGGGGAATATAAAAATAATGCGGCAATACTGACTACAAGAGCTGCGCAGTAAAGTATCGTTAGCCTTAAAGGAATAATCCAAAGCGTTTTTTTGTCCTCGACTTTCCTATAACCGCTTGCGTACAGCAAGATTCCTCCCATGATGAACGCCAAAAAAAACCACATGATAGCCCTGAAGTTATCGAACGTACCTGCAATAGCCGTACCATAATAAAGCGCGTTGTGGACAATTACACCGGCAAAACCTCCTGCAAGGCCTTTGATCACATCCCTTCCGCCGATTTTTTTAAGAGGATGCTCTTTGATCTGGTTTTTTATTTCCTTTTCGAGCTTTTCCAGCTCCCTTATTTCGGACAGTTCCTGCTCTTCGAGAAACTCTATCTTTTTTTCTTCCTTATCTTCTTTTTTTTCTTCAGCTGCAATCGCAGATTCGCGCCTAAGTACCTGTTCTTCCTTCTGGAGAATTACGTCAAGCTTTTTGCTCAGGCTCAATTTTTTTATTTTTTTTTTGGCCATCAGATCAGTGCAGTCTGGCCGCCGTACATTGCCTTGAATGCGCCGTTCTCAACTTCCAGCGAGAACACATCCATGCTGCAACTTGTTTTTCGCATTTTGACAATGGAAATTTCACGCGTGATTTTCCTCTGTCTTGCAACAAGCTCGAGCTTTATCACACCATCTGCAAGGAAGTCCTCAACTTCATACTGGCCGTATTTCATCCCATCAAGCGGCATTTCTGAAATCAGGAAAGTGGTGATATTAAGATCTCTAAAGAACTCGAAAGCGTGGAATAGCTCAGCCCGCGGGTTCTCGAATTCAGAGAGAACATACAACGCAGCGAGTGAGTCAACTACAAAAAGCTGGCAACCGCAAGCAACCTTGAGACGCTTCACGATATTCTTTATCGCATTGAACCAGCCGCCACTCTGGCCCGTACTTTCTTTGATTTCTTTTCTTATAACACCCATGTCGGCCATGACTAATGCGCCCTTGGTTATTTTCGCCTTGTTTATCTTCTCATCAAGCTCTCCGAGGTCATCAACAATGAAAATATTAACTTTGCTTAAGTCGTAGCCAACGTTAACCATGTGATTCAGAAGAGATGTGCAAGATTGCTCGAGTGAAACATATAGCCCGATTTTTCCTTTCTTAACTTCGTTATACATTATATTAAAGGAAATAGTTGATTTCATAGTTCCGGCTGTCCCTGCAATGAGATTCACATGGCCTTCAGGAATTCCGCCTTCCATTTGCTCATCAAGGCCCTGAATATACATTGGAATCCTTTTTATCTGTCCCTTGCTTGTAACGAGTTGTTCAGTCATAGTTTTAGCGCCTCGAGTGTTCCGCTTGAAGTTGTAACGAGCAGTCCTGAATATTCATGGAGAGAAAGTCCTGTTACCATTCCTCTGGTTTTGTAAGAAGCGATGATTTTACTCTGGTAGCGCCCAGCAGGAGCATTAATCAGCCCAGAATTATTTTGGATGTCAGAAGTGAGATTTGATAGCCCTGGCATCGAATCAAGAACATATTCTCCTTCTGCAGACAAAATGTAAACGAAACGGTCATAAGAACCGACAGCAATTTCAAGATTACCATCTCTGTTAAGGTCGGCAATCAGAGGTTTTGCAACAATCCAAAAATTCGACTCAAACTGCCACAGCTTCCCGCCTTGAGCTGAAAGAAGGTAAAGTGTATCGTCAGTCGAACCGATACAAACTTCCATCCTGCTATCAGTATTAACATCGGCTAATGAAATTGAAGCAAGAATCTTCCCCCCGGTCTTAAATTGCCATTCTTTCAATCCCTTCTCGCTTAAAATGTATGCTGTGCTGTCATGTCCGCCAAAGGCGATGAAAATGTCTTCAGATCCAAGAATAAGCCCGCAGGATGGAGTTGCTGTAATTGGACTTTTGGTTGCAAATGACCACTTTTCTTTTCCATCTCCGCCGAGGCAATAAAGAGTTCCATTATTTGCTCCGAAAACAATCCCGTATCCTGCACGTGAGCGGAAATAGGACGGACTTGATTCTATTTGAGAACCTGCATTGAACGCCCAAATCAGTTTTCCTTCCCCGTTCAATGCGTAAAGATACTTGTCTAAGCTGCCGAAAATCACTTCTTCCTTGCCATCACCATTAATGTCTGCAACAAGAGGAGTGGTCTTTATCGGTCCTTTAGCCTTAAACTGCCATTGGGGCTTGCCAGACTCAGTTACTGCTTGCAAAATCCCTGAATCTGTACCGAACAGCAGAAATTTTTCCTTAGATAGATAAGCAGGCATGCTTGAAATGCTCTTAACAGATTCCTCGTCGACAAACATCATGTCAACCTTGCTAAGCTTATGTTCAACAGTATATTCCCATAACTGAACGCCGGTTGCTGAAATGCAAACTAACCTTCCGTCTTTTGTTCCAAATGCAATATTCTTTTCTGCGCCGAAGACAAGTGGAGGGGCGAGAATTGGTGATTTTGCTTCAAAAATCCAGGCGGCCTGAAGAGAGCTATGGCTCGGGGCGACTCTCTTCATCACCTCTTTTAGAATGCCCATTAAGGTTTTTTTGGGCTGTAAGCTTAAAAACGTTTCGATAGTTTCGTGCCTGAATCAGCACAACATTTAAAAACGTTCTTTGGTAGGATTTAATTGAATGGTGATAGACCAGTTAGTAAAGCCCTCACTAGATGAAAAGCCCGTGCCGGCTGACCTTGAGCTTCCACTCTCTGAACCTGAAGAGAAAAGAAGGATAAAATTTCTCACAAAAGAAATCCTCGATAGAATAGGCTATGGCCTCAGCTCTCAGCAATTCCTTAACATCCTTTTTGTACAGAGCGGAGCCTCACTTTTTCTCGTCGGCATGATTAATGGCTTGAAAGTGATGGTTAGCGTGATAGTCTCTTACATTCTGGAACGCTACCAGCTTAGCGTAAAAGTTAACCGAGTCTTGATGAGTGTCGTGGGCGTTTTCTTTGGGATAAGCATTTTCACGCTCACAATCGCAATCCATAGAAAGTCAACAGCCCTTTTTGTGCTCTCTTTCGTATTTGCGACGATTATTGCAGTTCTTTATGGTTCATTATACCAGGACTGGTTCAAGGAAAACCTTGAGATGAGAAAAAGAGGATTTTTCCTCAGCAGAATAAGCTATTATGGCCTTGCAATAACTGGCATAAGCATGATTCTTGGGGCAGCACTTGCTGATAAGTTTACTGGAGGCAAAAGGCTTGCATTCGAGATTTTAGGACAAAATCTCAGGCTTCAAGGATATGTGATAGTGCTTGTTTTTGCAGCAATGATTTTTATGTTTGGTGCATTGCTGCTTCTTTGGATTAGCGAAAAAAATGCAGGTAAAGAACCACAAAAAAAACATGTTGTTATTACTCCAGAAACATGGAAAGAATTTGCCTCAAATAAAGTCTTGTTCGTTCTTTTTGTCAGCAGTGCAATAATAAGCCTTGTCCAAACTCTTGCTACAGCATACTATGGCATATTCATTTATTCCAACTTCAGCGAATCTGCATTTGGCGGATTCATGAATGTCGCGATAATATTCATAATCGCACTGCTGACTTCAGTAATTGGCCCAGTTATAACACAATTTAATGTTCGGGCATACGGAAAGTTTCCCATGCTCGTATTTGGAACTATGCTAATTGCAATCGGTCCAGTTACTTACTGGTATAATCCGAACTTACTTTCCATATCGATGGCAATGTTTCTCAGCACAATCGGAAGCGCAATTTGCGGAGTATCGTTTGGCCTGCTAACCCTTGAACTGGTCCGCGAAGATTTGAAGGAGTCATATGCGCAACTCTCGAATGTGCTCACGTTAATACCATACATGATATTCATTCCAATTGGAGCATATATCGCTTTTAATTGGGGAATGAGCATTCTATTCCTTATCCTCTCAATAACTCTTGTAGTTACTGTTGTCCCTCTTTACATGTATGTCATAATCGCTTACAATGCGAGGAAACAAAAAATATGACAAGTCGTTTGTTCAATAATAAAAGGGCAGTATCTCCACTAATAGCAACAGTTATCCTGATTGCTTTCGCTGTCTCGCTGGGCGCGGTAGTGATGAATCTTGGATCGAACTTCGCCACAAACGACCCACTGGCCAACCAGAAGGAATGTGTGGGCATGGGACTAAAGTTTCACGACTTGAACGGGCCACAAATCACTTTCAGCGGTTCAGGAGCAGATGGGTTTGTCGAATTCGTTGTCGACCATGTTGGAACTGAACCGATTCCTAAAGTTAGATTCAGAATAAGCGCAGCTAAAGGTGGATCAACCCAGACTTTCATCTCTGACTTGGAAAATTCAGCCATAGAGCCAGGCTACCCCCTCTCTAAAAGAGTTGCATACAATTATGACACTTATGGAATACCAAAGCAGGTGGAAGTAATTCCGACTGCCCAGCGAAACGGAAAAGACTTGTTCTGCTTTAAAAATTCGGCTACATATACTCTTCCTTAGCAAAATATAATAAAGCCTGAAGCAGTAAGTTTGACCTATGGAAACTCCTGCGCAGTGCATATTCTGCCAGATTGCACAAGGCAAGGTTAATGCTCAAAAAGTGTACGAGGATTCAGAGATTGCAGTCGTTCTTGATATAAACCCATCAAACCCCGGCCATTGCCTTGTCATCACCAAAACACATTATCAGGTTATGCCTCAGATTCCTGATGAGACTGTAGCGAGAATGATGGAAGTTGTTAAGAAAGTCTCTCATGCTGCGCTTGCTGCACTTAAAGCGCAAGGGACAACCATATTTGTGGCCAATGGCGCCCCAGCAGGCCAGCGTGCACCCCATTTCATGCTTCATGTCATACCCCGAGTAGCTGGTGATGGTGTCAAGCTCGACATCCCGCTTATTGATTATTCCCTCCAGGAAGTTAACGAAGCCAGGACAAAGCTTCAAGAAAGAATATTGCAGGTTTTTGAATTCAAACCTATCATGGGTGCAATGCCGAAAGAAATTCCAGAAAAAGAGATAAAAATAGTCCAAGAGCAAACACCACGAAAAAACATTTCACGGCCTTCAGAAAAATCTGGACTGGACACTTTCATCTGGCAAAAACAATCTGGACCTCAATTAGAAATAAAAGAGCTTCCCAGTTTTGATACAGCACATGTTACGAGATTTTTCTCACAACATCAGGAATTATTATCGCTCATCCAGGCTTTGGAAAAAAACGGGCCCATGCATGGAATAGAGCTTCAGAGAGTGATTGATTTTAGCCCGACTCACCTTCTCGCTCTTGAGTATCTTGGGTACATAAGGATTTTGAAGGACAAAGAACCCTTGAGAGAAACAATAGACGAAGCCAGAACTAAGAACCATCCCGGAAGAGCGTTTTATGCGATAACAAAAATAGGTAAAATGTTGCTTGAAGACTCGAAGCACCCACCTGTTCTTTCTAATGCAGTAAAAGAAAAAATATTGTTCGAAGAGATTGAAAACAAAGTTCAGGGAAAAAAAAGTGACAAGCCCACTAACCAGGAAAATTTTGATCTCGACAGGCTAACAGACCTGCTCGGGGAGAAATAAAAATGGAGTGCACATATTGTGAGTGGATTGCCACCAAAAAAAACATGCTTTACGAGGATGAGCACTCTGCAGTACTTCTTTATCCCCAGCCAGCTTCTGCTGGACATTTGCTAGTGCTTCCGAGAAAGCACATAACCATACTTGAGCAGTTGCCGCCAGAGATAGGAGGAAAACTTGCCATAATAGCGAATAAGATGTCAATGATACAATTCGAAGCACTTCAAGCTTCAGGAACAAATTTTCTGATTCAAAATGGTGTCGGAGCAGGCCAAACGATGCCTCACCTTGGAATACATTTGATACCCAGGAAGGATAGTGATGGCATAGATTTGTCGTGGAAGTCAAGGCCGCTGACAGAAGAGCAGATGGCGGCAGTTGAACTGGGCCTTCGCGAGCAGCTTGAGATTGTCGAACCGTCGACAGAACCTGCGAAGCAGGAACTTCCAAAGATTGAGAGACCGACACATTTTCTCAAATATCCTGAGAGGATACCGTAATCTTTTTATTGCGCCTTGGAATCCGTTCTTCAATGGCAAAGAAATCAATGAATCCGATGTGGATAGTATTAGGAGTAGTTTTAGCAATCATATTATTTGTTGGCATATTCGTTGCAGGCTCGTACAATGGCTTTGTGGCAAAAGACCAAGAAGTTGAGAGAGCCTGGGGAAACGTCCAAAGCGCTTACCAAAGAAGGGCTGACCTCATACCAAACCTAGTTGACACCGTAAAAGGTGCAAGAGACTTCGAGAAAAACACGCTTACTGAAATAACAAAGCTAAGAGGAGAAGCTGTTTCTGCGTCGCAAAAAGTTCAGAGCGCAACAACTACATCTCAGATACAGGAAACTGGCGGCGAGATTAATAGCATTCTTTCAAGATTGCTTGTAATTGTCGAAAATTATCCTGATCTCAAATCAAACACAAACTTTTTATCTTTACAGGATGAGTTAGCTGGAACTGAAAACAGGGTAAAATTTGAGAGAGACAACTTTAACCTGGCAGTCAGGAATTACAAGACTGCTGTCCGCTCATTTCCAGGAGTCCTTATTGCAGGAATGTTCGGCTTTTCCGCTGAAAAGCACAGCACGTTTGCAGCAGAAAGCGGCGCTGAGAACGCGCCCGACGTGAACTTCAACTAAGCGATGAAACGCCTGATTTTTTTAATTTTGTTTTTAGTCATTGTGCAAAGTGTTCATGCTCAATATCCGACAGTTACAAAAACTGTTACCGATTTTGCTGGGATACTTTCAAGTTCTGAAGAACAAGCTCTTGGCTTGATGATAGACAATATTAAGCAAAAAACGTCTGTTGAAATTGCAGTTGTTACCATAAACACGACGAATGGTGATGACCGCATTAATTTCGCAGCAAGAATCGGCGAACAAAGTGGCATAGGCAAAAAAGGTTCGGACAACGGCATAGTCATTCTTTATTCGCTCGAGAACGAGAAAGGAGGGGCGATTGCAACAGGCCGAGGCATAGAATCAACGCTTAATGATGCCAAAGTTGCAAGAATTGGAAGAGATAGCAAGCAGTACTTTGATACCGGTGAATACGCAAAAGGTTTTGGCACAATAATTGAGGGCATTAGCGCTGAGTTAGTAATTCAGGGAAACATC
>JBBSVZ010000107.1:0-1134 GCA_038046545.1 Nanobdellota archaeon | reverse complement strand
ACTGCAATAAGTACAAGCGGTTCACTGGTTGCTGGATTTATATATACCGGGCTTATGTACTTCTCATTTCGTACAGCAGCAGCAAGAGCCTCCTTTCGAAGATCTTCGGTAGAAACCGAAGCCTGATTCGCCAAGCGAGAAGTTTCTTGAAGAATTTCTCCAGAAACGTTCGTAAGTAGAAGTGTTCTAAATTCAGGATTCCTTCCTACAAGTTTATCCATAACAACACCACGTCTTTCTGGTGAAGAGATGATGGTATTAACATCCGCTGCTTGATCAAGAATTTGAAACTTCCCTTGAACAAAACTTTGCACAGTAGTAGCTGCTCCTTCCGCAATAAGGCGCTGTTGGTTAGCAACTACCTGCTGCTGAATTCTGAAATTAAAAAAGAAGCCTAGAGATACAGAGACAACAAGAATCGCGAGACTCAGCATCAAAAAAGCACTGGCTATAGTTACAGTCAGACTTCGAAATTCTTTTGTTTTCCTTACTTTAGACATACACTCTTCTTCCTAACTTGCCTTGCGATATTTTATCGAACAACTGCGTTTGCCCTACTCAGAACACTCTGTGATAGCTGAAATCCTAATTTTTCGGCAGCTTTATTATTCACTTCAATAACGCTATTGGGAGAGACTACCGGAATAGTTCCAGCAGAAACACCTCGGAATATCTTATCTGCCATAACAGCGGCTTGTTTTCCAGTCATAACATTGTCCGGAGAAATATTAAACAAACAGTGAGTATCTGCCAAGTTACCGGGTGCTCGACCCCCGAGTGGAATTTTTCGAGCCTCAGCCACCTTATCCAGAATTAAAAATGCATCTGGTTTCGTAGTGAGTGGCTCTGGAATAAGCAAAATGGCATCAAAGTTATTATTCTTTGGCTCATCTAGATATGTCTTCAACTCAGCCGTTGTATCAAAAGGAACTTCAAGAAGAACTACCCCACGTTCATCAGCAATAGATTGAATTACCTCGAACTGTGGAGGTACAATAGGATAATTTTTTTGATATGGAATAAATACGCGCTTCGTCTCTGGAGCTATCTCCAACAAAAGACTGAGCCGCTGTATTGCTAAATCTGTCCCAGGATAGCGCACCCCCGTAATATTATTTCCCGGTTCACGCACAG
>JBBSVZ010000106.1:0-13631 GCA_038046545.1 Nanobdellota archaeon | reverse complement strand
ATAGCCGGCACTACGGGGATATATGATATCGAGAAGATTCTAAAAAAGAATTTCCGTGCGGCAAAAAAGATGGGTCATTTCCACGAATTCAAGGGCGCTAAAGAAGCATACATCGAAAAAGAAATAAGTTACGTTAAACTAAATGAACTCAAGCCTTTGAAACTGGTGGTTGATACTGGCAATGGTATGGCTGGAATCTTAATCAGGGAACTGTTTGGAAAAACTCCCTTGCAAATTACCTATCTTTTCGAAAAATTAGACGGCAATTTTCCGAATCACGAAGCCAACCCGATTAAGGATGAAAACATCAAGGATTTAATCAAGGAAGTTAAGAAGCAGAAAGCTGATGTCGGAATCGCACTTGACGGCGATGCTGACAGGATTGGCCTTGTTGATGAAAATGGAGAAAGGGTTTCTTCAGACATTATGGGAGCGGCAATTCTGCCTGAGATTTTTAAGAAACACAAAAAAGGGCTTGTATTCGCCAATGTGACTTGCAGCCAGGTTGTGAAAGAAGAGGCCAGAAGATTGGGTGGCAAGTTCAAGGAATGCGCTGTTGGACATTCACTGATAAAAGCACAGATGCGGAAGGAAAAAGCTGTTTATGCAATGGAGTATTCCGGGCATTTTTTCATGAAAGACAATTATTATCTCGAGACTCCATTTGCAGTGGCATTGATGATTCTTCACAGGATGTCGAAAGAAAACAAGTCATTGTCTGAACTTGTAAAACCATTAAGAAAGTACTTTGCCACTGGCGAGATTAATTTTGAAGTCCATGACAAAGAAGGAGTTATGAAAAAAATCGAGAAGGCATTCAAAAGCAAAGCAAAGAAAGTTTCAAAGCTTGATGGTATAAAGATGGAGTTCGCAGACTTCTGGTTCAATGTAAGGGCTTCGAATACCGAGCCATTGCTTCGCCTCAATCTCGAGGCCAAAACGCCTAAGAGAAGGGATGAAATGAAGAAAAAAATAGTTGCGATGATAAAGAATGGATAGGCTTAAACTTGCTGCGAAAATAGCAAAAGTTGCTGGCGACAAGGTTCGCGATAAATATTTCAATAAACTCGCCACATTCCAAGTCAAAAATGACCATTCTCCCGTCACAAAAGCCGACTTTGAATCTAACCGAATAATAATTTCCGCCATAAAAAAAGAGTTTCCTGGTGATGACATTGTCAGCGAGGAAACAAGGCATCCAGTGAAAGGCGCGGAGTTTTGTTGGTATATTGACCCTGTTGACGGAACAACCAATTTCGTCATGGGCCTTGATTTATGGGGCGTATCTGTAGGGATAACGAGGCAAGGCAAGCCTTTTGCTGGGGCAATCTATTTGCCTCCTCAGAAACAGCTTTTTACGGCTCAAAGTGGCAAGGGAGCTTTTCTTAATGGAAAGCACTTGCGAACAAAAAGAAGAAGATTGCCTTTTGTTGCTAGCATAATAAGAAGTCGTTCCCCTAAAATGCGTAAGAAAGCCTTATGGGCTTATAGCAAGCTGATAAGGAAACCCATAACAATCAGGATTCTCGGGTCGGCAACCGTCGAATTAGTGCTTATAGCTCAGGGAAAAACAGATTTTTGCCTTTCCTTTGCAAGGCACCCTTGGGATAATGCGGCGGGTTTCGTAATAGCTAAAGAGGCAGGAGTTGTTTTCTTTAAGTTAGGAAAAGGGACTGATCCTCTTGTTGGAGAAGATCTTTTTGCGACAAGTCCAGATATGATGAAGACTGCTAAGAAAGTACTGGGGATTGCCAAGTAAGCACGATTACATTTATTTTCTAACTGTCAAGTAGTGACTTTACCAATAAGCTTTATAAATGACTACCCGTTCCCCTCTTCATGTTCCAAGAGAGACGATTTCCCAAATCAAATTCCGCATTTATCCTCTCTCAAGAAGAATTAGAAAAATTAGCCAACGAAGAAGTATTGGAAGCTGCTGAACCTGAACTTCCTAAATTTTGGCAAATACGCTCAATAAACAAAATAATTGAACATGCAATTGACGAACCATTCGGCCAGGCGCTCGTTTATATGTCTAAATATCAAGATAACGAGACACCACTACTTCATACAACTCATAATATTGGGGATATCGCCTGGAATGCAAGAATAAAAGAAGGACCTTTTTTAATTCAGACGGGCAATAATGAATTTGGCCGATATGTATTAAACATTCTAAATCAAACAAACGCCTATCCTGCAGTCGTTGATCCTACGTTAGATGTTAGAGAAGCTCTGAAATTTACTCGTGAATCTGAAAAAAATGTCGCAGCTGCTCTGGAATACTCTGTTGATCAAATCTATAAAATGGTCATGTATCCGACGATTTTCGGGCATTCTCATTCCCTTCAGAGTGAAGATGACCCTAAGAAGAGGATCCATTTATCCTTGGCGGGATTCAGCGAAATACCGGAATCGACTCGGGATTCATTAATGTTTATCGCGTCTGAGCTTTATGACTCAAATCTTGAAGCAGCGAGGAACCTTCAACGAGGATCGTTGACTTCAAGACTACGAGTCGTGGGATTATATTGCGGAATGAGCAATACAGGGTTTGATGAGTTATTAAAATATCATAAAAAACTCGAAGACAATCTTGGGAAAGCCGGTTTGACAACCTATCTGGATGACGCATTCAGAACAGGCGAGATCCACAATAACCCCTTGGGTTTTCTTTGGTTAGCCTGCGATATTGCAGCATTGGGCATGGCTCCTACTTCAGATCGAATATTTGGAAGATTGGGCATTAATCCTCCATAGTTCTTAAAATTTTGATTTCTTTTCTTCAAAGTGATAAACAATATAAAGCAAATATAACTCCAACGAAACCATGTTTTCACAACAGGAATTGGTTCGCATTGGCCAAGAGCTTCTTGAGGACAGAGTACCGCTAAAGTTAATTGATTATTCTCGGAAAATGACAATTGATACGCTAATTGAGCACGCATCAAGTTTCAGAAGAGGTAGAAGAGTGATAATCAATTCAATGTTCAGTGATGCCGAGTCGCCTTTGTTGTATTCCTCGTTGGCAAGATTGATGCTGCGTTTAAGCTAGCAGAATTTGGGTTGCCACCAAATCATAACCTAGTGCACCAGCTTATCGGCCAATATGCCTAGTAATTCTTGGCAAAATAAACTTTGTATCTCGCGGGATTTCCGCATTTGACGCATTGATGATTCAGAACTTGCGGCTGTTCAAATGGAATGCATCTCGCTGTCGCCTGAGTTTCTTCTTTGATAGTTGCTTCGCACCCAGCATTTGCGCAATGGAAAGCGAATGCCAGTTTATCGTTCTTTAAAGTGTCGTTGAATTCTTCCCAGTCAGATACATTAATTATGCTTTGTTCTAGAAATGATTTAGCTTTTTTGAAAAGTGTTTTTTGAATGTCATCAAGAAGGGTTTTCAATCTGTGACTGGCTTCAGCAATCGGAACAAATTCTTTGGCACCTGTATCTCTTCTTACCATGACAACTTGTTTTTTCTCTACATCCTTCGGCCCAATTTCTATTCGGACTGGCACTCCTTTGAGCTCCCATTCGTTGAACTTCCAGCCAGGTGTGTAGCCGTCTCTTAGGTCAAGCTCAACACTGAATGCTTCTGAAAGTGTTGCTTGAAGATGCTGGGCAGCCTCCAAAACTTTAGCTTTGCTACTATCAAAGATTATAGGCACAATCACGGCCTGCGTAGACGCGATTTTCGGTGGAATAACGAGACCTTTGTCATCTCCATGAGCCAAAACCATTGCACCAATCACCCTAGTGCTCATGCCCCAGCTGGTCTGCCAAGCGAATTGCTCAACTCCGCCCTGGTCGAGGAATTTTATGCCAAATGCTTTGGAAAAATTTTGGCCAAGATTATGGGATGTTCCCATCTGCAACGCTTTGCCATCAGGCATCAATGCTTCCAAAGTCGTAGTGTAATCAGCACCAGCAAACTTTTCTGACTCGGTTTTCTTTCCGCGAATCACAGGGATTGCCAAATATTCTTCAACAAAATTTACGTAAACATCTAGCATCTGATAGACTTCTCCTTCCGCTTCTTCAAGAGTGGCATGAACTGTGTGGCCTTCCTGCCAAAGGAATTCTCTTGTTCTCAAGAATGGTTTTGGGTGGGAGAATTCCCATCTCACAACATTGTTCCACTGGTTTAGCAGCAATGGCAAGTCTCTCCAGCTCCTGACCCACCTGCTATATGAATCATACATTATTGTCTCTGAAGTCGGCCTTATTGCAAGCTTTTCCGCAAGAGGCTTATTTCCTGCGTGCGTAACCCAAGCGACTTCCGGAGTGAATCCTGCGACGTGTTTTTGCTCTTTTGTCAGCAAGGATTCAGGGATCAGTAAAGGGAAATAAACATTCTTATGCCCTAATTTTTTGAATTCAGCATCAAGTGTTCGCTGGATATTTTCCCAAATTGCATAGCTTAAGGGTTTGAATACGATACATCCTGAAACTGAACTGTATTCTGCCATCCCCGATTTTAGAACCACTTGCTGGTACCACTCGGAAATATCCTTAGATTTGGTTACTGTAATCCCAAGGTTTGATTCTTCTTCCTTCATGCCTTCGTTTATCTTATCTTTTGTTTAAAAGGCTTTTCTTGCAAATTTCTCAAAACCCTCAAAACCCGCATTCTCTTCTACTTTTTTTTGCCCGTTTAGAAAGTGAACTTCTACAAAGAATTTATATAAACTAAATCACCTGATAAGTATCGTGGGGAGACTACAGTGGCTGAAACCAAGTGTGATATTTGTGGAAAGGTATGTACAACTGCATTTTACGTCAAATTACATTATTCTTTAGACTCCGAGAAAGGCTGGATGTGTCAAGAATGTTATGAAGCATTCTGGAACATGCGGTACACAATACCAATAAGCAGGTAGATAATGGTTTCTGTGACTTGTGATGTTTGCAATAAAAAAACAGAAGTCGCATTCTTTGTTCCGTTAATCGGCGACCAAAAAGGCTGGGCTTGCATGCAATGCTGGCAAAGACTAAGGGCGCCGCGCTAGATTTCTCCCTCAAAAACATTTACCGCATTTCCGGTCATGAAAACATGATTATTTTTTAATTCAATTTGCAGGTCGCCGCCTTTCAAATGAACTGTTACTTTTTTATCAAGAACTCCTTTGGTGATTCCGGCTGCAACAGCTGCGCATGCTCCTGTTCCGCAGGCCATTGTTTCTCCTGAGCCGCGCTCCCAGACTCTGAAATCTAGCTCTTTTCTATTCTTGGCTTTAACAAATTCCACATTTGTCCGGTCTTGAAAATTTGGATGCTTTTCTATTTTGGGGCCTACACCCAAGACGAGTTCATCTGTTATTTTGTCAACGAAAAGCACAGCATGAGGATTACCCACGTTTACTGGAAGGTAAGTGTAATTTTTTCCATCGATTGTGACTGCCACCTCTTTTCCAACGACCGCTTCGCCCATGTCAACCGTCACAGAATCCACTTTCCCATTTTTTACAGAAAGTTCAAGCGATTTAATTCCTGATTTCGTTTCAATTGTCATCTTCTCCTTTTTTGCAAGACTGTGCTCATACGCATATTTTGCAACGCACCTAATTCCGTTGCCGCACATCGCTCCCTCGCTGCCATCAGCATTGAACATTTGCATCCTGACGTCGGCAATTTTCGAAGGAAGAATCAAGATTAGGCCATCTCCGCCGATGCCAAAGTGCCTGTCAGATAGTTTTATTGCTAGTTTTGACGGATTGCTGACTGTTTCTTCAAATCCGTTGATGTAGAAGTAATCGTTTCCTGTTCCGTGCATCTTTGTGAATTTCATATAAAATGGGGAGATTCTGACATTTAATAAATATTTAGTTCAGGCATTAGTAAAACTAGTCATGCCCGTTTTAGGTAACATTAGCTTTCTAAATTGAGAGATTTTTTGAGTTAATTAAATCAGGCGTCTAAATAAGTTCAAAGCTCAGAAAATTCATTCAGCACTTTTCTTGTAATCGTCTGCTTCTTTTTCAAGTTGCGTAATTCGTTTCTTGAGATCGATCATCTTCAATTCTCTGTCAACAGCAAATTTTGTAAAATTTTCCAGGTCTTCAATTTGTTGATTGTAAATCTTCCGTTCAACAGTTTCCGATATTTTCCATGAGTGACCTTCCTTGAAAAGTATGAGCGTATGAGATTGTATTAATTTAATGATTTGCGCGACGTCGAGTTGTTTTAGGGAGTATGCGCACAATACCAACACGTTATTGTTGTGGTATCTTTTGGTAAACGCTGTCTCATATTCACAAAACTCATTAAAAAAAGTTTTATCTATCCAGCCAGATGTGCCAGCGCATCTTATCGTCAGCACATTTTTGCTGATTAAATCATCAACGACACCGAATACACGATTAGCGTTAAAAGCACCGTTGTTAAAATAAAAGTCTTTATGCGAGATATGCATTATTTTACTTTTTAATTGGTTCATATCCATCCCACTCTTAGCTTCTATATCCTCGATTAATCTCTTTGAGAATCCATCATCAGAATCAATAGTTATGCAAAGATCATTATTTATCAATCCTTGAGTATAAAATCTTGAGAAAATATCTAGCAATTCAGTTTCATCTTCATACAAATAAATTATATGTGCGCCCTCTTCAACCTTCAGATGCTGATCAGATAGCAATAACTTGTTCTGAGGCTTCATTTCCTAATAAAAAAAAGATGTTCTTATTATTTTTTTCGGTTTTATGCTCAAAACAAGAGGATTTGCTTTACAAATGTTAAGGAAAACTATTAATCACTCCTACAGTCGTTAATTTATTGTTTTGCAGCTCTTTCAGGAAAGCTATGCATCCGAAAACCGCATTTTCTGCAAATATCGAAGACACCTGCATCAGATGATTCATATCGGATATCTGGACTTTTACAGCTTGGGCAGAATTTAGTGAATTTCATATCTGCTGCCGGCAGTTAGTTCCTGCATCAAGTTTAACTGCGAAGTTTGTCATCCAAGGTTTTAAGTCTGAAATTTGGGTTTGCAACATAATCGATAGTACCATGCGGGCCTCTGACTGGTATCCATGGCTTGTCCCGAGGATACACGTCGTCTATATGAGCGTAATTATAAGAGCCGTTTGTTTGGCCGGTGCAAACCCATTTCTTAGAGCTAGAAACGAATTGGTATGTTCTTATTTCTGCGTAATAGTCAGGGTCGTCCATGTTCACTCCAGCCCTCTCATTAAATCCTCAACCGTCTCCCTTTCTCTTATCACATTGTGCAGCTTGCCGTTGACCATTACTTCTATCGGCCTTGGCCGCATATTGTAGGTGGAAGCCATCGAGAATCCGTAAGCTCCTGCGTCGAGTATGCCGATAATATCGCCTTCTTTAAGCACAGGCAATTCGCGGTCAACTTTTTCTCCACTATCTCCAAGAGTGAATAAGTCACCTGATTCACAGATGTTGCCCGCAACGAGAACTTTGTCTGTTTTGTCAGACTTCACTTCATCAACTTTTACAATCTCATGATAAGAACCGTACATTGCAGGCCTCACAAGGTGGTTGAATCCTGAATCAACTCCGACGAATTTATGAGCTGGAGTGTCTTTAATCGTGTTCACTTTTGCTATTAACACTCCTGATTCAGCGACTAAGAATCGGCCTGGTTCAATTGTGAGGGTTATTTGCCTGCCAAACTCTTGGCAGAAAGCCTTGAATTTTTCACTGATAGTTTTGCCA
Organism: Nanobdellota archaeon; assembly: GCA_038046545.1. Classification (GTDB taxonomy): domain Archaea; phylum Nanobdellota; class Nanobdellia; order Woesearchaeales; family JBBSVZ01; genus JBBSVZ01. The sequence continues at coordinate 5,936 of JBBSVZ010000106.1, read as the reverse complement.
AGAGCTTCCAAGTTAATTTGCTTTTGGTCAGCGCGATAGGGAATTCCGATGCCGCCGCCGAAGTCTACACTTTCCAATTCAGAAAATTGTTTTGCAACAGGAAGGAGAGCATCCATCGCGGTTATGAAATCATCAGGATTCAGTATTCCCGAGCCGATATGCTGGTGCACACCAACTATTTTGAGCCTATGCATATCTGCAATTGCCTTGATTTCCTGAATCTTATCGTAATAAATGCCGAACTTCGAGTCAGGCCCGCCGGTTATCGTGTGTGCATGATGGCCTGCACCGACATCAGTGTTTATCCGCACCCAAATCTTAGAGCCGGGATTTATTTTTCCATACCTTTCAAGCTGAGACAGGGAATCGATGTTCTGCAAGATCCCTTGGGTGATTCCAAATCTCATCTCATCATCTGTAAGATTGTTGCCAGTGAAAACAATTTCTTTTGGCGAAAACCCGCAATTTAGAGCAAGAACTATTTCACCAGGAGAAACCGCATCTATTCCGCATCCTTCCTCTTTTATCGCGCGTAAGATTGTTGGATTTGAGTTTGCCTTGCACGCATAATAAACTTTAATTGGCCGATAGCTGATAAACTTCTGCAAATCTTTGCATCTCTGCCTGATGACACTTTCATCATACGCGTACAGGGGGGTGCCATATGTTTTTGCAAGTTCCAAAGCAGCTATGCCTCCGATGTATAACTTGTTGTCAATTATCATGCTAGCACCTTTTCTATTCTTTGCATGGCTTCTTTAAGCCTTTCGTCCGGGACTGTGAGTGAAATTCTGAAGTATCCTTCGCCTGTTTTTCCGTAACCTGCGCCAGGGGTGATTACTACGCCCGTTTTTTCTAAAATTTTTGTAGCGAAGCTTGCAGATGTCTCCCCATCGGGAACTTTGGTCCAGATGTAGAATGCTGCTTTTGGCTTGAATGCTTTAAGCCCGACTTTTTTGAATGTGTCAAGCACTAAGTCTCGTCTTTTCTGGTAAATTTTCATAAGATTCTCGATGTGCGAATCAGGCAATGAAAGCGCTTTTATCGCTGCATACTGAATCGCGTTGAACACGCCGCTGTCCGTATTGGATTTTGAAATCCCCATTCCTTTGATGATATCAGCATTACCAACAGCCATGCCCACCCTCCAGCCAGTCATATTATATGGCTTGCTAAGCGAATTCATTTCTACTCCAACTTCCTTCGCGCCCGGGATTTCAAGAAAAGATAATGGTTTGTATCCATCGTAGCCTGTTTCGCTGTACGGGTTGTCAGAGCATACTATTATCTTGTTGTCATTAGCAAAATCAATGACCTCTTTGTAGAATTCTTTGCCAGCAACAGCGCCTGTTGGGTTGTTTGGGTAATTGAGGTAGAGCAGCTTTGTTTTTTTCACAACATCGGATGGAATTGCGCGAAGGGCAGGCAAGAATTCGTTTTCCTCAAGCAAAGGCATCTCGTAAGGCTCAGCATCGGTCATAATAGCTGCCGTCTTGTAAACTGTATAACCCGGACTTGGGATTAAGGCTACTTCTCCAGGATTAAGAAAAGCAATTGATAGATGCACACTTCCTTCTTTTGCACCAATAAGCGTCAAGACTTCTTTTTCAGGGTCTAAATCGACATTGTGCCTTCTTTTGTACCATTGAGATACTGCAGTTCTGAAAGCAAGAAGCCCCTCGTAATCCGGATATTGGTGGTTCTTAGGGTTATTGGCTTCTTTTTCAAGCACATCAATAATGGGTTTGGGCGTTGGCATGTCCGGGTCTCCTATCCCGAGACTTATTACGTCCACTCCCCTTTTCTTTGCCTCTGCGATTTTCTTGTTAATTTCTGCAAATAAATAAGGCGGGATTCTCTCAAGTCTTTTTGAAGAGTTCATATTTTATTCACCCAAAAAACCTTTGGCTTTCATAAGCTCGGCATTAAGTATTGAGCATCCTGCGGCTCCCCTGATCGTATTGTGGCTAAGCACGACCATTTTGTACCCCAAAACTTCATCCTTCCTTATTCTTCCGATAACACAGGCCATTCCCTTTTCAAGGTTTCTGTCAAGTTTTGGCTGAGGCCTGTTTTGTTCTTCTAAGACAATTATGGGATGCGCAGGTGCTGATGGAAGATTCAAACCCCGAAGAGGGTTGTAGTTTGAAAAAGTTCTTTTTATTTCCTCTATGCTCGGTTTCTTTTTAAGTGAAAATGAAACTGTTTCTGTGTGACCATCAATTACTGCCACCCTATTGCAATGTGCACTTATTGTTATTTCTGCAGGCTTCACTTTTCCTTTTTCGAGTGTGCCGAGGAGCTTTAGAGTTTCTGTCTGCACTTTCTCTTCCTCACCACCTATAAACGGGATTACATTATCGACTATATCTATCGATGCTACGCCCGGATAACCCGCACCCGAAATTGCCTGCATAGAGGTCATTATTACTGAGGTTATCCCAAATTCCTTCTGCAGGGGCGCAAGTGCCATCACCATCCCGATAGTGGTGCAATTGGGATTTGTAACAATGAATCCTTTCCTTTTTTGTGATTTTATTAATGGCGCATGTGATGCATTAACTTCAGGAATCATCAATGGAACATGATTGTCCATCCTGTGATTTTTTGCATTGCTGAAGACTTTGTATCCTGCATCGGCAAATGCTGCCTCGATTTCACCGGCAACAGTAGCGTCAAGTCCTGAAAATACAACTGTGCAGTTTAGGTTCGACTTGCATTCCTTGACTTTCAGTTTCTTAACATTCGCAGGGATTGGCGTAGTCTGGAGCCATCTACCGGCAACTGCTTGCTCATAAGTCTGCCCGGCTGACTTCTCGGATGCCGCCACTTCTGTGATTTCGAACCAGGGATGATTCTCGAGAAGCTGGATGAATCTCTGTCCAACAGTTCCAGTTGCACCAAGTATGCCCACTTTTATTTTTGCCATTTTTTTCATTTGAAGTACTCGCTCATAAAGTCTGAGACGGTAAACAGACCTTTCTTTCCATCGAGCCATTCTGCTGCCATGACTGCTCCAAGTGCGAATCCTTCGCGACCTTTTGCGTCATGCCTTAACTCGATTTTGTCCTGCGCACTGTCAAAGCCAACTATATGTGTTCCAGGCAAACTACCTGCACGAACGCTTGTGAAATGAACCTCGTCAGGCGAAATCTGCTTTTCAAGCTTGTCGTAGACTGCTTTTTTCTTTCTCCTGATATTGCTAAGAAGAATATCGGCTATTGATTTTGCAGTTCCTGAAGGGGAGTCTGCCTTTCCGGCGTGGTGCATTTCCATACCATAAATATCATAATTCTCTGCCCGGTCGATCAATGCTGCTGCCGACTCAATGATTCGGTAAAAAATGTTTACTCCCAGCGAAAAGTTGGTGCCATAAATCATTGCCACACCCTGCTTATTTACTGTGTCATTCACTTTCTTCAGTTCTGAATGCCAGCCGGTTGTGCCAACAACAATATTTTTTTTTAACGAGGCTATTTTTTCAATGTTGCTGACAGCTTGCGATGGGTGGGTGAACTCGATTACTGCATCTGCATTTTTCAAAGCATCTGCATTAATTGCTTTATGTGTTGCATTGGGCTCTGAAGGGTCGATTATTGCTACGAGTTCATGCTTTCTTGCTTTGCATACTTTCTCTATTTCTTTTCCCATCCTGCCGTAGCCGACTATTGCTATTTTCATTTCAGCATCCTCATTTGCTTAAGCACTGCCGATAGCTTTTCCATATTTTGTGGCTGCATCTCGCACATTGGCAGCCAGAAACTGCCTCCTTTCCAGCCGCAAAGGTTCATGGAAGTTTTTATTGGGATTGGATTTGTTTCGATAAATGCGACTTTCATAAAGGGAAGCAGTTCGTAATGGATTTTTCTGGCTTCCTCCCAATTTCCTTTGAGTGCAGCCGAAGTCATAGCTACGGTTTTTTCCGGAAATAGGTTTGAGATTACTGATATTACTCCTTTTCCTCCTAGCACCATGAGCGGCAAAGTCATCGAATCGTCACCTGATAAAACCGTAAATGATTTTGGAAGCTCGTTTATTACGTCTCCCATCTGGTTTATATCACCTGACGCTTCCTTGACTGCAACAATATTTTTCAGCTGTGACATTCTTTTCAAAGTGGATGTTTCTATGTTGACTCCCGTCCTGCCTTTAATGTTATAAACAATAATGGGAAGGTTTGTTTCATTGGCAATTGCCTCGAAATGGCGGTAAAGCCCTTCCTGCGTCGGTTTGTTATAGTATGGCGATACAATCAATGCGGCATCTGCACCCAGCTTTTCTGCTTCCTTTGTTTCCTCTATTGTTTTTTTTGTTGAGTTTGAGCCTGTTCCGACTATTACTGGAATTTTCTTTTTAGCTTCCTCGACAGAAATCTTGATTATCTGTTCTCGTTCTTCTTTCTCAATTGTTGGCGATTCGCCGGTTGTGCCCAATGGCACTATTCCATTGATCCCTGCTTTTATTTGATTTCTTGTGTGCTTCCTGAATGCATCATAATCAATCTCTCCGTTTTCTTTAAACGGCGTGATTAAAGCAGTTATTGCTCCTTGTAATTTCATTGTTCCACCTCGAAAAATGTTTTGTGCAAAGCCCTTACAGCATCATCAGCTTTTGAATTGTCTACGACAAATCCAAAACTAATCTCAGAAGCTCCTTGCGAGATCATTTCAACAGGAATATTCTCTTGAGCAAGAGCATTGAAAATCTTCTGTATTGTTGAGCTGTTATCATGGATTCCTTGACCTACGAGCGAAATGCTTGCTCTATTATGTTCCATCTTAACTTCTGCAAAGTTGTGCAGCTCTTTCATCACTCCCTCGATGTCTCGCCCTTTATCCACGGTCATTGAAACGCTTATTTCAGAAGTTGCTATCATATCGACTGAAACTTCCCGCTCGTCGAAAACTTTGAATATCCTATGTAAAAAACCGTGCGCATGAAGCATGCGTGTTGACCTTATTGTTATCAACGTGACGTTTTTCTTGGCAGTTATAGCTTTTATTGTTCTTCCATTTATTGCCTGCTTCACTATCTTGGTTCCGGGATTAACAGGTTCGAATGTGTTCAACACCCTGACGGGAATGTCGTACTGCATTGCAGGTAAAATAGTTTTTGGGTGCAAGACTTTAGCCCCAAAATACGAGAGTTCAGATGCTTCGTCAAATGAAACTAAAGGCACTGTTTTTGCTTGAGGGACTATTTTGGGGTCTGCGCTTAACACACCATTAACATCTGTCCATATTTGGATTTCTTTTGCATGAAGCGCAGCGCCAATTATTGCTGCACTATAATCGGACCCGCCTCTTCCGAGAGTTGTGATTTGTCCGCCTTTTGATTTTCCGATGTAGCCCGTAATTATTGGGATTTTGCCTTCGTTAATCAGGATAGTTAGGCTTTTGTTTAGTTCAGTATAAGCTTCTGGCAGGACTTCTGCCTTTCCAAACCGGTTGTCAGTGAGCAAACCCGCTTCAAAAGCGTCAACTGCTCTTGTTGTCAATCCTTGGCTGTTCGCATAAAGGCTGAACATCCGAACTGAGAGGCGCTCGCCATATGATACCACACTATCAAGAAGCTGCGGTGTTAATCTTGCGAATCCTGCAATGTGTTGCAGCTCGCTTTTGAGCTCAGCAAAATAGGGCTTGAGCACAGACGAGTCTATTCCTAGTTCATCAAGTATTTGTAAATGGCGCTGTTCAATGGCAGATATATCGGCTTTTCCGTGAACTGCACTGTAAGCAGCTGCTATCAGTGTGTCAGTAATCTTTGACACTGCTGAAAGCACAATGACTGGCTTTTCTTCCTTCCTTTCTTTAATCAGCTCGACAATAGTTTTCAGTCTTTCAGCAGAACCAACCGATGTACCTCCAAATTTCATTATTATCATGTTAACACAAAGAACCTGCAGATATTTAAAAACCTGATGTTAGCAGGATAAC
>JBBSVZ010000105.1:0-2745 GCA_038046545.1 Nanobdellota archaeon | reverse complement strand
CCTTCTCCCTATTAGATTCTACAAAAGCTTCATTTTTACCTCTAATTATACTTCTGCCTTTGCCTGATTTAACACAAGATTCCTTAGCTGGACAATCACCGCAACACACCAAATTGCAATGATATTCAGAAACAGGATAATACCAAGTTCATAAGTAACACATTAGCAACATCAGATTTAAGCAGAAATTAAATTCTTGTCAAAGTGTGTGCTCCAACGTCCTCTATAGTGCCTAATTCTCTTCAGGCATGCATTATGCAGCTTTCCTTACTATCTCTTGATATGAGAATTCAGACAAACCTGCATTCTCTTTAGCATGTTCTATAGTCATACTTATTAGGTTACCTTTACGGTCTAAGTCTACATAAATATTTTCACTGACTTCTTTTGTCTCGTCTACCTCATTATCTGTAAACTCAATATGAGCAGTATCAGTATCTGAAAAATATTTTAGTTTCATTCTTTTATCCCTCCTTAAATGACTTATCAAAAAAAGCATTATGAACAGTCATATCATCTTCTAACAATATTACTCTTAAATATTTATCCACTGCATTAATCTTTGCCCATTTCTTAATCCTCCCATCAGATTGGACTTCTTCTTTTATTGGATTATTTATTGCAAATTCAATCCATTCATCCTTTATCCAAGAGCGGTCGGATCTCTTTTTAGTATATCTAAAATACTCTGTGGTTTTCATTTATTTTTTCCATTTTTAAGGCTTGCGGTGTCGGCTAAAATGCCTTATTAGAAATTATTTTATATTGATGATTTCCTTTGGTTCAAGATTTTTTGCCATTGACCAAACAGTTGCTACCATTTTCTGGATACGAAATACTGCAATTATTTCATGACCATATTGAGCGACAATGGGCTTAAAAAAAGGTCTATTGGAAATAATTTCTTCCTTCAGTTTCATATCGTTCTCTTGCACAGCGATTCCACTGACGCGAACCTGGACCATATTTTGAGGATCCATATTATAGAAACACAATTCAATATTAGGATTTGCTTTAAGTTGTTTAAACACATCTCTAACGGCACCTGTGTGGAATATTATCCCCTTTTCGTCTGCCCCATACATCCACATCCAACGAACATGAGGTTTGTTATCGACGCATGTTGCCAAAGTACAAGACATATTTTTGTTAATAAACTCAAAAATTTCTTCCTGTGTCATTTTTATCTCCTTTTTTCTTTCTAACGGTCAAGCTTACCTGCTGCCAACAGTGTGGAACACAAACTTTCCAAAAACCCACTAAGCTATTGTGTCGTAAGTATTGTGATGAACATGGGTACTTTGTCGGAGTGTGGTCCAAATCCACACTTTTCATAGAATCCCACTTCGCTCTTGTATGCAATGACGGCTTTTCTTGCATATGGTTGATACTTCGTCAGTATTCTCTCCATAAGGTTTTTACCAATACCTTTAGATTGATACTCCGGCTTCACCAAAAGGTAGTGAAAGTAAACCGTCATTATCTTGTCCGATAAGGCGTTGACAAGTCCAATTAATTCACCGTTATCCCAAGCTGAGACAACGGAATCTGAGTTCTTCATCGCTACAGTAAGTTCTTCCGGGTATTGGCCTGAGGACCAACCAACCGACAAAAAAAGACTCTCTATCTGCTGAACTTGGAAGTCTTTCGTCTCTGCATATTCAATCATAGTATATTACTCCTTCATAATGCCGAACTGAACTGCCAAATCGCCTGCCTAATGCCAAAATCACTATTAGACTACTGTCTCCAGTGCATGAATTTGTCAGCCTTTCTTACACTTCTCCGCCGGGTTTCACCTTCACCGTTGGCTTCACCTTCTCACGCTCGGTTACTATCTTACGCCCGAGTAATAGCTTACACAGGGAAGCAATGAGTGAAGTAAACCCACTTCATTGAACTGGAGACTCTTCTATTACTGTTGGAGCAACTTCATTTTCTGCTACTGCTGGAGCAACTTCATCTCTTTTTGTTTTGCATATTGAAACAACTTCCGTCTCACCACCGTAAATTCGAACAATTCCGCCGGTCCAGCAGTCAAGACGATAGACGCAATTAGATGCACTGACAATCTTGTACCGTCCAAGCCACACAATGATAACCAAAAGAATTACCCCTACAACCACAAATAGTTTTTGCCAAGACATTTGTTCTCCTTTTATGACTAACGCCCTGATGATTGACGAGTGCCACTGCCAAAACGCAAAAGAGCAAAAAGACAATTTGCAAATCTCAATCCGTTGTTCAAAAAAGTATCCTATGGCACTCGTTCACGTTCATCTGGTTGTTAGCTGTTCCTTTTTCTTTTATATTCCGTTTGGTTGCCCAGTTTGTTGTACAAATTTCTCAATTTGTTGTTGCTGTTCAATTTCTCGCTTTTTTCTAGTTGCCTCATCTATGGAGCGAACATGCTGAATGACGCCATGAAAATGGGAGACATCTTAGGCAATAGAAAGACCGGGCAACGTGCCGTCGGTAGCACGGTTAGCTATGTATGCGGTCATGATACCGACAAACTGAACGCTTTCTGTAGCAGTGCTGTTAATAACGGGACCACCACTGACGCCATTGATAGCAACTCCGTCGATAAGATAAGCCTTGAGATCGTCCCGCCTTGCGATGACAGTACCGGAGAAAAAGCACAAAGTACATGCCTCAATAGCGGGATATCCGAGCCAAGCAACCTCAACACCAATATTGAGACATCAGGCTGTGTAAAAACTCGATTTCTAAAGAATTACAACA
>JBBSVZ010000104.1:0-7231 GCA_038046545.1 Nanobdellota archaeon | reverse complement strand
ACATAAAAATTATAAAGAAGTGTACAAAAATATACTTATGGAGCGTATTAATGCCATTTCAAGTAAAAACATTAACTGATTAAAATGCCACAAAAAACACTTGATGGAAAAGACGTAGACGAGCCAAGCATTTGGTCAAGTGGCTCTTTCGCAGAATCTCTTGGCCCCGCAGATACGAAAGACAAAATGCGCACATTTCACATGAAGCACAATGAAGAAATGGACTTCAACTGCTCAAAATGCAAAACCAAGATATCGGCGCATAACAAAGATTGGCACAAAGCAATGTGCGATGCTTGCTTTGATAAGAAATTTTTCCCAGATGATTAACTATTGACAAGGACAAAGCACTCATTGTTTTTCAGGATAAGAAGAGGAATAGCTGTTAGGCAGGATTTGACTGACGAGTGGAGAGGAATTGAAAAACAAGAAGACTTTGCAATAAATTCATCAATATAGTTGGAGAAGAACAGAAAAAAGAATTTGATTCTGCAAGGATTAATATGCTTTTCTGACGAAAAGCTTTTTATTGCAAACGAACACCCAATCATAAAAAGTAATCACTGAATGATGACTATAATGGCAGAACAAAAAAAGAGAGACAACGGTTTTAAAAGGCACGTTCCGATAATCATAATTGGATTTTTTGTTGTTATTTCCTTAATGCTGAATTTTTATAAAATCAACGATGAAAGTTTTTGGGCAGATGAGCAAAATTCTGTAAGGATTGCTAAAATGGATATAACCGAGATTGTAAAGGGGAAAGACGGTGCTCACCCTCCAGGTTATCACCTTTTTTTGCACACTTGGATATATTTTTTTGGGGCAAGTGACTCCTCAACGAGAGGTTTTTCTGCAGTTTTTGCAACTGCCTCAGTTGTTGCGATATTTTTTCTTGGAAAAGAATTGTTTAACGCCAAAACAGGGCTTGTTGCTTCCATTCTCTTGGCCATTTCACAATTTTTCGTTTATTATGCTCAGGAGGCCAGGCCTTACACACTGCTAGTGTTCATAACAATAACCTCGACTTACTTTCTCCATAAAACAATCAAACAAAAAAGTTTTACCAGAGATACATTTTTCTACATAATTACAGCAATAGCCGGATTTTATTCACATTATTTTTTCATAATGGTTGCAGGTATACAGCTTTTTTATCTTTTTGTTCGACTTTTTTTCAGAAAGCAAGAAAGCATTTTTAATCGGACGGTTTTTTTCATCAGAATAGCGATACCGATAGTTGCAGCCTACCTTGTTTGGGGTGTCTATAAATTCATACCACGCATAGTGCTTGGGGACCCAGGAAGAACGCTGATTTCATGGGTACAAAAGCCATCATTAAATTCTTTTAACGAATTGTTCAAGGAATATTCCGGTATTGAATTCCTCCCAGACAGTCTTTTTTTACTCGCGACAATAATAATACTAATATTATTCATCATGCCTGTTTTTTCGAGATTATTGGGAAAAAACAAGTTCAAGATTTCCGAATCATGGTCGGAAGGTTACGTGTTTTTTTCTTGTTACGCACCTTTGATTGCTGCATTTTTAGTATCGCAAAAGACACCCATATGGGTATCGCGCTACCTTATCATCACTCTTCCCTTTCTCATACTAATAATTGCGAGAGCGTTAACAAACATAAAATTCGAGGTACTAACTATCATCATTTTGATAATCTTAGCAGTTGCAAATTTGAGCTCAATAAATAAGATGTATGCGCAACCAGAAAAAGAAGATTGGAGAAGTGCGACGAAATTCTTGTTAGAAGATTATAAAAAAGGCGATTTAGTGGTGTATTATAATCTCCCTTCATTTTTAGTCAAACATTATTCACCATCTAATTTTAATTGGAGTCTCGGTTATATACCCGCTGTTAATTCATTGAACAAAGAGGAGATAGCTAAACAGCTCGAAAATCAGGTTAAATCCAAAAACAGATTTTTCATGGTTTATACTTTTTACTCAACTACCCGAACAGCAATTGACAGGGCAGATGTAGTCGAGGATCTAATCAAAGAAGTCGATAATGAATATAACCGAGTCAAGCGAAAAACTTGGTCGCACATTCTAGTAGATGAATACGAGAAACCTATTCGGTTAGGAAACCAGACCTATCAGCCAGTTAGCGTCAATAGATTTTCTCAAGGTGAACTAAAAGGAAGGTTTGGACCCCCTTATCAGGGCATTACGCCGCTCTATAGTCGAGGCGATTACATTCGCATAGATACTCATCTTCCAAAGGGAAACTTTCTGCTTTATTTTGAAGTAAAAGGAAACGATCCGCCACCAGCGATACTGAAATATCAGCTGAATGACTTGGATTATGAAATAAGGCTAAAGAACAATATGACCACCTGGAGAACTATCATTACCCCAATAAAAGACTCTGAAACTTTGAAATTTCGTCTAACATTTGTGAATGATACTTTTATTATAGCAGACGGGAAGGTTATAGCCGACAATGCCGTCTTTGCAAGAAACTTCCAATTGATTGAAATGCCCAAAAATACTTTTATAAATGTCACTACTACATAGTATCTAACTATAGCAACATTTATAAATCATTCAATTATCTCTGCACGCTATGAGGGGGTCAATAGCAGTTATAATTCCAGCATATAACGAAGAGATAACTATATCTAAAGTAGTCAAAGATTTCAAAAAAGAGCTTCCAAAGGCAGATATCTTCGTTTTTGACAACAATAGCACAGATAACACTGGACAATTAGCAAAAAAGGCCGGAGCAAACGTCGTTACAGTTAGAAGAATCGGTAAAGGAAATGTCATCCAGCATGCTTTTGAAATTCTCGATTATGATTACTTTGTGATTGTTGACGCTGACGACACGTATCCGGCAGAGTCTATTCATGACCTTTTGACTCCTGTTCTCAACGGAAGAGCCGACATGATGGTAGGCTCAAGAATGGAAGGTTTCAAAAAAGAAAAAAAATCGTTAGTTCACAAAATAGGAAATAATTTGATTCTTTGGGCGCTTCATTTCAGCTTTCCGACTGACATAAAGGATATGCTTTCAGGTTATCGAGTCTTCAATAGAGATATAGTCAACTCAATAAACATTACATCAAGAGGATTCACAATTGAAACTGAATTAACCATTAAAACTCTTGAGTCAGGATTCAAAATCGGTGAAATTCCAGTAAAATACCGCCCCAGACCCACGGGCTCTGAATCAAAGCTTGACACATGGGGTGATGGCCTCTACATTCTCACAACTGTAATGGAGCTATTCAGAGACCACAGGCCAATGCAATTCTTCATTGCAGTTTCAATGATTCCTTTCTCCTTAGCAGTTGGGTTTGGTTATGTGATCATAAAAGAAATGATAAAAACAGGCGGGAATGTAACAAAATACGGAAGCCTAATCATGGCAATTTCATTCATGTTAATCACATTAATTCTTCTCAGCATGGGATTCATAGCAAGCTCGGTAAGAAAAAGTCACATTGAAACGATGAGTATGCTTAAGAAAATGAAGCGGAAACAATGAACAAAATAGAATCACGAAGAAAATACAGAAGGCTTAGGCTTTTATGGCTGGCGTCCATCTTATTTTGCAGTATCGTCGTTGTATCGATAGTTTTCGATATGGTTTATTCTTCTCAGAACTCAATTGTTCAACCGCTAGAATATCAAAGTCCCACTTTAAATGTCACTCAGCAAGATATTCTGCCAGAAGAAAATGAAACTGAATTCCTTGGATTAAAAGTGAATATAAGCAACAAAATTCCAAATCTTTACAACAATATTCCAATAATACGCCTTGGAGGTGCGAGAGGAACAACTTTTGAAGCCATAACATCAAAAATAAACAATTTTACATCATTCCAATACGTTCCCGTATCAGTTTTCAATTCAACGATAGTCCCTGATAATATCGCGTTAACATTTTACCTTACAAATAATACTGCAATGGGGAACATCAAAACAACTCGCGGAAAACATTTCATCAAGTTTGATGTATTTGCAACGCCTCCTGAGTCTGTAAAACTATTAGTTGAGGCAAACGGACAAAAGACAATTGTCGCCATCTATAATGCCAAGCTGTTACGGTGGCAGACTGTTTATGTCGAAACAGGCGAAGTTGGAATTGATGAGACGATTTCCTTGCGATTCACTTTCCTTGAGGATACTCCTCCAAAATATGCTAACTCAAAGTTTGACAGAAACGCATTCATACGTGATATAAACATAATTACGCTGAAGTAAAATGAGAGTACTGGTAACAGGGGGTGCAGGCTATATTGGCAGCTTCGCTGTCAAAAGTCTGCTTGACAAAGGACACAAAGTTACTGTTTTTGATAGCTTGGAGAATGGGCATAAGAAGGCAGTAGATAAACGAGCCAAGCTCGTAATCGGCAATTTGAATGACACTAAAAAAATATCAGATGCTATCAAAGGCCACGACGCAGTAATGCATTTCGCTGGATACATTGATGTTGCAGAATCAATGAGAAATCCGAAGAAGTATTATGAAAACAACTTGGCGAATGGAACCAATCTGCTTAACGCAATGGTTGACAACAAGGTCAGCAAAATTGTTTTTTCATCAACAGCAGCAGTTTACGGCAATCCTGAAAAAACACCAATCACAGAGAACTCACCAACAAAACCGATCAACCACTATGGCGCGAGCAAGCTGATGTTTGAGAAAGCCTTGCAGGTTTACGAAAACATTGGAATAAATTCTGTAGCGCTAAGATATTTCAACGTTGCAGGCGCTGCTCCAGATGCCTCTCTTGGAGAAAACCATGAACCTGAAACTCACTTAATCCCAAAAATTCTTTTTGCAGCAAAAAAAGGAGAGCCAATAAATGTTTTTGGAAATGATTATCCCACAAAGGACGGCACTTGCATCCGCGATTACATTCACGTACAAGATCTCATTGACGCACACTTGCTTGCTCTCGATTATTTAGTGAAAAATAAAAAGTCTGAAGTTTTCAATCTTGGAAACCAGAAGGGCTTCAGTGTTCTGGAAGTAATAAAAGCCTGCGAAAAAGCTGTTGGAAAGAAAATAAAAATAAAATATAATGCTCGCAGGCCTGGCGATCCGCCAGTCCTTATCGCAAGCTCAGAGAAAATACGTTCTGTCCTCGGATGGAAACCTGAGCATGACATTAATTCAATTGCAAAAACAGCATGGTTGTGGCACAGAAAATGAATCACACAGCCATAATCTTTGCAGCTGGAAAAGGTGTCCGCCTCCGTCCTCATACAAATACCATTCCAAAGTGCATGCTAAAAGTTAATGGAAAAACTCTCATTGAGTATCAGGTAGAAGCGTGCAAACAGGCTGGCATCACCGAGATAATCGTTATCGTAGGCTATAAAGGTGAAAAAATCAAGAGGCTGCTTAAAGACACGGTTCGATATGTTTGGAACAATAAATTTGCAGAAACCCAAACGCTTTATTCCCTGCACCTAACTCAAAAGTTATGCCAAGGACTGCCAGTGATACATATTGACGGAGATAACTATTTTGAACCTTTATTAATCAAAAAAATTATTGCTAATCCTTCGCAAAACGTGCTACTCATGGAGTTCAGAAACAAGCTTGACAAGGAAGCCACTAAGGCGGTTATCCAGAATAAAAGGCTGCGGTATGTAAGCAAAGATATACCTCTTGACAGAGCGTCAGGAGAAAGCACAGGTATCCTCAAGCTTAGTGCAAGCCTTTCGAGCAAGCTTTACGAACAAGCAAGAAAATCTGCTAGGCAAAAGCGTTACGAACTTCATGTCCATGATGGACTTAACCAATTGCTCACTAACAATGTTGTTAGAACTATGCCCTGCAATGAATCGTACTGGTTAGAGATTGATTTCAAAAAGGATCTTGCTCGGGCACGCACCATTGCCAGTAAGCCGTTAGGTGTTATTTTCGCTGCAAGTTTAGGTAAAAAAATGAATATTAAGCATAAAAACTACTTGAAGTTTGATCGCTTAAAGCTTACCACAACTGGAATGACTCAAAATGAAATTAGCTTCAAAAACCAACACAGCAGAACTAGGAAAGTTATATACACGCTCGAAAAAAACCAGGTGGGATAATTCATGAGCCAGAATCATACGGTAATAATACTTGCAGCAGGAGAGGGGTTGAGACTAAGACCGCACACAAATGACGTGCCGAAATGCCTTCTGAAAGTTGGAAATAAAAGGCTGATTGAACATATTGTTGATTCATGTGAAGAAGCAGGTATTAAAGACATAGTAGTTGTCATAGGCTACAAAGGCGAGAAAGTCAAGAAAGTTCTTGGCAATCATGTCAGGTATATTACTAATAAGAAGTATGCCAGCACTCAAACAATGTATTCACTTTACGCAGCAAGAAAAGCTGTTCGCGGAAAGCCCATAATCCACATGAATGGAGACACTTATTTCCATCCTTTGATTCTCAAAAAGCTTCTCGACCACCCCCATCAGGACGCGATGGTAGTTGATTTCGGCGCTAAGCTTGACGAGGAAGCTACAAAAGCAATCGTTCAAGGCCAACGTGTCAGAATAATAGGTAAAGATATCCCTATAAAGATTGCATCAGGGGAATGTCTTGGTATCAGGAAATATTCTGCCGCGAGCGCCTCTCGGCTTTTTGAAAAGCTTGAGAAAGCAGTGAGAAAAGGGCAGACTAACAAATACATTTTCGAAATAATAAATGAGTGCTTCAAAACCCAAAGGCTTGATGCAGTCTCTACAGAAAACCTTCCCTGGACTGAAGTTGATTTCGAAAAAGACCTGAAGAAAGCGAATGATTTGGAAAGCAAGCCAACAGTTCTTATTTTCGCTGCAGGTGTTGGAAGAAGAATCTGGCCATTAACAACGGATGCACCGAAAGCCCTGCTGAAAGTTGGAGGAAAAACGCTCATAGAAAGGCAAATAGAGATATTCAGAGGATTAGGGCTTAACGATATTGTTGTTATAGTTGGCCATAGGAAGAACATGGTAAAAAAGCTTCTTGGCAATAGTGTAAGGTATGCGGAAAATCCTTTTTACAGGTCAACTCAAACAATGTACTCACTTTGGCAAGCAAGAAAGCTTGCCAGGGGAAAGGCTATTATAATCGTGATGGGCGACCTCCTTATAAGTGAAAAACTTGTTTCAAAGTTGATCTTTTCAAAAAAGCGCGACTGTTGTATCGTTGACTTTGATATTCATTTAAACGACGACACTATTAAGGCAGCAGTAAATGATGGCAAGATAATAACAATTC
>JBBSVZ010000103.1:37760-71843 GCA_038046545.1 Nanobdellota archaeon | reverse complement strand
ACTTGATCGCTTTTTCCATAGCACAACCGATACCAGTTGATTCAATCCCTCCAGTCCTTAGCGGTGGAATCCCGCAAGGAATCTTGCCTAGTGGAATCACGACAGCAAGTTTAGCGATAACAACTAATGAGAATGCCAGCTGCCGCTTTTCAACTTCAAATGGAACGAATTATAATTTAATGACACCTTTCTCAACTACAGGCGGTTCATCTCATTCAAAACAGCTTCAAGGTTTGGCAGATGGAATTTCATATTATTATTACCTCAAATGCCAGGATACGGCAGGAAACGAAAACATAATTGACTACATAATTTCTTTTTCAGTTCAGAGCGCACCGATAGTTAGCAACTTCGCAAGTATAGAATATCCTTCAATTGTTCAAGTTAAAATTGATGGCGATAATTACACAGGAGACTTATTGAACGGGACAAAGAACGTGAAGGTTTTAGTTAACAACAAGCCAGTTGTTGAATTCCCTTACTCTTTTGATGGCCTGCCAAGCCAATTGAATTTATCACAAGCCGGCATTGAAACTGGCGTTGATAATGGAGTTGCAGGATATTCTTTAGTCAGAAGCCTGCCTGTGTCCCAAAAGAAGCTTTTCGTTGAAAAAGTAGCTGATATAACTGTCTTATGCGTCAAGGACGCGGTATTAAACAGCATAGATGAAATTTCTGAAAACTGCGACCAGTCTGGCGAGCAGATTCTTGTGTGCCCGACCCAAACTCAGCAAGCAATTGCAGGTCTTACTGCACAATATTATTCTTTCAGCCAAGATTTATCAAGAATCCCTGACTTCTCAACATTAACACCAAGCCTAACTCTCAATGTTTCCCAAATCAACTTTGCATCTGTAAGCACGGCATTTTATGGCACTCCTTACATTGACAGATTCGCAGCGAAATACTCTGGCTTTATTGATATACCATCAACAGGAACTTATACTTTTTTCTTATCAAGCGATGACGGCTCGCGATTAATAATAGACGGAAGCACCATCATTGACAATGACTTGCTCCATCCAATGAGGGAGCTGAATAACAGCGTTACTCTTAGCCAAGGCCTACACACATTAGGTGTTGAGTTCTTCGAGAACATTGGCTCAGCAGGGTTAATCTTGAAGTGGACACCACCAGGAGGCTCAAAACAAATAGTTCCTGCAACTGTCTTAAAACAAACAGCCCAGACAGGAAGCACCTTAACATGCACAATCAGCGGAAATGTATTCGAAATCAGCCCATTGGCGCATTCAGGCATCAAGCAATACATCTGCTCACAAAATTGGACTTGCTCTGCTTGGAATGCATGCAGCAGTTCAATCCAGACAAGAGACTGCACTTGCTCCTGCTTTGGAGGGCTTGGCTGCTCAGGCGACAACGCAGAACAGCAGGCCTGCATAGAACAGGTGCCAATCAGCACGTGTGGGAACAGCATTTGCGATTCCAATGAATCTTGCTCAATTTGCTCAGTTGATTGCGGCGCATGTCCCACCCCACCTGGACCAACGGGGGGTACTGCTAGTGGAGGAGGCGGAAGTTCAGGCGGCGGTGGAGGCTCTGGTGGCGGTTCTTCTGACGGAGGCACCACAACTAGCGGCACCACAGTTCCAACAATGAACAGCACAGTTGAGCAGCCTAAATCTCCAGTAAGGAACCAGCCTACTGCCAAGATAGTAGAGCAAATAAAGACTCCTGATGGCAATCTAGCACAAGTAATCGACTTGAGCGGCCAAACAGCAGTCAAGAAGATTAGAAGCTCCTACACCCTTTCATGGACAATCCTGGGACTAATCATTCTTGCTGTATTCGCAGCATACCAGTTTGCACAGCACAAGTCAATCAAGCCTGCATTGATAAGAGCAGAAGCTGTTACCGCAAAAAGGGATTCTCAAGTTTCTAAGGAATTAGCAGATTACATAAAAATGTGCAGAAATCATGGCTTGACTGACAAGAAAATCCGCGCAAAGCTCGAAAGCGTTGGTTGGGATGAACTCGAGATTAGGAAAGGATTGAGATAGATATCTTGTGGGAACTTTCGTGCCGGTGTGCTTAGCGAGATTATTAGTTTTGTAAATTTAGTCTTATTTCCCGTATCTGCGCATCTGTAATCCTTGCCGATATATCCTTTGTTTTTATGAAAAAGTCTTTGCAATATTTTTTAATTTGCCTAATTTTTTCATCATCAACTGGTCTGTCCGCGTAATACTGCAAGTCTTTTCTTGCGGAAAAAGCTTTTTCAATCATCTCATTGTCTTTTGGATCATAAAAATCTTCCAGAAAGGCATTCATAAACCTAAGAGAGCAAGAATGAATTTCGCATTTAACCCCGATTCTGAGCATTAGAGAATAAAGAGAATAATAAAAGACGTAATAAGATGCTGTCGCAGACCAAATCCTGCTTTTCATCCCTTCAAGAGCGATTATTGTCTCTTCTGCCATTTTTAGATAAGAACCTGCCATGTTCTTGTTCGGCTGCATTATTTCCAAACCATTTTTTTGTTTAAGGCACCATTCAATTGAATCCATAATTGCCCCAGATTATGCCGATGAATTTTTCAAATCCGAACATTAGTATGTGCGATTCCATTATTTCCTTGCATAAAGTGTTTTTATTTTTTAATAAGTTAATGAATTCTTTTTCTGAGAAGTATTTAATGCTAACGTTCAGGTCTAAAGGTTTTCCGACGGAATCGTAATCTTTTCGGTGTTTTTCCCCAATAATGAACAAGTCTAAATCCGAAACTTCTTTCTGAGTTCCCTTTGCATAGCTTCCAAAAATGCCCACTATCCGCTGATCTTGTTTGAATAAATGCGCAAGCTTCCTGAATTTTTTTAAGAAAAGAATTTTTTTATTTATTTCTGCAGAGACGATAATGTCCTTTAAATCTGTGTTTTCAGGGTTAAGCCGGAAGAACTTCATGTTGCCTTCTTTCTTTGATGTAACAATGCCTTCCTTCTCAAGCTCATTCAAAGCCAGAGCAATCGCCTTTTGGCTCATTGGAACCTTGCCAATAAGCTCTCTTCCGTATATTTCAGATTCCAGATTACCCAGAAATAGCTCAAGTATTTCAAAATACTTATTGTGTAACATATTACTCAATTGTGTAATATATTACATATATAAAGGTTTTGGCGAACACAAGCAAAAGAAAGAGTTGACACCATTTTTATTTTCGTAATTCTTCCGATAATCTCGCAGGATTTTAGCGAAAGTATTTATTATAAATAGAAATCTCTGCTGAATTATGGATAAAGAAAGAATAACGAAGCTTAAAAATACCTTTGAGAATTGTGCTCACCAAGCCGAAGGCATTGAATTCTGGTATGCAAGAGATTTGCAAGTGCTTCTAGGATACGACAAATGGGAGAATTTTGTAAACGCTATTGAGAGGGCAAAAATTGCCTGCAAAAAATCAGGGCAGGACGTAAAGGACCATTTTCCCGAGGTCAGGAAAATGGTTGAGCTTGGATCAGATGCAAAGAGAGAAGTGGATGAGCACATGCTAACGAGATATGCTTGTTATCTGATTGCACAGAATGGCGATCCTAGAAAAGAGCAAATTGCCTTCGCCCAAAGTTATTTCGCAATCCAGACCAGGAAGCAGGAATTAATTGAAAAAAGAATCGCGCTTATTGAACGCCTCAATGCCAGGCAGAAGCTTGCTGCTACAGAAACAGAATTGTCCAAGCTCATTTATGAACGCGGAGTGGATGAGAATGGTTTTGCTAGAATAAGAAGCAAAGGCGACCAAGTCCTCTTTGGTGGCAACACAACCTCAAAGATGAAAAATAAGCTCGGCATTCCCCAAAAAAAGCCGCTTGCAGACTTTTTGCCAACAATAACAATCACAGCCAAGAACCTTGCAACAGAAATCACAAACTTTAATGTCAAAAAGGAAGACCTAAAAGGAGAACGTGGAATAACTAAGGAACATATGAGAAACAATGCTGATGTAAGGGGAGTGCTCACTAAAAGAGGGATAAAGCCCGAAGAGCTGCCTCCTGAAGAAGACATAAAAAAGCTCGAAGGAAGAGTTAAAAAAGATGAGAAAGAAATCGCCAAAACGTCAAGAAAAAAACTTACAAGAAAGTAAATAGTCGCCAATATCTCATATTTATTCGTAATTCTTCCGATAAATCCGCAGGATTTTAGCGAATCTATTTAATTGAAATATAAACAGCATTTTAATGGAACACCAAAACATT
Source organism: Nanobdellota archaeon (assembly GCA_038046545.1). Classification (GTDB taxonomy): domain Archaea; phylum Nanobdellota; class Nanobdellia; order Woesearchaeales; family JBBSVZ01; genus JBBSVZ01. The sequence goes on along the minus strand of JBBSVZ010000103.1, from coordinate 67,637 downwards.
TATATCATGTATATACTTACATATCATCATGGTGATATTAACATGATAGGAAATGAAGTAGAATTCATAAGGCTATTAATTGAGAATAAGGACAAAGACTTAAGCATAAGTTCGGTTGCAAAGCTGTTGAAGAAAGACTACAAGAATGCGCACAACATAGTCAAGAGGCTTGAAAAACGCTCTCTAATCTCATTAAAGCCTTTTGGCAGGTCATACAGGCTTACGCTTAACATCAAACCCCATCCTCTAATTTTTGAGGCCGAACATGAAAGAAGAAGCGAGCTGCTAAAAAACAAGGATTTAGTTGTAATGCTGGAAACCTTCAAGGGATTAAGAACAAAGCTGTTTGTCCTTTTGGTATTTGGAAGCCATGCAAAAAAAACAAGCACAAAGCACTCAGACATAGACCTATTATTTATCGTTCCGGATGCAGGTGAAGAAAGAATAGAGAAGGAGATACAGAACATTGCATCTATCCTGCCCTTAAAACTTCATCTAAACATATTCAGTGAAACAGATTTCAAGGCCATGAAGAACTCAAAGGAAACAACAGTCGGCTCCGAAGCGATAATGCACAATGTCATTCTCCACGGAATAGAGCCGTATTATGAGATTGTAGGATGATTGACGCTATAAGAAAGAATGAGGCCCAAAAAAACTTCAGGAAGTACTTGGAAGAAGGTTTGCTGGTAAAGCAAACAGACAATTTAGCAAAAAACAAATACGTTGAGAACGCTGAACTTTCGCTGAGGGCAGCGCAAGAATTAATGCAAAGCCAATTGAAACCTCATTTGTGGGTCATTGTGATTTCTTATTATTCAATGTTCTACACGGCAAATGCTGTCCTTTTGCATTTAGGCTACAAAACGCAGGACAAAATATCCCATAAAGTGACAAGTGACTCGCTAATTGCTCTTGTTCTTGATAAGCTGAAGAAAGAATTATTAGAAGACTACGAAGCAATGCAGCAAGATGCTCTTGAGATTGCTGCAGCAAAAGCAGAATCTGTTATAGAATCATATTCGTATGAGCTTGATAAACGGTCAAGATTCCAGTACAACATGCTTGAACAAACCAAGGAAAACAAAGCCAAGACTTCGTTTAAGCGCGCTTCTGAGTTCGTATTCGAAATGAAGAAACTACTAAAATAGATGCAAGAACGTTCAGGATACGACAAATGGGGAATTTTGTAAAAGCAATAATCAAACCCTTTTTTATTTATGATGCAAGGTGTGGTCTGTCAAGCCAAATAAACAAGCATTTATTTGGTCTGATAAACCAAATATATAATAATGAGACTTATTTCCGTCTCAAAATCTCATAAAGGAAAAGGGGAGTTATTGATGCGAGACCCGCCATCCAAGCAAAGCCAACCCCTGCAAGGCCGTAAGGCAGAAACAAAAAGTACCAGCTTCCAAAAGTCACAACTACAACAATAACATTTCTAATTACCAGCGTACCGACTTTCTTCTCAATATTTAATTTTGTCCCATAAAAAAAGTTGATGGCAACAAGGATTGAACCCGCAATAAATATTCTTAATATTATTGTTCCATGCAAGGCATAATCTGTTCCAAGCAGACCCATGAGGAAAGGGCTTAATACATAAAGCACAATAGTGCTGGGAATAAGCAATGCGAGTGTTGTTAATGCGGTTTTTTTCAGTGCTGAATAGTAAGATGCCGGGTTTTTTGAGCCTTCAGCAAGCAAAGCGCTTGACATTGCATTAGGTATGACGTAAAGAAGTCCTGCTATCATCAAGGCAGTGTAGTAATATGCTGTTGATGCGGGACTAAGAAATTCTGTTATCAGGAGAGGAAATAAAAGGGCAGGTAACATCTTGATAAGCCCTGCAAGATAATTGCCAAAGGAAAAAGGCAGGATTTCAAAAAGCAGGTTCTCATGAATTGCCAATTTCGGCATGTAAAGCTTTTTTCTCATCAGAAGTATAATACCAAGAATAACACCAGCCAAAGTTCCAACAACCCATGAGCCAAATATGCCGAACACGCCAAAAGCGACGAAGGCGACAGGCAAGGCAATCTTCACAATGCTGAAAACAGTTGCCTTTGCAACTGAATACTTTGGCAGATCATAGGAAAGGAATACGCTATCAAGAAATGTGAAGATAAGGGTCGATACCACAGACAGAACAAAAATCATGCCAAAAAAAATGTTATGCTGCACAAACGAAAGTTTTGGTGAAAAAATGCCTATCAGCACAACAAAGGCTGACGAAATAACCAAACCCAAAAGTACAGAAATGCCAAAAATTGTGTTAAGGTTTTTGTTTGGGTCCTTGGAAGTTCTTAAAAATCTCACTATAGTTACGCCAAGGCCAAGCCCTGAAATCGCGACAATCAAATTCATTGAGGATATCAAAGTCGAAGCCAGTCCAACTTCATGAGGTGTATAGTAACGCGCAACCAAAGTCCAGAATAAGAATCCGAAGCCAGTCAAGACTATAGTGTTAGCCATAAGCCAAAACGAGTTGGCAAAGACAGCATCCTTTTTCAAATGCTTAATGAGCTTTTTTATTCGTTCCATCGCTCTTTTTCACCCAGGGATAAGCAAAGTACCAGAAAACAAAGAAATAAAGTATGAAGAGAACCCAGCCTGCATTCGTATGAAAGATTCCGACAGCAAATTGCGGATTAATCCAGACGCCAAGCAAAAGTATCAATGTAATTCGAAGGATGTTTGCGAAGAAATCACCAATCAAGCCCGGAATGAAAAGCAAAAGCATTCTCTTAGTGTCTAGCTTCTTCTTGTCGAGGAAGAATATCAATGCATATAGAGATGTAAACAGCATTAACGATTCTACACCTGAGCACACCTTCCCTATATTCACAACAAATCCGCCAATACCCAAAGACTCGTTTCCGTAGAGCTTGACATTGTCAAAAATCAGCGACATAACAAAGTATTCTGTTCTGGTAATAGTGAAACTTAGCAATTTCCAGCTGTTTTGCACCAAATACGAAAAGCCCGTAAATATAATAAAAAATACTGCGCTTAAGAATAGTTCTTTCCTGAATTTCGGAACAAATTTTGAGATAAAATGAGTGCCAAAAAATGAAATAGTAAAAGACGCCAATGAAAGTAATAGAAATAAGTATCTCAGGCCCATAACCAAATAAAAATTCTGGAAAGCGAGCAACGGATTCTCACTTATCCAAAGCTTCCCGTAGAAGAAAAGGAAATGAAACAGGAACCCGAGAACTCCAAATAACAACAAGTCACGAAGAGAAAACTTTGCTTTAGGGAATTCAGAAAGGCGGTCTTTCACCAATAAAAGGAACACAACCGCAGAAAACATCATTGTTCCTGAAAGCGCTATATATTGGACGGTGAAGAACTCTGTCGGAATTATGATGCCATCAACAAAAGGGAGGCTGAAGTACTGCAGCAGAATCAAGAATAATGCCAGCAGGATGGCTCTTATTCCGAACTGCGCCAAGCCAGGAAAAGCTCTAACTTTATCAAGAGCGTTTAAGACAATATTCTTGTGTTTCATCGTCTATTGTGAAAGGCAGCTAATTTATAAATATATTGATTTGTTACTACCGAATAGTTTCACTATTGGCAAGGTTTATAAATTAATACAGATTGCGAACAACAATGGAAGTGCCCAAAAGGTTACTGATAACAAATTGTTATTCCTACCAAAATAAAGGAGATGCAGCCATCATCACATGCATGATTGATCAGCTTAAAAGGGAATTCCCGCGCGCAAAGCTGACAATAAGCAGCCATGACAAGAAAGACCTGCTAAAAAAACCGTATGGCAACCACGAATACATTCAAAATATACAAACAATAGTATTTGGTAATTCAAAAAACATCATCCTGAAAGGGTTTAAAGCTGCCTCGTTCATCGCCCGAGTCGCATTATTCAGGATTTTGCCATTCAAATCTTTTTTTCTCTTCAATAAAGCAGAAATAGAAAAATTGAGGAGCTACGAAAAAAGCGATTTGGTAGTTGCATGCGGCGGCGGCTACCTGCTAACAACAAGAAAATTTGACATACTTGGAGCAATTCTTTTTGCCCACGACTTTTACCTGGCTACTCTTTTCAGCAAGCCCATCGTTCTTTACAACCAATCAATTGGACCTTTTGGGAGCAGATTTCATCTCCCGCTCCTGAAAATGTTTCTCAAGCCTGCAAAAATAATCCTGTGCAGGGAAGCAATCACCTATCACAGGCTTGAAAAGGAAGGGCTAAAAAACATAGTTCTTGCAGCAGATGTCGCCTTCCTGCTGAAACCGAAAAAAGAGGAGTTTGCTGAACTGAGAATAAATGCGCTTAATATCGGAATATCCGTGCGCAAGTGGGTGAACCCGAAACGCCAAAAAAAGTACGAGAATGAAATAAGAAAATTCATTGAAATGACGGTGCAGAAAAACCCAGAGGCCGTGTTTTATTTCATGCCTCAGGTCATTTATGATGTAAATGACGACAACGACCTTCCGATTACGCGCTCGATTATTGCAGGGCTTTCAAGCAAAATTAAAAAAAATGCCATCAACATAGAGCGTGACCTTAATCCTTCAGTCCTCATGCATTACATAAGCCAGATGGATTTCTTCATAGGAACAAGAATGCATTCGAACATTTTTGCGTTGGCATGCGGCGTCAAAACGATTGCAATAGCCTATGAGCCAAAATCTTTGGGAGTGATGAACGGGCTCGGCCTCCAAGAATACGTAATTGGTATGTGGGAACTCACAGCAGCTGAACTCCAAAAAAAATTCGATAAGCTCCGAGAGGACAGTTCGTATCTTAGGATACTTAAAAATTCTTTAAGGCAGCAAAAAGCGCTCGCAAAAGTGGTTCTAAAAAAATACATTAATGCATAATTCTTAAGCGCCATAGCCTGTGTTTTGTTTCGCTCAATAGCCTTTTTGGCAGCCTGAGCGGAAAGGCATCTCTGAGATAAGTCTTGATTTCCTCCCTCCTTTTCTTTTTAGGATTGAACTTGTAATTTTTGAAATCCGCGCTCTTGAGCCATTCGAAGAATGCAGGATTATAATGCGGGCTTTTGCTTACCTTTTTAGTTATATTCTCTTTCAAGTTCTCCCAGTATCCTGCAAAAAAATACCACGACCCCCCTTTGTAATTTTGCATCACAGTTTCATAAATTTTTTTATCAAACTTGAACCCGCACAAATCTGGGTCGAAGCCAGCGATTATCAATCCTATCATCGTCCTGGCGCACTTTTCGCATCTGCTGCAATTCAGGGAATCGAAGTTCGAGTAACAAACCCTCAAATACTTTAACGCCTCAGGATGGTTAGCAACCAGATATTGTAATTTCTCCTGGCGGTTTACATCTCTAATATGCTCAACAGTTACACCGCAATATCTTATTGAAGAATCAAGGTCTGGCATCGAACCCCATCTTCGCGAATGCCCGGGCGCATGAGTGGATGATATTATTATTTCCGATCCATTCTCAAATATTGAAGGCGATAATAAGCTTAGCATGAGAATCGAGTGGCTGACTTCCCCCCACCAATCCCTAAGCTTCAACTGCCTCACCACTAATTTCCCGTTAACTAGCTCGCTCATGCTTGTCTTTACTGTTTTCAGCTCAAAGCCGAAATTTTTTGAAAATCCATTCAAGTGATTTTTTGTTTTTTCCCAGAAACTCCGTTCAGAAAGCGGGATATCAGCACCCCAGATGGTGTAGAGGATTGGCTTTCTCTTGCAGCGCATCGCACTGTATAGTGAGTCAACGCCAGCGCTGAAGAGCAATGCAGACTTTTTTTTTCGTGATTTGTTCTTTATTATATTCCCGACTATCAGTTTGCCATGGCAACTGAATTCTGGAAACCATTTTCGGTAAACAGCCCTTATTCTTGGTTCGCTTCGGTAAAAGTCATCATCAAGCTCTGGAACATCTACATCGAAGCCTAATGCATAAGATAAAGGCAGTATGCAGCAAACTGCAGGAACAAACAGCACCGAGTCGGGAACATTGCTAATATTCTCGTCATACTCGTAGATAACTTTGTTTGTGTTGAAATATTTTCGAAGGCTGTTCGGGATTTGGTAATGCGCAGTGAACCCTCTATTTTTTCTTGTGATGCTTATTCTTATTAAATTCTCAGGCATAATGCTTGAATCCCGATTAATCTTTAAAAATGCACCTGATGGTAACAATACCTTTTTATATTACTTCATCATACTTCGTATTACTTCAGGTGTTTCATGGCAAAAATAAAGGTTTCTGTCAACGGTTACGGCAACATAGGCAAGAGAGTTGCAGAAGCAGTTAGGAAACAAAAAGACATGGAGTTGGTAGGGGTCAGCAAAGTCAACCCGGATTATCATGCGCAAGATGCAGTTAAAAAAGGCGTTCCACTATTCTCAATAAATAGCCCTGATGGATTTCACGAAAAAAACATTGAGCTCGCGGGAAGTGTCGACGATATGCTGAAAAATAGCGATGTGGTTGTTGACTGCGCCCCATCAGGTGTTGGAAATCAGAACGCTTCGCTTTACGCAAGGCACCCTCATTTAAAGATTGCTTATCAGGGAGGCGAGGCAGCAAATACAGCCCCAATATCATTCAATGCACAGGCAAATTATGAAAAAGCAATAGGGAAAAAGACAGTCAGGGTAGTCTCATGCAATACAACTGCACTTTCAAGAATCATAAAATCCCTCGACGACGCTTTCGGAGTGCAGAAAGCAAGAGTTGCAATAGTAAGAAGGGCAGCTGATCCAAATGACGCTTCCAAATTTACGCTAAACTCCGTAACACCAACATCAGTTTACCCAAGCCACCATGCCCTGGATTTAAACACAGTATTGCCTCACATCAGGATAACGACTATGTCATGCGTTGCACCAACAACTTTGATGCACGTCCACATGTTTTTCGCAACTCTAAGAAACCCGCCAACACAGGTGTCTGATATTTTCAGGGTCTTCGGAAAGAACAAGAGACTGCTTATTGTTTCTGCAAAGCATGGGCTTTTCAGCACCGGCCAGATAAAGGATTTAGCTTACGAGAACGGCAGGCAATTCGGCGATCTTTATGAAACTGGTGTTTGGAAGGAAGTTACCGGGCTAGACTCTGACGGAGAGCTTGGAATGAGCCTTGCCATCGACCAGCAGGCAGTAACTATCCCTGAAACAATCGATGCTATCCGCGCCATGACAGGTATTGCCGACAAAGAAACCTCAATGGATTTAACAAACAATTCTTTAGGAATTGGAGAGCTGGATTTGAAAACTTTAATGCCTTCGATACAGCAGAAATTGCATTAAATCTATCAACTCAAAATCCGTTTAATCTCTTCGCCTTAAAACTAAGTAACCAACCGTTGCACCTGCAAAAGCGATTCCTGCAGCGACAAAGCTGAATTCTGGAATTTCAACTTGTTCATCGAAGCTAAGACTATTGAAAGACTGTTCATCTGAAGACCCGGAACCCGTATTTCCTGAATCTGTGCTCCCGCCACCTGTTGGAATGCAAGCACCAAATCCTTCCCAGTTATAATGGCAGCCGAGTAAGCAAGGCATTTCCTCACTCATAAGTTGGCCTTCAACACAAGTATATTCCATAACGTTACCGTTTTCGAGACAGAAATCGTTGAACTCAATATTGTCTTCAAGTACTGTACTAGGAGTATATGAAAGAGCTCCACCGTCATTGTCAACACATTCTGCTGTTGCATAGCTTATGTTCAGCATAAAAATTGCCAATGTTAGTATGAGTGCCTTCATTGTACTTCCCCCAATTAACATTTAGGTAAAGAACCTCATATTTAAACTTTTCGCTACTTCAGAGTAACAAAAAGATTTTTGAGAATTACATAATCAGAAATCCGAAAAAGAGCGCATCAATCAGATAGCATCGACTGCTGGCCTCGAGTCAAGGCCTCTTAATTTCAACGCAGAATTCGAATCAACATGCATGTCGCATTCGACGATATGAATGACGAGACCGTCTTCGCGCATCTTGAGATTGTCTTTAAAATCTTGGCAGACCGGCCTTCTTTTGCAGGAATCGCAGAGTTGTGCGCCGATTTTCTTCATTTGAGCCCAGTATAAAATAATGTATACTGGTTACATTTCCTGAATTGGCTAATTTAAATATTTTTTGATTTGATTAGAGGTTATAGTCAATAAAGAAAGGCATCACTGCTTTCAAGGCCGGATGCCTCGTTGCAGCACCTACGGCCGTAAAATGCCGCTTTGCCGGCAGACAGCCCAGTCAGGCTTCGCGAAACCTGCAGGCAGTGATGTTTTATGTAATTAGTATACCAGTATACGAATTAGTTTATATATCTTGTGAAATGAAATTGTGACAAAGTGCCTAAAGGCTGTGCCCTTCCTCTATAATCTGAGGAGGGTCCTTAGGTTCGTGGGCGTCTGGCTCTTCTTCCTTGTTATCTGAATTCTTCTCATGATGGATAATTTTTCCTATATATAGAGAAATTATTGCAAACACCAAAATAGTCAATAGAGCAGGCCAAGAAAGAGCCCATCTCCCTAATAATTTAAGCAAAAGCAGGATGAAGAAAACAAACAACAGAAGGAAACCTATCACTTTGCCGGGCTGCGGCGAATTCAAGTCCTTGTGGGACAGGTAAAAGTATGGCTGGAATTCTTCTGGCATAATAAAAAATATTAAGTGATGCTTATTATATTTTGTTGTTGAGATTGATGCAATAAGCCCGCACGGCGCTTGAGGGCATATTTATTAAAAGTTTATTGAATTTTGAAAATTAAGCCTATTTCGCTTTTCCCTGTGCTTTAACTTTCTCAAGTGATGCATTGATTTTTTTCTGGTCTCCTAGATAATAATGTTTTATAGGTTTCAATTTTTTATCAAGCTCGTAAACCAGCGGGATGCCAGTTGGTATGTTCAGCTCTACAATTTCTTTTTCAGAAATATTCTCAAGATGCTTCACTAATGCCCGAAGGCTGTTTCCATGAGCGCTGATCAGCACTTTCTTTCCAGCTTCCAATTCAGGAACAATTTCTTTTTTCCAGTAAGGCAGTACCCTGGCAACTGTGTCTTTGAGGCACTCTGTCCTCGGAGTTTTTTTAAGCCCATATTTTTTATAGGTTTTTTGCTGAGCAGCATATCGCTTGTCACTTATTTTAAGTGCTGGCGGTCGAACATCATAGCTTCTCCTCCAAATATGAACTTGTTTTTCTCCGAACTTCGCTGCCATTTCAGCTTTGTTCAGCCCTTGCAAAGCTCCGTAATGCCGTTCATTCAATTGCCAAGCTTTTTTGACAGGCACTTTCTTGTGATTCATAGAATTTAGCGTCAATTTAGTTGTCTGCAATGCGCGCCTTTGGACTGAAGTGAAAACTTCGTCAAATATGAATCCTCTCTTTCCAAGAATTTTTCCTGCTTCCTTGGCTTCTTGCACTCCTTTTTGGGACAGCCCAACATCAGTCCACCCTGTGAACTTGTTTAGCATATTCCATGTGCTTTCGCCATGGCGGAGAAGTACAAGTTTCATGGTATTATATTGTGACGCCGCAGTTGAATTGATCTGTGCTGTTGCCAAGAATTACTTTGCTAGAGCCGATTCCTGCTTTCGAATCTCCATTTGACATTTTTATTGGTATTATGTTGCCAGCCTCATCTTCTAAGTAAATGCAGAAATCATTTGTAAATCCGAGAGACTTCTGGAGTTCTATGTAACCCGTTTCAGAAAATTGCTGGAGCATTTCAACTTCTATCTGGTTTCCTTTTATGAATCCATATTGAGAATTATTTGTCTGCAATGTTTTGGCCATGTTTTCTCCTCCATCTTTCAAACTTTGTGTTTCTGCCCTATCTGCAAACGTGCTTATAATGAAGAAAAAACCAACTATTATGCTGACAAAAACAATTACTGCGAGTATTAGGTCTATTGATATCGCTTGCCCTTTACCCATCTTTCTTCCAATACCTCGCTTTTCCTTTTAATTCATCTTCAAGCCTTAGCAAACGATTGAACTTCACGCATCTTTCCCCTCTGCATGGTGCTCCGAGTTTTATCTGCCCGCAGCCTAGTCCAACTGCAAGGTCTGCAATAAATGAGTCTTCTGTCTCGCCAGACCGATGCGAGACCATGACGTTCCATTTTGCGTCGAATGCCATTTTGGCAGCGTCAATTGCCTCAGTTAGCGTGCCTATTTGGTTCACTTTCAAAAGTAAAGCAACGCACGCTTTGGCTTTTATTGCTTTTCTTATCCTCTCAGTGTTTGTTGTCAGTAAGTCATCCCCAACTATCTGCACTTTGTGGCCGACTTTTTTTGTAAGCGCTGCGAACGCTTCAAAGTCGTCCTCATCAAAAGGGTCTTCAATCGATATTAAATTGAATGATTTTATCAGATTGGCGTAGTAATCCACCAGTTCTTGTGAACTGAATTTTTTATCAAGGACATATTTTCCTTTGACGAAAAACTCTGAGGCGGCAGCGTCTATTGCCAACCCCACTTTGCCAGCATAACCAAGTGAATCTATAGTTTCGTCAAGCAAGGTAAGCGCCTCTTCCGGTCTGCTTATGTCAGGTGTGAACCCTCCTTCATCTCCTACATTTGTTGCGTTCTTGCCGTACTTTAGGCCTATTTTAATCTTCAAAGAGTGGTATATTTCAGATGTCATTTGAGTCGCCTGTGCAAAACTTTTTGCTCCGTAAGGGGCTATCATGAACTCCTGGAATTTTAAGCGTGTTCCCGCATGCCTGCCGCCGTTAATGAGATTAGAAAATGGAACGGGCAGGCACATTTTTTTGTTAGATAATAGACTATTGATATATATCGAAAGCTGCTGTTTTTTTTTCTCTGCCAGAGCCCTTGCAAATGCTATGCTAACGCTCAATAATGCATTAGCTCCAAGCCTTGACTTGTTCTTAGTACCATCAAGCTTTATTAGATGGTCATCAAGCGTTCTCTGAGAAACTATGTATTTTCCAACAAGGGCAGTTCTTATATTTTTGTTTACTGATTTGACTGCCCCCAATACCCCTGCGCCAAGAAATCTTTTTCCGCCGTCCCTCAGCTCCACAGCCTCATAAGCGCCTGTGGACGCCCCTGAAGGCACCATAAATCGGCCGGTGAAACCTCCCACTAGTGTCACATCTGTTTCTACTGTGGGGTTTCCTCTCGAGTCAAGAACTTCCCGTGCAACTATACTTTGGACTTTTCCCATCCTCTTTTATGTATAATAGCCGAAAGCACGAATATAAAGCTTTTCATCATCTCATGTTAAGAAATATAAGGTCAAACGGTAATACCGATTCCTGCGCATCTGAAAGCGTTATTTCACCATGCCCTTTGTGGTGCGATATGGCATCCATGAAGAATGAGAAAAGCATGAACTTCTTTTTGGCTTCCTGTAATTGAATAGTAAAGGATGGAATTTTGCCCATGCTGTCATGGACTTTTTGCTCTATTTTTTGCCTTGTTATCTGCCTCTTCCAAAGTGTTTGCACGTATTCTGAGAGGAAATTGGCCGCTTCCCCGGATAAAGTTTTTCTGGATATTGAAGAAATCGGATAAGATTTTTTTTCGTTGCTGAAATGTACTTCATTCTCTCCGATGCTGAAATAATAAACCTTGTTTGTTGATAAGTCTATGCTTTGGTATGGCCTATTATGGCTTCCTCTAAAAAATTCTGGCTCGTAGTTAGGCTTGATATCAGGCGTTGCTGATTTGTAATTATTCATTGATTCTTTAATATATTCCTGCACGTTTGAACGCCTTAAAGTGGCTTTATGTTGCAATCGCGTTTTTTCAAATGAGTCCAGCAAGTCCCAGATTTGCTCGAAGTGATTCATTAATTTAACTTCGGCAACAATGACAGCCAAGCATTCATCGACAGCAGCTTCTTTATCAAGAAAATCCTTGACGGTCTCGTGCAATAACTGTGCTTTGTAAATCCTATTTTTGCTGAAGCTATGTTTGAGGAACTCGGCAACTAAGTTTCCAAAGTCAACTTCATTTTCTTCAGCGAAGTGCTTTTTCAGTATCGATTTGCAGCTCTTTGTTACATCTATCTTTACCAGGTTTTCTGAAACGGGAACTATTTTGAAGGGATAAAGCCTGCAGACTGATGGCCTATGTTCGTAAACATTACAAAGCTTTGAGTCACCCAAGAAAAGGCAGGGTTCCTTATCACTTCCCTTTATTCTTTTTGATGCCTGGCCTTCATCAGTTAGGAAGTCCTCAGAAAAACCTTCCTCTCCAGAATCTTTTATTTTCAACAATTCTTCGTCAGATAATTCCACATTTGAGCTGGTGCAGCAATAGCCGCAATTAGTGCACTTGAACTTTATTGACTGGTCAAATGTGGTTTCCCATCTTATTTCCTTATCGTCTAGTTCTATTATTCCAGTGTATGGCTGCATAATCGTATTTTTTCCGTTGGCATTAATAATTGTTTACAGATATCAGGGCACGTATAAGCCTTCTGCAATAAAAATATCAACGATGCCCTGATGAAGTTCTTCAGGTGTTTGCACGAGCAAAGCATCCATAAAATCTGCATCTGAGCCACCACTATTTTGTCTGAAGTTTCGGGTGGTGGAGAAAAAAGTATCCTGGCCCGTTATGCCCACTAAATTGCTGACAACGTGGTATCCATTTAAGGCATTCTCGTTTTGCGTTGCAGCAGTTACACTTAAAGGCGTAGCAGTGTACTCAACTATTATCGGGTCTTGAGAAACTATCTCAGATGCATATGTCACAATTCCATGTTCCAGAAGTGGTGGAAAATTGTCGTAACAGTGTGTTGCCTCATGTGCCAAAGCGTAATCTTTATGTTTTATTACATTATCGTGCGTGAAATCCACAAAAGCGTCACAAGAGTATGAGCCAGCTCCGGTATCAGCCAGATCTATAGTTCCCTGGCCTGAATAAACGAAAAATGTATCACGAGGAAAGCCACCAAGCAGCCCTTCCAACCGCGGCATGAATCTTTGAAAAGATTCTTGGACCTGGTTTAATTCGCCTTTTTTATCAGAACCAACTACTAATGCTAAAGATCTCTCAACTAAAGGTAGTTTAAAGACTCCCCATTCACCATTAATAAGACTGTTTGGAAGCCATGGTGGGCTAATTTCATTAATTCTTATCATGCTCCGAATCAGATAAGGCTCCAAACCGATAATACCATCTGCCACCCATCCTTGTTCAGCGAGAAGGATCGCGGGTTCCTGTGGCGAAGCGTATTCAGTCATTAGCTGCTGAATAAGCAATGTTTTTGGGTCGGGAGGTGTTGGGGATGGCGTTCCTGGCAGAATTTTTCTGACAGGAGTATATTGTATGCTAGGATATGGCTCGACACCAGCATAATCGCCATTTATCATTTCTTCTAATCCAGGCGAAGCTGGTCGGCTTGTTGGTGATATAAGAGGGTAGGTGTGAGGGGAAAAATCCTGGTTGTCGTTGCATGCAAATACCAATGGGACTGCTCCCAAAGAAACACAAAGGCCCATTAGTTTTTTACCAACTGGCATAATTGATGGCATCGGTTCAAAGTTATAAAAGAGTTTTGCTTATGCGAAAAAGAGAAAAGGTATTGAGAATGCAGCGAATAAGACAAAAACAAGATAAAACATTATCAGCGCCAGCCCGAAGATGCGAGGAACTGTCCTAGTTAGGTAAAGCATCGCCAAGAGAGGAGCGAAAACAAAAAACGGAATCATGAAAAGGACTGCAGTTTCAGGTGGAGGAAAAGGCCGTAAAAAGGAAGCGATTCCGCCTATTAGCAGGATATTTGTTATGTTGCTTCCAACAATGTTGCCTAGCAGAACACCATAAGCCCTGTGCTTGATTGATTGCAGCGTTACTGACAGCTCAGGCATTGTTGTGCCAAGGGCAACAACGAAAGCTGCGATAAGCGACTGCGAGATTCCGATTTCAAGCGAAATATTTTGTATTGCCTTCACGAGCCAAACCGCGCCTAATGCTATGCCTGCAGATGAGAGTGCCAGAGTTAGTATCGGATGATGTAACAGCTTGATTTCTGACTTTTTGGTTATGTCAGCCTCTTTGGCTAGATTGCGCTTTTGTGTGTAAAATAAGCCATAAACATAAAGAGTGAATAAAATTAGCAATAGCATTCCTTCAAATCTTGAAAGCCCGTCATAAAGGAATGTAACGAATAAAAGTGTAGCAGCAATAAGTATCATTCCCTGAATCGCCCACTCCTTGGCTTTTTGGTGCTCAGGTGTGAGCATTATGGCAGTGCCAAGCAGAATGCAGATGTTAATCATGTTTGCTCCAATTATCGTTCCTATTGAAACTGAGCTCTGCGCAAGCAAGGAGCCAACTGAACTTGTAAAGAGCTCAGGCAATGAGGTCCCTATTGAAACAAAAACAAGGCCCATTATGAATTGGGAAACATGATAACGCTTAGAAACCCGCAGCGAGGAACGAACAAGAGTATCGCTGCTCTTAACTATCAGGAAGAGTGAGAGTAGGATAGCTCCAAAATGTATTGCTATTGATGAATCGACCACTCAACTATTAATGGATTTAAGGATTTATTAAGTTAACTTATTGAGATTCTGTGAATGTATTTCACTGGTTTTTTCACTGGCATTAAATCTGCGCTCACTCGCCGCGCGGGCTTAATTGAGTGGGGCACTATATCTTCGCAAAGCGACTCTAAAGCGCATCAAGCTCATTCATGGCCTGCACGGCCGGGAGTGCTATTTATTATTCTAATTCTGAATTGTAATCAATAAGACTCATCAACTTAAGCATCATAATACAAGTGGAACTCCCATGGATGCGGGCGCAGTCTTACCGGGTCGATTTCTTTTGTGCGCTTGTATTCGATCCAAGCGTCAATTACGTCTTTTGTGAAAACGCCGCCTTGCAGCAGGAAGTCATGGTCTTTTTCAAGTGCATCGATTGATTCAGGAAGCGAGCCCGGAACACTTTTTATTTTGCTTTGCTCTGCTTTACTGAGATTGAAAATGTCTTTGTCGAGAGCCGTTCCAGGGTCAAGCTTTCGCTTAACTCCGTCAAGACCTGCCATCAACATTGCAGAAAATGCGAGATAAGGATTGCATGTCGGGTCAGGTGTCCTGAATTCGACTCTTTTGGACTTTTCGCTCGTTGAATACATTGGTATTCTTACAGCTGCGCTTCTGTTTCTTTTGGAATAAACCAAGTTGACTGGCGCTTCGAAACCAGGCACGAGCCGTTTGTAGGAATTTGTTGTTGGAGCAATGAACGCACAAAGAGCTGGTGCGTGATGCAACAAGCCGCCAATGTAATGCAGCGCTGTTTCACTGAGCATAGCATAGCCAGACTTGTCAAAAAAAAGATTCTTTCCTCCTTTCCAAAGGCTCATATGTACGTGCATTCCCGAACCATTATCATTGAATATTGGCTTTGGCATGAATGTTGCTGACTTATTGTGCTTCTTTGCAATATTTCTGACAATATACTTGTAAAGCATCACTTGATCCGCCATGCGAAGCAATGGCTGGAATCTCATGTCAATCTCGCATTGGCCAGCCGTAGCGACCTCGTGATGATGGCATTCGACATGTATGCCTGCTTTAGTCAGGGTCTCAACAATATCATTTCTAATTCCTTGCAAGGAATCAGCAGGTGGCACTGGAAAGTACCCTTCCTTGTATCTTGGCTGGTAACCAAGATTGTTTCCTTCGGCTCCGCGATTCCAAGCAGCTTCGCTTGAGTCGAGATAATAGAATCCGAAATTTTCTTTTTGGTCAAACCTAACGCTGTCAAAGAGAAAGAATTCCAGCTCAGGCCCAATATGAGCAATATCGGCAAGTCCGCTTGACGTCAGGAATTTCTCGGCTTTTTTTGCAATGAATCTGGGATCGCGGCTGAATTGCTCTCCAGTTTCAGGGTCTTTTACGTCGCATACCAAGCTAAGCGTCGATTCCGAGAAAGGGTCAATTATTGCTGTTGTTGGGTCTGGAATTACGAGCATGTCACTCTCAAAAATTTCCTTGAATCCCCTTATTGAGCTTCCGTCAAAACCGAATCCCTGTTCGAATGATTTTTCATCAAGCTCGCTTATCGGCACAGTGAAGTGCTGCCATGACCCAGGCATGTCGATGAATTTCATATCTACAAATTTGACGTTCTCTTTTTTTGCCAATTCGAGTACATTTGACGCGTTCATTGTTTCACCCTTTAATGGTTTGACCGCGTTAGAGTGTTTATATATAGTTAATCGCAAAAAATATAAACAAAAGAATTGAATTGAGCAATAAATTGAACATTTGTTAATAAAATGGCTAAAAAATCCAAACAAATTAAACATCCTGATAAATTCTCTTTGGACGAGACTGACAAGCAGATAATCAATTCATTGCTGCAAAATTCACGGCTATCCTTGAGGGAAATTGCGAAGAAAACTGGAATCTCTGTCGCGACTGCGATGAACAGGCTGAAAAAGCTCGAGAGCAGCAGCCTGATAACAGGGTACACAACTAAAGTCGATTACGAGAAAGCAGGCTTCGACATAGAAGTCATGATTGAGATAAGGATATCCAAGGGAAAGCTCTTTGAAGTTGAGAACAAAATAGCGATTCACCCAAATGTATTTGCAGTTTATGACGTGACTGGTTCGTTCGACTGCATAATCTTTGCAAGATTTCCCGGGAGAAGGCAGATGGACGCTTTCCTAAAAAAAGTGCAGACTTTCGAATTTGTAGAAAGGACTGAGACGAAGCTAATTTTAAATACTATAAAAGAGAAGAACATACAGGTATGACGCTGATTGAGGAAAAGTTTAGGAAGGTTATCTCTGATTATCATGAGCGGCTCATCACTCTTCGTAACCGCACCAGATTAATTGAGCAAGTGCGGAATTTACTTAATCAGGCTGATTTTGAGAAAGCAATTTCAAGCTCAAATTTTTTTGACCAGCTTGAGCCATTGCTTCGATTGGATGGCTCGCTAATAAGGGATATGAACAAAAATTATTCTTGGATTCGTTCCGAGCTTGCCCGGGCCATTGGAGAATACGATGATGTCCTTCGGGAGATGAAAAAGCACGAGATTGCTGATATCAGAGGAAAAAAAATAAATTGTGATGAGCTTGATAAGCTTCGTCATTTTCTTATTGACCTTCTGGAGTTCATGAATGCATCTCATGCCAGGCTGTTCACTTTAGAGCACAGGTTGAATATAGAGAGGCAACTGATTATGCACCGCAGCCCCGATGTATTTTACCGATATGTAAGTCTCTGGGAACAGGAATTAAAAGATGAAGAAAGCATTATTAGTTTGTATGACAAAGTTATTAATCGCAATCAAAAAATAGTTTTGCGACCTGGAGACTGGAAGCGCGCAGCTGCTTATGCGGCAGGTGTTGGCATAGCTGGAATGGTTTTGCCAGGATCAATATTTATGTTTGCCGCCGCAGGCACAGGTCTTCTAACTTATTATTTGCATACAAAGGGTTTTGAAGACGAAGAATTGGCAAAAGAGACTGCACTTATCCGAGACCTTAAAAAGGCAAAAATAATCAAAACTGATCCAAATTTTTTACACACTCATCTCGAAAGCAAGAATCCCATTATAGGCGGAATTCTAGGACAACATAAACCCAAAAAGAAATAAGTAGCTCACGAGTAATACAATTTTCCCGTCGACTTCTGCTCCTTGTCCATCTGCGAGTCTTCCTTGTTGATTCTTGGCCTTTTGCTGTCATGGTCACGCCTTAGCGTGATGTTTAATTTCGAAAGGAACTTGTTCATTCCATCTTCCATTGTGAAAGGGCCGTTCGCTTCACCATGGATAGCTGGGATTCCTGAGAATACCATCAGGTCGTCACAGACATAGTCCATGAACAGCAAATCGTGGTCAACAATCAGCGCGCTTTTTCCTTTGTGCTCCATGTAATCGCGGATTGTTTTTGATAAAACCAGCCTTTGCTCAACATCCAAATATGCACATGGCTCGTCGAGCAAATAAAGGTCTGCATCTTGAGTCAAGCATCTTGCTATAGAAACTCTCTGCAGTTCACCCCCAGACAATTCGTTTAGAGAAAGGTCGAGCAGCCTGTCTATTCTCAGCGGTTTTATTATCTGGACAGAATATTGGTCAACAGCACTACCGAGAACTTCCCTGACTTTTGCAGTTGAATCTCCATAAATGTACTGCGGCTTGTAAGAAACTTTCAAGTTGGTTTCAACAATTCCCAGGTCTGGCTTTTGTACTCCAGCGAGCATTTTGACGAAAGTCGTTTTTCCTGTTCCATTCTCTCCGAGAATTCCAACAACAGTATGCCTATGAAGCACTCCTGCAGGAGCTTTCAGTAAAAAATTGCCTAGTTTGACCGAAAGCCCGTCCCATTTTGTTAAATCATTTCTGATTTTTTGCCTGTAAACTGGCCGTTCTGTAAAAGCTATCTTTGAATCGCGGAAGCGAACATTTTCTTCCTTCAGATAACCTTCAAGGTAAACATTAATTGCTACCCTCGTTGGCTTTGGCTGGCTGACAATTCCGTATGCTGCTTCCTCTCCGTACATCAGGTAAACACTGTCAGTCATATGGTCCAAAACTATCAAATCGTGCTCAACAATAAGGACTGCCGTTTCCTCATTTGCAAGTGATCTGATGAAATTGCTAACTTTTAAACGCTGTTTGATGTCAAGAAAAGATGTCGGCTCGTCGAAAATGTAAAGGTTGGCTTGGCGCAGAACTGTGGCCGCTATTGCGACTCTTTGCAGTTCGCCTCCGGAAACATCACTAATCTGCGTTTGCAAAAATCTTTCAAGCTCAAGAGCCGCAACTACTTTCTCAAACTCTTTTTTTTCGTCAGCCTTCCTAAGCAATTCCTCGACCGTGCCAGATGCGGACTTAGGTATCATGTCCACTGCTTGCGGCTTGTAAACTGCTTTTATTTTACCGTCGCGCAGTTTTTCGAAAAACAATTGTGCTTCTGTTCCTTTGTAGAATTTTATCAGCTCATTCAGGTCTGCCGGTTCTCCATCGAACCTGCCGAGATTTGGTTTGAGGACTCCTGCGAGGACTTTCAGTGCAGTGCTTTTTCCGATGCCATTTCGGCCAAGGACCCCGACAACTTTTCCAAATAAAGGAGTTGGAAGATTGAATAATCTAAATCCGTTTTCGTCAATGTATTGATGGACTGGCGGCTTATCCAAAGCTTCTGGGAGATTGATTATATGTATTGCCCCAAACGGGCATCTTTTCGGGCAGATTCCGCAGCCAGTGCATAAACTTGCATTTATGAAAGCTTTTCCATCGTCTCCTTCCACTATGCAATCGCTACCTGTCCTATTGACAGGGCACAGCCTCGCACAAAGATAATTCCCGCATCTATCAGGATGGCATTTCTCTTTCTCAATAACAGCTATTCGAACCATAGAAGAAAGTAGGCTAAGTTTGTTTAAAAACGTTTAGGGACGGGAATTTTAATTTGAGACGTTTTGGTAGGAGCCCTATCTTCTTTAATTGAGTTGAGTTATTCGTAAATCGGTCCGTCAAACAGCAAAATTCCTTCCGGCTTTAGAACTCTATCAGTTTGATCAAGAAGTGTTGCGCGAAAAGATTTGTAATCTTTCCCGATTCGCTCATTGAGCGTTGCTGAGCCCAATAATTCTGACACGTTAACCAGGTCTATTGAATGATCGATTACTACATTCAGGCTACCGGGCACAGAGATGTCAACTCTATATCTTTCAAATCGTTCATGGTCGAGATGTGAAATATCGATTCCGATCGGGTGTGGGCCGATTTTGAAATCATATGCTGACGGATTGTGTTCAAACTCTGAAAGGGCACGGCAAAGCCATGGTTCGAATTGCCTGCAGCTGCCAAATTCAAGCGGGTCATAATTGTCAAAGCTGTTTGGCGCTCCACATCCCAAGTCGAGGATTCTTTTGCCGTCTAGATTTCCATCGAGAACTGTGAGGATTTTTTCAAGCTGGTCGCGAATGTGTTTTCTTGCAGTTACGTAATCGCTCGGCAAACCAAGTTTATAATCTCTTTCTAATTCAGGCATCACTAATTTTGAAAGAACGGCTGCCTGTGAGCTCGCTTCTGGCGAGCAATTCACATCTCTGTATTCAATAATCCTCATAAAACCACTACTCAGAAGTAGCATATAAATATTGTGTTACGCTTCAAAACGTTTATATAAAAGTGAAAGTCCCCTTTGCTACTTCTAACAAGAGGGAGATTATGACACAACAATTTCAACCGATATTTATCCTGCCGGAAGGCAGCATGAGAACGTCAGGAAAGAATGCGCAGCACACCAACATCGCAGCTGCCATAGCTGTTGCAGATGCAGTCAGGAGCACACTTGGTCCGAAGGGAATGGACAAGATGCTTGTTGACTCGCTAGGCGATATTACAGTCACAAATGACGGAGTCACAATCCTTAATGAAATGAAGATTGAGCATCCTTCTGCAAAAATGATTGTTGAAATCGCAAAAGCACAAGAAGATGAAGTCGGCGACGGTACTACGACTGCAGTTGTAATTGCCGGTGAACTATTGAAAAAGGCTGAGAGCTTGCTCGAGAGAGATATCCATCCAACAATGCTTGCACGCGGTTACCGAATTGCGTCTAATAAAGCTCTGGAAATCTTGAATAAAATTGCTGAGCCTGTTGATGCGAAGAATTCAGAAGATATCCTGAAAAAAGTGGCAATAACTGCCATGACAGGAAAAGGCGCAGAGCAAGACAAGGATCATCTTTCAAGCCTCATTGTCAAAGCGGTTCAGCAAATAGCAGATACTGTTAACGGTACGACAAAGATTGATGACAGCAATGTAAAGATTGAGAAGAAGGTCGGCGGTTCTGTTGAAGACACTGAACTCATTCAGGGAATATTGCTGGACAAAGAAATGGTCCATTCGGCGATGCCCAAAATCGTAAAGAACGCAAAGATAGCACTTGTTGATGCAGCTCTCGAAGTTAAAGACACAGAAACTGATGCAAAAATATCAATAACTTCTCCCGACCAAATTCAAGCCTTTCTCGCAATGGAAGAAAAGATGGTCAGGGAAAAAGCAGAGAAAGTCATTGCATCAGGCGCAACTGTACTTTGCTGCCAAAAAGGAATTGATGATTTAGCACAGCATTATCTTGCTAAGAAAGGAATTTATGCTCTTAGAAGAGTCGGCGAAGATGACATGAAAAAACTCGCTCAGGCAACAGGCGCAAGGATTGTCAACAAGCTCGAAGACCTTTCTGCTGAAGATTTAGGTTTTGCAGGCATAGTCGAAGCCATTAAAATCGGCGACGAGCAGATGACTGCGATTAGGAACTGCAAGAACCCGAAAGCTGTGACAATTTTGGTAAGAGGCGGTACAGTCCATGTAATTGACGAGGTAAAACGCGCAATTGAAGATGCAATTGGCGACATAGCTGCAGTTATGAAAACAGGCAAAGCTGTTGCTGGAGCTGGTGCAGTTGAAATTGAATTGGCCCAGCAGCTCGCGAAGTTCGCTGACTCCCTTTCGGGAAGAGAACAGCTAGCGGTGAAGGCTTTTGCTGAGGCTCTTGAAGTCATCCCAAGAACGCTTGCTGAAAATGCAGGACTTGATCCTATTGATGTAATTACAGCGCTGAAATCTGCCCATGATGATAAGCAAAAATGGGCGGGTATTGATGTGTTCACAGGAAAAGTTATGGACGCATGGAAGAAAGGCGTTATCGAGCCGCTCTCGATAAAAACGCAGGCGATTAGTTCTGCAAGCGAAGTCGCAGTGATGATTCTAAGAATTGATGATGTCATTGCAGCACAAAAGAACGAACCGATGCCAGCAGGGCCTCCTCCTGACATGGGCTACTAGATGTTTTTTTACAAAATAATGCCCGTATTTGACTTGCTGGCTGCTGCAGCCATACTTTTCGGTCCTTTATTACCGACGGACCCTGTTCGGCTGGCCGGCACATATCTAATCGGTAAAGGAATATTTTTCGTCCTTATCTCAAAAGACATTGCAAGCGCATTTGATTTCATTATCGGACTTTATGCGATATCGATTGCTTATTTGCATTTTTACAATATATTTTTGAGCTTAATTGCTGTAGTTTTTCTATTGCAGAAATCTACATTTGCGATTGCTGCATAATTATTTGTTGAAAGAGAATAAAAGGCCGCTCGGGAAATTTGCTGGCGGGTGCAAGGCTCTGACGTTCAATACGATCCATATATTAGCAGTCTAGTTAGCATAAGAATTATTTATTTAGGTACGGGAATACCGAGATACTGGGACGGGTCATTGTAAATGATAAGAGCTTCCTTTTCATTTTCTGAGTTGCTGCCAATAATATACCCCCGGTAGTCTCTAAGCGCTTGACTCGAGCAAGTCCCAATAATATCTTTTGAACATCCGTAACTATATCCATCTGGTTTAGGTTTACATTTATCTGCCAACTGAGCTTCAGTAATCGTACAGGCACCATTGATAGTGCGTTGTTCTCGAGTAGTTTCCACGTAGCGGCATGAGACATGATTCCTACATTCTTTTCCGAAGTTACCCAATGGATTTTTACAAATTATCTTTAATTGGCGATCGTTACCTACTTCATAACTCTTAACCGTGCCATTCGGGCAATCATCAATGTTTTTTATTTGTATGCATGCAATGGTAATGATACTAATCAAAATAATTAATAAAGCTAAGAGTTTCATTAATTAATATTCTATCAATGTATTTAAATATTTTATCTAAATCTTTAAAAATATAAAAAAAAATTAGGTCGCTTAGGGAAATAAATACCTTAAATCACCCGCCCATAAATGAAATCATGGTGCTGTAAATCTTCGAATCTTATTTGCTTCTTGTTTTCATCAACATGGAAAACCAGCACGAAATGCGAGTCTATATTGACTTGTTTGATCATGAGCCTTATCGCATTGGTTTTTCTCCTGCAACCTAAAACACCCCATGCCCACACACTGCCTCAATTCTTATTCTTTGCTTTTAATTTCATTCAGGATATTGAATGTCGGCCTGAACTTCGTCTTGTTTTTTTGAGCGAATAGTCTTTCTGATAGGATGAGTGACTTCTTTGGCTTGTATTTTTCGAGGAAGCTTGAAAATGATTTAGTGAAGTTCGGCCTCATAAGGTTTGATTTTATTTCAATTGGCATCAAATTTCCGTTTTTCTCGATTACGAAATCGACTTCTGCCATGGATTTCGTGCGCCAGTATTTGAGCTCCATGCCTGCCTTCAGCAGTTCAGAAGCCACAAAATTCTCGTACAGGCTTCCCTTGTCAGTACGGTTTTCGATTGGCTGAAAGTTTCTTATGACTGCATTTCTGAAGCCGGAATCCAAAAAAAATGCTTTTGGGGCCTTTACGAGTTCTGTCCTTTTGTTCGTGTAGAAAGGTAAGCTTCTTGCTATAACAAAAGTCTTTTCAAGGACATTGATATGTTTCAGCAAGTCATTATGATTAAATCCTGTAATATCTGAAAGTTCATTATAGTTCACAATACCGCCTATTTGTAGTGACAAGGCGCGTATTAGCTTGCTCAGCTTGTAATCCTCAGGCAAATTCAGGATTTCTTTTATTTCCTTAAGAAGATACGTATTATAGATGTTTCTCAGCACAACCTCCTTTTCTTGTTTATCTTCTGTTAAAACCACTCTTGGATAGCCACCAAATACACAGAACTCATTAAACTGGGGCATGATACGTTCTATTATTTGCTTTGTCAATTGTTTGCTTCCTAACAGTCCATACAATTTTTCATTCTTGAAGTTGAGATATTCTTCAAAGGAGAAAGGATACAACGTGAAAACAAAAATCCTGCCAACAAGATATTTTATGCTTTGTATGGACAACTCAGTTGCTGACGAACCAGATATTATTATCTTTGCCTTACAGCTGTCATAAATATGCTTTAGATTCTTGCCACCTTCCTTCGCGTACTGGAACTCGTCTATGAATACGAAATCATGATTTTTAACGTGCAGCTCGATAAATGAATCAACATCCTCGCTGAACAATTCTAAAGTTTGTCTGTCCTCAAAGTCCAGAAAGACAGCATTTTTGCATTTTTCAAAAAAATGCCGAATCAAAGTTGTTTTCCCAGACTGTCTTGGGCCTATGACTGCAAGTATCTCTTTCCTGTCGAGATACTTGTTTATCTCCTTTTCCAAAAATCGCGTTACGTACATTTTAACCCTGCTGAAATATCATTTCATCAAAGAATAGCAGGCATCATATATAAAGGTTTCCTAATTTTGTAGGTTTTGTCTCTAAATGAGGATTCAGGCTGAAATAAGGGCCAATTGGGAAAAAGTGCTGGTTATGTTTTTCTAATCAGCCTTGCAGCAGCACCCACAATAATGACTAAGGCCGTTACCCCGAAGAAAATATTTGGTGATTTGCTTAGCGCCCCAACAATTGCCCCAGTAAACAAAGACGGTTTGCTCATTCTTGTTTTTATTGCAATTGAAGGTTCAAGTTCGCCATTTTTCGTTGAAACATAAATGAAGTTGACGCCGCTCGAAAGCTTTAATGGGGTCACCTGCACGGTGGTTGAGCCGCTCGAGGGCAGGGTTCCGTGCGCCGGGTAGAATGAGAAGAGCCCTGCCTCAGGCGAGCTTATCTGAAATTCCTGAGAATATTTTTCTGGATTCATTATTACAACTGTTTTTTGCTCGATTTTTTGCCACTCCAAAACTGGAGGATAGACAGCTATGCTTGATGCACTTACAAAAGTCGGGTTAAAGATTAAAAGAAAAAATAAAAGGAACTTCATTTTGTCCCTGTTACAAGCACTTTTCCTCTGTACAGCCCTCTTGAAGTGTTTGTTAGGGTGTTAAGGAAGAGTTCGAGATTTGCCTCTGCTGCAGGATTTAATGCAAAGCTTGTTCTTTGGGGCTTATCTGTGAGGTTTCCCAGAAATAAATTTCCGTTTTCAAGGTTAGTTATGCGAAACGCCATTTGATTTGCAATTATTGTTGTTTCGTCTGACGAGAAATTTGTAGAGCTTAGTTCAATCGCCAGGGGGCCGTTCCCTATGTTTCTTATGCTTGCTGCCGCGCTTCCATTAATTCCTTTAAGTATTAATTCGGTTTTCTCAAGAGATATTCCTGCAATCTCAAGTATTTCGAAAGGAATTGTAATATTATCTTTCGCTCCAAATACATCTTCGGCGGTTATTGATGCCGAATAATTCCCTGGAATTTGATAATACGGGATTTCAACGCTGAAGTTCATGAACAGGCTACCGTTTATCTCCGCTGTTTCGCTGGTTGAATTAATGATTTGCGAAAGAAAATTTGCCTGCACTGATGAAATGTCATTTAAACCATCGGCATCATCAATTTTTAGGCTGAGCTTAGCAGTTCGCATTTTACCAGGAAACGGAAGAAGTTGAATCCCCGAAACATTAAGATCATCACCAGTTAATTCCGCACTTGATATTTTAATGGGCGAATTAGTTATGTTGATAATTACGTCAATCGTTTGTGCCGACTTCTTGATTATACCCGACAATAGTGTCGGAGCACCTTCAATAAAGTCCGCTGAATTATCTTCGCTGTCAATAAAAGTCCCATTTGTTTTTCGTTGAAGGCTTATTCCCTGCGCTACACCCGCATGAGGAGTTCCTTCGAATAGTTCTGGAGGGATTTGGTCTGGGCTGCCCCAGCCGACTGCATCCATTATTGTTCCGTCTTTGTTAACAAGTGCAAGCCCACCGTCAGCATTAGTCAGTGTTAATGCCTCTTCATGGTCAGCTTCAGGCCATTCCGGGCTGTCTTTGGATAAATTCCAGCCAGCATCAGTTATTAGATAATACTGTAATGGATTCAATGAAGTTCCGTCAGGGATTGTCGCATCCTTTGCAGAGCTTTTTGTCCGCAAAGACCATCCGCTAATATCTACTGCTTGCTCGCCTTCATTAAACAGCTCGACTGCTTCTCCGCCCGTCTCTGTTTGGAGGGGGTCATAGTAAACTTCTGTGACCATAACTTTCGCTTCTGCCATGCTCACGAACATGAGCAATACCAAAATAATTATTGCGTTTTTCATGAGTTTTCTAAAATACAGCTTCTTAAAATGCCTTTAGTAGAATTCTTCGGAAGCCTTCCGAACTCGTCGGAAAAAAAGCTTTTTTATACTAGTTTTGCCGGAAATTTTTCAGATTTACTTTATCTTCCGAGGACGGGGATACTTATTAAGAGCCACTTTGATACCTTTCTCGAGATGGCTGATAATATCCGAAACATTTAAATAAGATATTCTTATTAGTAAGATTATTATATTGGAGGCCGAAACATGGATAAATTAGAAACCACAAGCATGAGTTCAAGAGGGCAGGTAGTCATACCTTCTGAAATAAGGCACAATCTGGGCATTAAAGAAGGAGAAAAATTCGTAGTCATTGGAGAAGACGATACAATCATCCTGAAAAAGATAGCGATGCCCTCGTTCAAGAACTTTGATAAGCTGCTTAAGAGAACAGAAAGATTTGCTAAGGACAAAAGACTTTCTGAGAAAATTGTTGAAGGTGCAATCAAAAGAGCAAGAAAATGAGGGTCGTTCTGGACACGAATGTTTTCATTTCAGGAATATTTTGGAACGGAGATTCACGCTGGATAATATCGGCTTGGAAAATTGGGCAATTTCAGTTAGTTGCATCTAAGGAAATTGTATCTGAGATTACGCGCGTTCTAAAGGATTTCAAGATAAAACTACCCGACAATATGATAAAGAACTGGGTTAGCTTAATCGAAAGCAATTCTTTGATCGTTGAGCCTTTAGAAAAAATAAGAGCTGTTAAAGACGATCCTAAAGACGACATGTTTATCGAAGCCGCCGTAGCTGGCAAAGCACAGTTCATTGTCTCAAATGACTAACATCTCCTGAAACTTAAGGAATTCAAAAATATAAAAATAATCAGCCCGGCAGAATTTAAGGCAGTTAGAATGAAATAAGAGTTGATATAGAGTATATCGGTGACAATTAGATCTCTGTTAGCACGTATGGTTTCTTCAATTTTCAGAGAATTTTTTAGTTGTAATCGTTTTATTATTTTTTAGTCCTTATTCGTATAAAAGATACTAAAACACCTATAATAAAAATGGCTAAAATAACGAACAATACGTTTTTATAATTTATTACCTCATCGCGAGAGGTAGGAATGAATACTAAAATATCATTTTTTAATTCATCGCTACAATAAGAGCTCCAATTTTCTCGATAGGGGAGTTTTTCAAAAGTGCAACCCTCTTCGATATAATAAATACTTCCTCCAACACAGAAGTACTGGTTTTCACTCACATCGATGTTATAATTTTGAAGATTTTTTATAGTTACATATTCAACACTGAACGGGTCTTGTATTGTTTCTCCTCTTACTATTTTATTATTTATATCAATATAACCAATTTTTGTTATTTCAGATCCGGTTACAATACCAAAAGTCATTGATTCTAGTTTGGTATTGTTACAAGTGAAATTATAATCAACTGTTGTTGTATATTTTGAAGGATAATATTTAATTAAATAAGGATTCTCAATAGGGCATAACCAATCTTTTCTGCCTATTATCTCTTTTAGATATTCTATTTTCTGTTGCTTTTCAGTTGTCACACATCCAATACATGTCGAGAAAACTTTATTATCGGGGCAGTTGCATAAGTTATCTGACCAAGAGCCACCAGTTTCAATGCATCTTCCCCACATACAAGAGGTCGAAAAATTGTCGTCCGGAGTTTCTGGAAGTGCATTGTAGCCGAAATTAATGTTCCCATCACCACACGTTGCATAACATTCCAAAGTTTTTGGCTTAATGCCACTTTCAGGAAGGCATGTTGTTGCAGAAGCAGTACTTAATAGAATGAATTCACTTATCAACATGAAAAAAATCAAAATGTGAAGTTTATTCATTTATTCTGTTAAATGCATTTGATTATTAATACCTTTCTAACATTTAAGAAGGATATTAACAATAACCAGCGTGAACCTTACGTTAGCAGGAACAGTTCCCCTCAACCTAAATCTTCTGATTTACTATTTCTCTTCTTCGTCTTCGTGGTGCTTGTAGCTGTTGCCTACGTCTTCCTTGTCATATTTGAACTTGCCGGCTGCCTGTTTTATATGCTTGCCTAAATGGCCTATATGCTTTAGCCTTCCTTTTCTTGCCTGGCCAAGCCATTCCATTTCCCTGCGCTTGAGTATTTCTGCAGCCATGCTTGAAAGAACGTATAACGCCACGCCCACTCCTATGAACATGTAACCAATTGTAAAGAGCTTAGAAAAATCGCTGCTTGGAATCAAGTTGCCATAGCCAATTGTTGTTATCGTGTATGCTGAGAAGAAAAGTGAGTCAACAATTGACCATTTTTCAATGGTTGAATAGAAAATTGTTCCGATGGACAGGAGAATCACAATTAGAAGAACTCCATAAAGGGCTTTTATTGCTACATGCGATTCCAGCATCTCCCCTTTTATTTCGACAATTTCTTGTTCAACTCGTGGTTCTTCATTTATCTTCTTCATGATTTTCCCTTTGATTCCCCGCGAACGACGCCCCCAGCAATTAGGTGAGCCACTCTGAGCGCCTCGGGCACAATTGCATGTGCAGTGCCTATTTTTAAAATTTGCTGCGCTTTGTCAAGCGAGATACCAGACAGCTGGATATAAAGATTGTTAATTTTCAGCGATTTTCCAGCAATTTTAACGGCGTTTATTTCTTTGGTTTTTCCTATTTTGCGAAGTGTTGCAATTATTTTATTGATATCGGGTTTTCTTCGTACAATAACAATGACGGGAATTCCAGTTTCTTCCCTGAGCTTAGAAATATCAATCACATTAAATCCACCGACAGCAATTCCGTTAAGAAGTATGCACTGTATTTGTTTCTTGAATTTGCTTTTGTTTATCATGGCTGTAATCTTTTTAGTCGCATCAATACCATCAATCTTTGCTCTCGTGGACACAACTCCGTCGAGGAATGAGCCTCCACGAAAAAAAGCTCCAATGATTATTACAGTTTTATCCTTGCCTCGATTGAATGGCCCATCATCAATTCCAAGCAGTCTAATCTCTTTTTTCATGCTGGTAGCAGATATATATGGCATATTAAGCTAACCAGTCAATTACGATTATTTTTTTAATGGTGGTATTGCCTTTTTAGTAATGATTATATACCTTCTTCTCAGCCAGCTACGCATGTGCGGAATCATCGGATACAAAGGTCATGGAGACGGTATTAGTCTGGTTCTTAGAGGACTTAAGAGGCTTGAATATAGGGGATATGATTCATGGGGAATAGCTGGAATCAAGGATGGAACACTAAAGGTGATGAAACTAACAGGCCAGATCGGTAAAGTGGCGCGAAAAGACATTCCAATCCTTGCGTCACCAATTGCAATCGGCCACACCCGCTGGGCAACACACGGAGGAGTTACTGACTATAACGCCCACCCGCACATTTCCAAAACGGGCAGGTTTGCTGTTGTGCACAATGGAATTATTGAGAATTTTAAAGAACTAAAAGATGAGCTTTTGAAAAAAGGAGTGAGATTTGTCAGCGAAACTGATACTGAGGTCATAGCACATCTTCTCGAGCAGGCTTGCGATTCAGAAAGCAATCTAAAAGAGGCATTGATTAAAACTCTAAAAAAGCTTGAAGGCAGCTTCGCAATAGTCGCTGTCGACCGGAAGACCGCAGAAATGGCAGGAGCAAGAAACGGTTCACCGCTGGTGATAGGAATTGGAGACGGTGAAGTTTTTTTCGCAAGCGACATTCCTGCATTTCTTGACTCGACGAAAAACGTCATTTACCTTGAAGATGGGGAAGCAACAATATTTGATAGCTCATTATCCGTGTTCAATTTCCTAGACGGAAAAGAAGTAATCAGAAAAACCGAGCGGATAACATGGAGCATTGATGAGGCTGAAAAAGGCAGTTA
>JBBSVZ010000103.1:0-37750 GCA_038046545.1 Nanobdellota archaeon | reverse complement strand
CCCTCATTTCATGCTTAAAGAAATAAATGAGCAGGAGTGGAGCATAAAAAAAGCAGTCGAGCAGGATCCAGAACTTATTGACATTGCAACAGAAATGATAAAGAACGCTTTCGGAGTATTTTTCGTTGGTGCGGGTACAAGCTTTCATGCCTGTGTATCCGCATCATATGTTTTCTCGGAGGTTGCAAAGAAGCATGTCAACGTTGTATCTGCCTCAGAGTTCAGGAATTACAAGGACTTCCTTACTGATAAAACATTAATGGTCGCAGTATCGCAATCCGGAGAAACAGCCGACTTGCTTGATGCAATAAAAGTTGCAAAGAAAAAAGGGGTCAAGATAATTGCTATTGTCAATGTAATGGGTTCAACGCTTATGCGCATGGCAGACCTCAGCATTTTGATGAACTGCGGACCAGAAATATGCGTGCTCTCAACAAAAAGCTACACTTCCCAGCTTGCAATACTACTTCAACTTGCTTACTCACTTGCTGGAAAAACCAAGGAGGGCAAGCAGCTAGTGCTTGAGGGTTCTTCATCAGTTAAAAAAATTCTTTCTGAAAGCGAGCCTATTGCCAAGGAGCTTGCTAAAAAGCTGAAGGATAAAACCAGTATGTTCCTTATCGGAAGAGATTTAGCTTATCCTAGCGCTCTCGAGGGAGCGCTCAAGATTAAGGAAGTTTCATACGTTCATGCTGAGGGCTTTGCCGGAGGCGACCTTAAGCATGGCGCAATCGCGCTTATAGAAAAAGATGTTCCAATAATCGTCCTTGTAACTAAGGCAACCAAGCAGCTAATTGAGAGCAACGCCATGGAGGTGAAGGCGAGAGGGGGTTACTTAATTGGAATAGGTAATTTCAATAGCCAAATCTACGATACATTTTTTAAGGTGCCCTCGCTTGAGGCTGCTGACCCGCTTGTGATGATCCTGCCAGTCCAGCTACTTGCGTATTATTTGGCTCTGGAACGCGGCTGCGATCCTGACAAGCCAAGAAACCTCGCAAAGAGCGTGACGGTAAAATGATAATAAAAGCAGTTTTGTTGGATTTGGACGGCCTTTTAGTTGACAGCGAGCCGCTGCACTGGAAAGCCTGGAAAATCGTGGCTGAGGAGAACGGCGCATCAATTACCGATGAGGAAATTACGCAATTCACTGGAGTCGGGAACTTCGAGGTTGCAAGCTATCTCGCCAAAATGCTGGACAATGGGAGAAAGCCAGAGGAACTCGTTGATAAAAAACTGGGAGAATACCTCGGGCTCCTCAAAAACATTAAGCTGATGCCTGGGATGAAGGAATTCCTTACCAAGCTGAAAAAGAACCACATCAGGATGGCTGTGGTTTCTGGCGCACAAAGAGTTGAAGTTGTGCAGGCCTTGCAGTACACGGCAATATTTTCTTTCTTTGATGTCATCATATGCAGGGAAGACGTGAAGAACTTCAAGCCAGCGCCTGACTCTTACACTCTGGCAACGAAAAGAATGAACGTGCACCCGAAGGAATGCGTAGCATTCGAGGACACGCAGACAGGAGTGCTGTCCGCAAAATCAGCAGGGGTTTTTTGCATTGCCGTACCAAACGAACTCAGCAAAAAGCAGAATTTCACAAAAGCAGATCTAATAATTGAGAGTATTCAATCTCTTCTCGGGGAGAAATCCTTCAACCTTAAAACAAGGAATCCAATGATTGGAAAGCTGTTGGGGTGAAAATGGGAAAGCTATTCGGCACTGACGGAGTGCGAGGCATCGCGAACAGCCATCCAATGACTCCTGAAATTGCCATGCGCTTGGGAAAGGCTGCTGCCGAGGTCTTCACATCGGATAAAAAGCGGCCGGAAGCGCTCATTGGAAAAGACACGCGATTATCCGGATACATGATTGAATCAGCTCTTGTTGCTGGACTGACTTCCATGGGCTGCGACGTCCTTCTCGTAGGTCCTATGCCAACTCCTGGCGTTGCCCACCTGACAAAAAGTTTTGCCGCTGATGTTGGCATAGTTATTTCGGCTTCCCACAATCCTGCAGAGCATAATGGTATAAAATTCTTCGGCCCTGATGGAATAAAGCTTACTGAGCAGCAAGAGGAGGAAATGGAGCGGCTTGCTCTATCAGAAAATCTTCAGCGCGACCACATCAAAGGTGACCTTATCGGTCGGGCCAAGAGAATTGAGGATGCACGTGGCCGTTACATTGAATATGTTAAAGGAACTGTAAACAACCAATCTCTCAAAGGCATAAAACTTGTGCTCGACTGTGCGAATGGCGCTGCTTATTCAGTTGCGCCACCGATTTTTAGGGAGCTTGGAGCTGACGTGGTGGTTCTGAATAACAAGCCAAACGGCCTTAATATTAATTTGAACTGCGGAGCTTTGCACCCTCAACAATTAGTCGAAGCTGTCCGAGAGCTTGAGGCCAATTGCGGAATAGCGCTAGACGGAGACGCTGACAGGATAATTATGGTTGACGAGACAGGCAAAATTCTTGATGGCGACCACATAACAGCTATTCTCGGGCTGGAATTAGCAGCGCAGGGCAGGCTACCCACAAAAACAATAGTTATGACTGATTATACTAATCTTGGCTTTGACGAACTTTTCGCAACAAAAGGGATTAAAACAGAAAGAGTTCCTAACGGGGACATCAATGTAGTAAATAAAATGATAAAAGAACAGCATATTCTGGGAGGAGAACAAAGCGGCCACATTGTCCTCGGAGAATATGTATCGACGGGGGATGGGACTTTGGTTGGCCTTCACGTCCTAGGCATTATGAAAAGAACAGGAAAAAAGCTTTCCGAACTAGCTGCACAGCTCAAGCCTTACCCTCAGCAAATCATAAACGTACAAGTCCGGGAAAAAATTCCTTTTGAAAGGCTCCCCAAAGTTACAGAAGCATTGAAAGATGCAAGCCATGCCCTAAAAGGTAAAGGAAGGCATTTGGTCAGGTATTCTGGGACTGAAATGAAGTGTAGAGTCATGGTTGAAGCAAAGGAAAAGCAATTAGTAGTTCATTGGGCTGATAAAATAGCGAGTGCCATTAAAGAGGAGATTGGCGCATGAAACCGCTTCTGAACCAGGCCGTACTTCTTTGCGCAGGGCGCTCAACAAGAGCGTATCCTCTCACTGCCAATCGGCCAAAGCCGCTTCTTAAGGTCGCAAATGTAACGCTGCTCGAACACAACCTTCTCCAATTGGAAGGGCTTGTCAAGGAAGTAATTATTATTACAGGATTTGAGACTCAACAAATAAAAGATTTTGTCTCGAATCTTAAAATTGACTTAAAGATTAAGACTGTCCAGCAGGAGCGCCAGCTGGGCACAGGTCATGCTGTACTTCAGGCACAGCCGCAAATCAGGGGAAGGTTTCTTGTCCTAAATGGCGATGTAATGTACTCCAAACTAGACATATCGAGGCTGGCAAAAAGTAAATGCGCTGTGCTGGGCATCAGTGTAGAGGACTCAAGCCAGTATGGTGTGATATTAACAAAAGCTGGATTCGTAACTTCCATAGTTGAAAAGCCGCAGCAAAAAATGGCAGGGTATGCGAATGCTGGAGCCTATGTTTTTGACGAAAACGTCTTTGTTGTTCTGAAAAAAATCAAGAAATCCACAACTGGAGAATATTACCTTACTGAGGCCATTGGGGAACTAGCAAAAACTGAGAAAGTCGAACTTGAGTCAGTTAAGGACTATTGGCTCCACATCAGCTATCCCTGGGATTTGCTTTCAGCAAATGAATTCATGCTTAGTAAAATGAAGCATGTGATTGCCAAAGACACGTTGATAGAGAAAGGGGTAACTCTCAAAGGAACAATAAGCGTGGGCAGCAGGACGGTAATTAAAAGTGGAGTTTACATCGAAGGACCTGTTGTAATAGGCAAGCGCTGCATTATCGGACCAAACTGCTACATACGCCCGGGAACTTCCATCGGGGACGATTGCAAAATTGGCAGCGGATGTGAAGTAAAGAACACGGTGCTGCTTGACGGTGCGGTACTTAGCCACCTTTGCTATGTTGGGGATTCAATAATTGGGAGGAATGCAAATCTCGCTGGAGGAACTATAACTGCCAACCTCAGGCATGACAGACAACCAGTTTCATCGATGGTTAATGGAAACCTTGTCTCAACAGGCAGGGTAAAATTCGGAACTGTAATGGGAGATAACGCCAAAACAGGAATTAACACAAGCATCTATCCCGGACGAAAAATCTGGCCGTTCAAGGCAACACTTCCAGGCGAAGTTGTTAGGAAGGATATTATTTGAATAATTGCTGAGAGCAAATGACAATCAAAGCAACGCTACCTGGCAAAGAAACGATAGACACAGTTTGCCAAAAATTGGAAGAATTTGGTTTTGAAACGCGAATTTATTATTCACAATTGCAAGGAAATGACTCTGTTAATTTTTATCATCTTTTCAAAAACGACTGGATTCCAATTGGAATATACGTTGAGAAGAGAAGTTTGTTCATGATTCACTTTTATCCATGGCTGCCCGAAAGCATCAGGGAGAAAGTTGATGGTTTTCTTTGGGAGTATGGATTTCTCCCACCTTCCTTGCAATTACAATAAACCCAGAATGCCCAATGGACTGCGACTTAGGCCTGACTTTCCTCTCCCTGACTTCCCACTCTCTTTCCCCTATTTCAACAACTTTCAGCACTAATAAGTTTTGATGTTTGTTTGTTTCTGTAACGAAATCCTGCACTTGAGGAGTTGTTGGCGAGTATGCTACAAGAAACCCGCCAGCCTTCAGGGCTTTATTTACATTTTCAACAGCTTTCCACGGCTCTGGAAGATCAAGAACCGCGATGTCCATCCCGGTTTCATCAATCGATTGGTAAACGTCTCCAAGTTTAAGAGTAACATTAGCCAGCCCCATTTGCTCAATATTCTTTTGGGCGATTTGCAGGAAATCTTCCCGAAGTTCGTAAGTGAATACCTCTTTTGCGATCATTCCAAAAAAGCATGCTGCAGCGCCTGAACCTGTTCCTGCATCTAAAACAATGCTTCCCTTGTTCATTCCAGTTTCTGCAACGATGAATCCAAGATCTTTTCTGGGTATTATCTGCGGGCCGCGGCTTATTTTTTTGTAAAGGTCTGCAAGTGAGGGCTCGAAAATGAAGAAATCTACTCCAGTGTTTGATTTGATTGTGGCGCCACCTATTGCAGCAGAAATATCTTCTTTGCTGAGAAATCCATCCTTTGTGTGAAGGTCGAGGTGAATATTTTTGATGTAATAAGTGTTTCCCGACGAGCTTATTGCGATCCTCTCGATAAATGCCATATACTCCGATACATTGATTGTTTTATTAATGTTCTGCGGATTAATTATCTTAATCAGCAAATTTTTTGGTGTTGTTTTAATAATCCCAATATTTATAAAGAAAAACGCACTTATTTAGGGGATGGAATTCGATGAAGATTATTTTGTTCCTCTCGAGGACAGGGAACCTGTTGAGGAGCCAGATGACTATGAGCATGATGAAAGCCAGGACTTCATCCCTGTAAAGCAAACCAAGATGAAGTTTACTCTTTACATGGCTAGCTAGTAGGCAAATCACTTCTAATTGAACAATTCAAACCAATAAACTTAAAAAGAACTATGAAGCCCCTTTGAGTTATGGAAGCAAGGCCATTAGATGCATTAAATGCGGCTCGTAACCGCAGAGTGATCGTTGAGCTTAAGAACGGAAAGCAGTTCATAGGCAAACTCAAGTCGTTTGACATTCATGTCAACACTGTTCTTGAAGATTCCGAGGAACGAATCGATGGAGAGACTAAGCGCAAGCTTGGGACAGTTTTCCTTCGCGGCGACACCATAATTCTAATTTCGCCCCAAGAGTAAGCTCATGACAAAAGGCACCCCTTCCATGGGCCGCAAGAGCGGCAAGAAGAACATGATAAGGTGCCGCAGATGCGGCCGAAGGACTTACCAATATTCTAAAAGGAAGTGCGCATCATGCGGATTCGGAAGTTCCAAAAGAATGAGAAGCTACAGTTGGCAGAATAAAAGAAAGAAGAAGTAAATAAATTGGGTTCTAATAAGTTATACGTAATAAAAAACGTAAACAATTTGTCCTCAAATGTCGGAAATCACAAAGATTTCCGATCATGATCGAAAATCAGAGATTTTCGACACGCCGGACAGGCTTAGTTAATTAGCCCGCGCGGCACTTGAGCGCTATATTATATAGGTACGATTATTGATCCCTAATCTTAACCTTTAACCCAAACCTTAACTATTATATAGGAAACCCAATAACATTCAATTCCTTATGCGGGGATGCCGGAGCCTGGTCAAACGGACACGGCTTAGGACCGTGTGGCTTAGTGCCTGCGCAGGTTCGAATCCTGCTCCCCGCAGATTTTTTACGAAAAATCTGGTAAAAAAGGTCGGGCGTAAAGCCCAACAAACGAAATGAGCAAAGAAAGGGTCAAGAATTAAACCGGATATACTTCGTTTTGAGAAAATCTGGTAAAAGGAGTGTGGCGTAAAGCCACAGTAAGTAAATTATTACTTTTGAATTGAATAATATAAATATAAGATCAGTTGCCAATGCCCATGTCAAATTTGCGAGATTATGTTTTGGGAGCTGCTGCAGCAGGACTTCTGGTTGGTATTGGCGCATGTTCACAAATTTTGATTCGAATGGATAGGACTGGGATCCAAGAAAGACCGGGGAGTTCAAATGATCGGATCTGGAATGAGGAACTTTCTAGTGGCATGGACCCTCAAATGCCAAACTATAGAGGGATTAAAGCAAATACCATGAATGCTTATCTGACCGCATTGGGAAAACCTATTATTCCAAGTTTTCAATATTCTTTAGAATTAATGTCATATTTTGGCAATGAATCCGGAATTTATACAGATTCAGGGTTTACACCTTTCAATAGATATGAGCAATTAGAGGGTGAGTTTCCTAGCGACATAAACGAAGTTAAGTTTGAACCCGATTCTTGGTATACCTCATCAGCCCAAAACAGTTGGGGACCAGGTTATGAAAGAAATTTTGATTATGTCTTGAACATATATGGAGATCAGTTTAAGCCAGAAGATTTAGAGGCATTGGTCATAGTTTCAGATGGTTCACCTGTTTATGAGGCGGACTTTAGCAAAGCTGAGCCAATTGATACAGACTATGCAATCCGAACAAATCATGTGTTTATGGTTGACTTTCTTGGTGAAGGCAAACACACTATTCAAGCAATAGCTAAACTCCGGTCTGGAGAAGTTTTAGTCACAAATACTGATGCAGTTGAAGTACCAGAACAGGTTTCTGGGTCAAACAAGTTTTCCTGCTTCAGCCGAGCCTTTGGGCCTCGCGAATATATGCCTTGCGAAAAGTTTTTTGCCGAAACTTACGGTTCAGACCAACCGGCCCTAATTCAGCAATAGTACCAAAACCGCTTCTTTTTATATCTCTTTTTGACCATACTCCAGCCCAGAAACATTTATATATCCAGTCAACTGGAGTATCTTTGACATTAACCATGCACATACAAAGGTTTACATCTGTTGAGGGTGCGGATTTAGTTTCTAAATATATTAATCAAATATAGTTTAGAAACTATGTATTTCAGGCACCAAGACGACGTAAACTTTATATATGGAACTTGGTTTTTGTTAACGGTTGAGCTAAGGGCTCGACGATAGCAGATAAAACTCGTGAACATTCAATGGAGGTGTTCGAAAGTGAAGTTAAGAAAAGCTGTTAAGCGGATTCTGGCTTTAGGTACAGGTGCCACTATGGTTGGCGCTACAGTTATGAGCGCTATGGGTGCAGCTGACCTTGCTACATACCCATCACCTTTTGTCGACAATGGCATGTTTAATGCTGTTATAATTGTTGGCGAGAACGGACAGACAACTGACGTTATAGGCGCTGTTGATATTGCAACAAGCCTCCAGTTCTCAGCCCAGACATCACAGATTGTAGATGTCAGCGGTGGAGATAACGTTCAAGTTTCACAAGGCGTCAGAATTGAGTCAGGTTCACAGCCATTAAGACTGGGTCTGAACTTTACAGGCCTTGGAAGACAGACATTAACAAAATCAGACTTGGACATCTTGAAGGACTCATCCTTCCAAGACCAACAAGGAACTGCATACACTGCTCAGGCAAAGATTCAGCTGCCAAATGCGTATGTCGCATATGGAAGAAGTGCACCAAGCTCCAACCAGAACGTTGATGAGCCAGTGTTGCACGTGAACTTTGATACAGGAGCATCAGGAACAGGAACTCCTCAGTATGCTTTGATTATAGACTTCCCAACTGTTGTTGACCCAACCAACCTCACAAATGAGGTAATTAGCCTTTTCGGCAGGGAATATACCACAGGTGCGTCTTCATCTGAGATGACAACTACAAAGGTTACGTTGTATAACTCAGCCGTTGACCAGACATTCACAGCAGGCCAAGAAGCCGTTGTAGATGTTAAGGGCCAAAAAGTTACTGTCAGAGTTGTTGGTGTTAACACACAGTCAACTCCATCGACTGCTACTGTTAGCGTCAATGGTGAGACTGAATCCCTAACAAAGGGACAAACAAAGACTCTTGGCGGTCAGCGCGTTTATGTAAGAGACGTGCAGGCGTACACTCAGCCAGTAGGTGGCGGTGGAGCCAGACTCTTTATTGGATCTGAAAAGCTCGTGTTCAACAACGGCGGAAGCGTCGAAAAAGGAACAGAGTCCAAGACCGTTGATGGTGCAAACGTAAGCATCACAACTTCAAATGGAAAAATCTCAAGAATTGAGATTGACGTGCAGCCAAGAAACTACGACAGCAAGAATGGCGTTTTGTTAGAGGGACAAGAATTTGTTGATCCTGTATTCGGAACGTTCAAATGGCTGTTCCCGAAGCCAGGTGCAAACCCAGCTTTGATGGCTGACTCCAAATCGAAGGTTGTTTTGCAGCCAAGCGAAGACCGCTTGAGGCTTGCTTTCAAGAACAAGGCAGGAAATCAGTACAACCTTGACATTTTGAAGGGTAACGGAACTGACACTGCAGGTGGTGCCATTTCACCAACTGACAACGGTCTCTTGATGAGAGCAAATGGCGACTCAACAAGGAACTTAGTCACAACATCAGGCGCAGTAGTCAACAGAAATGATTACTTCGTTATTGGTTCTGGAGAGTACCAGAGAATCCTGAAGCTTTCCTCGCTCAGAAACAGTTCTTCTGAGAAGGAAATAACAGTTCAGGATGTCGCAAGCAATGGTGGAAGCCAAGACTGGTCATTCACTGAAACTGGCGGAACAGCATCAGGTACGATGACGTATGATGGTAACACATACACGTTTTCGATTACCTTGAGCTCTTCAAATGAAGGTAACATATCAAGTACGTCGTTTACCAACCAGATTTATACGGATAACGACAACTTAATTGTACTGCCTTCGCAGGACCAGCTTAAGTCAGCAGACTTGTCTGACTCGAACACCTCGCAGGGTTCTAACATGAACATAACTGTAAAGGAAAGAACCACATATAGCACCGGCTCAAAGGCTGATGACTATGGTGTGTTTACCTTCCTGTATGGATATGACAATGGAAGAAGCGGACAGGACCTATTTTTGGTAACCGACCCAGCCTATGCACGCGATGTTAGTTCTAGCAGCGCTTTGTCTCTTTCAGACACTGGTACTGGTTTATATGCTCTCAATTTTGAGAGCCCAGGAAGTGACAGCGACAAGAAGACTGACTTGACACCTTGGGGCACCTTTATTTCGTACAACTCTGACTCCAACGATCAAGGAGTTACTCTGTACATGCCAAGTGAGCAGACCGCATTCAACGTGTTCATTGCTCCAACTAGCGCTCAGGCAAATGCCGGCGGAGCTGGAGAGGGACAAATCGTTGTGCCAACAATTAATCAGATAAATGTTGGTGCGGCTGTATTGCCAAGTGAAGTCGACTTCGCGAACGTCAACTCAATTGTAGTTGGTGGACCGTGCGTCAACTCAGCTGCTGCAACCTTGCTAGGCAACCCAGCCAATTGTGGTGAAGGATTTGTAGAAGGCTCAGGAATGCTGCGCCTCTTTACGCAACCTTCAGGCAAAGTCGCACTCTTAGTAGCTGGTGCAAGTGCATCAGATACAAGGAGAACGGCTCGCGTGATTGCCCAGTTCAAGACATACCAGGCATCTGGTAAGTTGCAGGGCACGAACGTAGAAGTCAAGGGCGTAAATGCCGACTTCACCGACACAACCGTCGGTGCTGCTGTTGTTGGTTAGAAAGCCTTAAACGGCTTATTTTTTTCTTTTTTTTATCTTTTCTTTTTTGTTCAATTCTGACTTATTTGTAAACTAAAGTGTTCAAACGGTACGAACAGCAATCTCGAATATTAATTACTTGATTCAAAACTTGGCCCGCGCGGCCTTGAGCGCAAATATATTTTAAGTTAGTTAGAAATAAAGTTCCATCAAATCGCATGCCCCCTGAAAATATTATGTTTTGAGCGGTCGATCCTTACCATTATCTTTCCTTCTTTTTTCTTATTATCGCTAACTATAATGCACCTTTCTTGTGCCTTGCAGAGCGTTTCTCCAGGTAGCCTGCCTGAACAGATTATTTCCGCCTCTATTGCTTCTCCTTTCTTGAATGGCTTAGGAAGTTTTTGGGTGTAAGTTATTTTGAAGTCCTCCTTAGTCAAGAGCAACTTCATGCCCGTTTCTTCTTCAAGCTGTTTGAGGAAGGCATAGAAGTCCTCCCAGGCCATCTGCTTAACTGGATTTCTCCCGTGCTTGTAATTGAGAAAATTCTGGATGCCAACTTTTGCCCCTATTTCCTTGGCGAAGAGGACTATTTTCCTTATTTCCTCCTTGTTCATTGCACCAACTAAGACTGGAGCGATAAGCAAAGTCATTTTCTTAGCTGCATAAGCTGCTATTTTCTTTGCATGTTCAACATCATACTTGCCATAGCCTGCTATTTTCTTTGCGAGCAACGGATCCATGGCATTTATTGAGAGATTAATCCTAGTCATTCCCGCTTCTGCAAGATCGTCGATGATTTTCTCGGTTAGAAGCATTCCATTAGTGTCCATGACTACTTCCTTAACTTGCGACACACTTCTGAGATCTCTGAC
The DNA here is from genome assembly GCA_038046545.1 of Nanobdellota archaeon. Lineage (GTDB taxonomy): Archaea > Nanobdellota > Nanobdellia > Woesearchaeales > JBBSVZ01 > JBBSVZ01. The sequence continues at coordinate 26,662 of JBBSVZ010000103.1, read as the reverse complement.
AAGCTCAACCAAAGGGCCATAAAGTGTTGGATCTCCCTGTGTTCCAATATGTGCTTCAATTCTGCTGCAATTCTTTAAGTCCACCAATTTCTTGAATTCCTGCACGAGATAATCTTTTTCAACTATGAAGTCAAGGATTTTGCTTGTACTAAGTCCTTCATCAACTGAGCAATAAACGCAGTTCAAGTTGCATCCGGTAACTGGCCTGACTTCAATAATCGAAGTGTTTCTGTCAATCAAACCGAAGCTTTGACAGCCTATAAGTGGAATGCCGCTATTCCGATGGATGTATATTGCTGGCTTTTTAGTGTAAATATTTCGCAGCAATGGAAAATGCTTTTCTAAAAGAAAAGTGAATTTCTGCTTGGCTTTTGATTCGGATACTTCGCTAAATGTTATGCTGTGCTCATCAAACTCGTATGGTCCAATTTCTTCAAGGCTCTTACTTTCTATGTCGAAGTAGAATGACTTAAGCAGCTTTGCCCTGACACCTCCGTGCCAGTGCTCAAATGACAGGTCCTCAAACTGAAGTTTTGCATTCATAGGGTAGGTGAAGCTTTTTCATTAATAAGGGTTTTCGAAAGGTTTCCGGGTTTTTCTCCAAAAGCATTAAAAATCCTACAAAGAAGCCAGTTTGCAGGGGGCTAAATGACTGAAGAAATCAACATGACGTATGAAGTGCTTTTCGAGCTTGTAATGCGCGAAAAGAGCAGGGAGGACTTGCAAAAGCTCCCGCCAGACTTTGCTGATTCTGTAATTGGTTACATTATCAAGAAACGCCAGATGGCGATGGATTTTCCTGAAGGACAGAAGGATGCTGCCGTTCGGCAATCTCATAACACTTTGCGTCTACTTAAAGAACTGTACGAGCGACGCGAGAAGAAATTATCAAACCTTGCACTCCTTAAGGTCAGGGTTGAGAACGCAGTAATTGATTATGGCGCTATGCTTGTTGAGGAAAGGCAACTCTTTGAAGCAATGCTCGCGCTAATGAGATCGCACCGCCAGCTAGTTTTCGATTCAAGAATTGAGGCAGCCAAGCCCCAGAAGATAGTTGTCACAGCTGGAGCACAGCAGGAAGTTGAAAGCCCTGAACAGGACAACCAGCCGACAAAGCTGATCCGCTTTCTTAATCCAGTACCAAAATTTGTCGGCAAGGAACTCGAGGTCTACGGCCCTTTCGAGGAAGAGGAGATGGCTAATTTGCCCGCAGAGATAGCTGAGATTCTTATAAAGAAAGGAAGAGCTGAAGAGGTTGGGGGGAATTAATCCTCGGCCCGCGCGGCCTGGAGCGCAAATTTATTTTTGGAAAAAGCTGAAAATAAAATTTAGTCCTCATTCGGCGGACAGCCTCGAACTCTTATCCGTCAATAATTCAATAACCTTTATAAATCATTATGAAACCCTTAGTACATGAAAAAGCCTAAGAACATAAAGAGGTACTGCCCTTACTGCAAGAAGCACACTGATCATTCTGTTTATTCTTCAAAAAAGAAGGCTCCCCGCTCCATGTCCGCTGGATCGAAAGTCAGGGCAAGAAAAAGAGGGAGAGCAAGGGGAATGGGCAGCATGGGCCGTTATTCCAAGCCAGCCATCACAAGATGGAAGATGACTGGAAAGAAGCCTACAAAGAAAATGGACCTGAGATTTGAGTGCAAGGTCTGCAAGAAAGCACATGTTCAAAGAAAAGGCATCCGTGCCAAAAAGCTAGAATTCGTTTAAGGTGATTAACTATGCCAAGAATCAGAGAAACAACATCGAAGTTCATCAAGATAAGGTGCCCTAAGTGCAAGAATGAGCAAATAATTTTCGGCAAAGCATCAACCAGCATCAAGTGCCTGGTTTGCAGCAAGACACTGGGAGAGCCGACTGGCGGCAAAACATCAATAAAGTCCCGCATTCTGGAAGTGCTCGACTAAAATGCTTCTTCAGAAAAAAGGGTTTCCTGAAGAATCCGAGCTTGTGCTTTGCACAGTAACAAACGTTCAAGGACATTCTGTTTTTGTCAAGATTGAGGACTATGGCGTTTCTGGGATGATTCACATTTCAGAAGTTGCTCCAGGAAGAATCAGGAATATTCGCGATTTTGTTAAAGAGGGCAAGACGATTGTTTGTAAGGTTCTAAGAATTAACAAGGACCGCGGGCACATCGACCTATCACTAAGAAGAGTTACTGAGAGCCAGCGCAGAAGCAAGATTGCAGACATCAAGCAGCAGCAGAAAGCAACAAAGATTGTTGAGCACGCAGCTAAAAAACTAAAAATTGAGCCAGACATTGCTTACAAAGAAGTTTCTGAGAAGCTCCTTACCGAATACGATTCTGTTTTCATTGGTTTCATGGATATTGTTGAGAATAACATATCATTAGAAAAACTTGGAGTGAACAAAGCTCTTGCCGAGGAAGTCGAGAAAGTTGTCAAGCAAAGGCTCAAGCCTGAAACAGTTGAGGTGAGAGGCACTCTCAGTCTATCAAGCACTGCGTCTGATGGTGTTGAAAAAGTTAAAGCAGCCCTAAAAGAAGCAAAGAGCGAGCCTATTAACATGAAGTATCTAGGTGCAGGGCGGTTCCTGCTCGGAACAACAGCATCCGACTACAAATCTGCAGAAGAAACACTCAGAAAGGCAAGCGATAAAGCAATAGCAGCCATCAAAAAGGTTGGCGGAATTGGAGACTACAAGAGGAAGGGAGAATGAAAAAATTACTTTATTGCCTTTCATGCAAATCTTATACTCTTAAAAGCCTGTGTCCGAAATGTACACAGCCAACCGTTACTCCGAAGCCGCAGCGATTCAGCATCGAAGACCCTTACGGCCAGTATAGAAGAGACGCCAAGAGAGAGCAGCTTAAGGCAGAGGGATTGATATGAGCTGGACCATAACACCCGTTTCAAAAAAGAAAGAGGTTCTGAAAAAGCCAGTCCTAATTGTCGGCCTTCCTGGAATCGGAAATGTTGGAAAAGTCGCAGTTGATTATTTAATTGACAAATTAGACGCGAAACCTTATGTTGAATTTTTTTCTCAATCATTTCCCCACTCAGTATTTGTCACTGAAGAAAATCTTGTGGAGCTTCCTAACATCACTCTTTATTTAGTTAAGCAAAAAACTCGGGACATACTTCTCCTAGGTGGCGATGTCCAGCCTACTGATGAAGAAGCCTCGTATCAATTCGCAGAAGCTGCTTTAGGACTGATGAAACAGTATGGCTGCTCAGAAATAATAACACTTGGAGGAATCGGCCTTCCTCAAGTTCCAAGAGATCCGAAAGTTTATATGACTGGAAATGATAAAGAACTTATTACCAAGTACGGCAAGTCCACTGGCGCTAACACTAAGCTATATGGTGTTGTGGGCCCAATAATTGGAACATCTGGGTTGCTGTTAGGGCTTTCAAAGAAGAAAAATATTCCTGCTGTCTGTTTTCTGGCAGAAACATTCGGCCACCCAATGTATCTGGGAATGCGGGGCAGCAAAGCAATCATCGAAGCGCTCAATAAAAGCCTGTCACTTGGAGTGAGCATCGAGCAGCTCAACAAGGAAATAAGCGAAATCGAAAAAGATGTCCAGTCCGGCGAAGAGCCAAAGCAAGGCAAGTACAGGAAATTCAAGGACTCGATGACCCCTCAGGATACAAATTATATTGGCTAAGTTGCGAGTCTTTGCTCTAATGCATCCTGGCAAACTTTTACAACTTCTTTGCTTCTTTCAACTTCATCTTTTATCAGCCTATTCTGCAATCCAGCTCTCATTTTCGAATGCCGGTGGTCGTAGAGCTCACCTGATTCAAACACAATTGCATTTGACCAAGCTTGAAAGTTATTGTGAAATACAAGGTCATCTTCCCTTACATCTGGCATGTAAAATGGCGCGCGAATTGCATGGCCTAATTCGGTTGTGTTGAAAAGAAAATCAACTAAACAAATCAAACCTGTATGCATAGCAGTTGTAGCTTTGATATCTCCAAATAAATCTCTGCCAGCTTCAGCTTCAGTTACTAAGTAGCTTACCAAAGAAAGATGCGAATTTGGCATTTTTCGTCCTTTGGAAAATGAATCCACAGTTTGCGCAGAAAGAATTGGATTTCCTTTTTCTTTGAAGATTTTTTCTGCTGCATCAAGTACTCTATCAACGTACAAATTTTCTCTACCTCCTACAATTAATCCGAAGAGTTCGCTTTCAACTTCCATAGAATGTCTTACAATTTCTCTTCCTTCAGGATTTCCAAATTGAATTCCTTTGTAAACATGAGGCTCGAAGCTTGCAGCTCTCATGGCTAATGCAAATTTCATTGCATCAATCCCGCTTCCGTAAGTTCCATTTAACCACGGAAAGCATCTCGCCTCTTCAAAAGAACTGGCAATCGATAGCATGGTTCTTGAAGTATTTACTTGAGTATTTGCAACTCTCCGATCGTGCTCTTTTATGGATTCAAATTCGCTTATTATGCCTGGAAGATTTGAGTACAAACCAAATGCAGTTTCAAAAGCTCCATCAGATGTCCCGTCTCTTATCAGGGCCAATCTTGAAGTTGCAGGATTTGCAACTTGTGGATTGCACATCGTATGGATTGAAAAATACTGAAGCCTTCTATCAGGATTGGCTTGCACAAATTCATCAAATGCCTGTTTCTCAGGTGCCTTTCGGCTAGTTTGTCCTCCGACTATTGCACCATTTTTTACAAAAGGCAAAGTTTGTGCCATGACTTCTGATACTTTATCAGTAGGAACGCAGTAAAGTACGAAATCCGCACTTTTGAGAGCATTATTGTATATTCCATCAAATTGAAAATTCTTTGGCTCATCCAGCATGCTAAGTGGATGATTATCAAAAATCGAAACCTTATCAACGTGAGGAGATAGGGCTCGTGCTGTATACATGCCCATTGTTCCCCCACCAATAACTGCTAGCTCTACCATGATTTTTCTCCCTTGTTTGGTATTTTAATTTCGATTATAAGCTTTGTCACTGCCTTTCACCGGCCGGAATTAATCTACTTTCTAAGCTGTCCAAAAAAATCATGACCTCGTCAGGGTCAGTTTGCTCAGCGTTCCAGTATTGTGCCTCTTGTGCCACTAAATCAATAATTTTTTTTGGGCTGCATGATTGCGAAATATCGCATTCAAAGTAATCACTATTGTATTGATTTTCCAGCCCGAAGCTTTGTACTCTCAAAGATAATGTGTAATTGAGGAGCTGATTAAATCGGTCTTTACATTCCCCCAAAAATACTGAAACTTTTCCAACCTCATCTGGTCCATCAAATGAAGCAATTCTTCGGTAAGCCATGCATCTAGGATGGGGCAAGTCAATATCAATTTTATTCCAATTTTATTGAATAAATATACTAAAATAGGCATAAAATATATAAATAATGGAACAATTATTCCAGTTTATGAGTAAATTAGATAATACCGATATTAAGATAATAAATGCATTATTGCAAGATAGCAAGCTTTCTACACAAAAGCTTTCTCGCAAAACTGGAATTCCCATAACAACTGTCCATCATAGGATAAAAAAACTTGAAGCAATCAAAACAATTGCAGGATACACCATAAAACTCAATAACAAAGCAGTTGAACGTAGCTTGAAAGCGTTTATCTCAGTAAAAGTCGATCATCAAAACCTGGGACCAGGCGGCCATGAAAAATTACTTGAACAGCTTCTGAAAAATCCTGCAGTTGAGCGAGTTAATCTCATGGCCGGTGATATTGATTTGTTTATTGAAGTCAGGGTAAAAGACGTTGAAGAAATGAATCAATTCTCAATTAAGTTTTTGCGAGGACTGACGGGAATTGCTTCCAGCTCAACGACTGTTGTTTTCGAAGAGAGGGAAAAGCCAATTACAATCTAAGAGCTCATTTTCTTCTTGTTTCTTCCGCGCTCTTCGACTGCTTTCATTCTTTCCAAGACTGAATTTGCGTCAGGAAAAGACTCTTTGTAGCCCTTAACTATTGCGCTGAAGAATTTATTGGATAATAAGGGATGTGTTCCTGCTGCAGTTTCTTTCATCAAATGCAAGTCAACTGCCCTATCTTCTGCTTTTGTTGAAAAAAAACTTAATCCGAAATCAATGAAGTAAACTTCGTCTGTCAAAATCATGTTTGATGTTGTCAGGTCTCCGTGGATTATTCCTTCCGAATGGAGTCTTGCTATTTTTCTTCCAATTTCTTCACCGAGTTTGCTGCAGTTCTTGCTGTTTATTGCATCTCTGACTTTTTTTCCCTTCAGCAATTCCATCCTGATTATCATAGTTTTGTCCGACGAGGAAAAGACCTCCGGTACTGGAAATCCTTTTGCAAATAATGTCTCGAGAATTTTTGTTTCTCTTCTGGTTCTAAATCCGCGGATATTTTTATCGATTGCTTCAATTCTATAAGATTTCTTCGGCCTGTGCTTTATGACAGAGTTTTTTTCTGTGTGAATTCTTGCTTCTGCACCTGATTCTTTCATAGAAAGGGGAAAATTAAGTTTGCTTTAATAAGATTGCCAAACCAGAGCGTTAGTGAACCGATACCAGTTAATAGCGTATTGGTCACCGGCGGATGTTAAATATGTCCGTTAAGTGACGGGTATACTGGCAAGGGAATGATTAAAGTTCCGAATTTCATCGGATAGAAAATCATTCAAGCGTTGGCAACGTATAGTTTAGAAAAACCACAAAATATCAGTCCATCTTAATCAATTCTTCAGTAGAATAAACTTTTACCACATCTTGTTTTTCTTTCAAATCCCTATCATTGCTCCATAGGCTACATCTCAACTTCAGAGCAAGAGCCAAATATGGAACATCTTTTGCGTCAGGAGAAATCTTTTCAGCATTTTCAAGGAAAGACTCAATTTCTTCTCTTGGGATTAGCATAACATTCCGCTCAAACAAATCAAAAAATTCGTTAAAATTTTCATCATTCCGTTTGGTCTTTCCTTTCAGATAGTCCCTATATTTTCTGAATTCCTCAAAAATAAATTCAGGTGCATAGAGTTTATGTTTAAACAGAATGTCCGATGTTCCGCTCTCTTTTAGCAAAGCTGCAAAAAGGATATTTGAATCTACAACTAAATCCATGATTAAGTCTTTTTGTATCTTTTAGCCAGATTTTTGTTTAGTTCTCTTCCTAATCTTAATGCATCTTCCTCAGTCAGAGTACTGGCGGACTTAAATTTTCTTAAAAACTCCAAATCCCTTATTCTTTGCATAAATGCTTGTCTGGCTACCTCGGACCAATTCATTTCTGGAAAGGTTTCCATTTTGTGCTTCAGTTCAGATGGAACTGCTAAAGTCATAGTTGTCATGTTTTTACCTCCAATTATGTGTAGATATGTATAATATGTGTAAATATATAAAACTAACGATTTCCAACGACAAAAAGAAATAATAAATCAAGAAGTAAATAGCTATTTCAAAACCTGCTTTATAACTAACATGACAAAAATATATAAATCAAATAACTAAAATTGCAATATGACAACACTTTTAGAAGGTTTGCAGGGAAGCTTAAGTAAATACAATTTGGGAATGGTTAATCTTGATACAGTCGTTATCTCATATTTATCAACACAGCGAGGGCAAAGAATTAATTTCCGCACCTCTGATGAAGCTGCATCTGAATTGGAAAAGGCAGTCGTAGATGAAAATGAGGGCAAGGCCTACATTGAGGGTCTTGTAAGAGAAGAAGTTAGATTCCGCGCCTATTCTAAAGGCCGAGTTTTCTTTTTGACTCGAGATGATGATGTCGATGTATTAGGTATTTCTTCAATTCCTCTTTATCCAACACATGAACCTATAGAATACATTTCAGCCACTTTTGATTACATTCTGAGCCCAATATATCCTTAAACGGGCAAGTTAATACTAAGCTTTCTTCGCCCTTACAATTGTGATTGGCAGTGCGCCTTTCTCGTATTCTATCTTGGCGATTTCGACGGGATTGTAGCCGATGCGCTTGAGGTCATCATCGTTCAACTTGACCATGAATGGCGCTCCCATTGAAATCTGCAAAGCTCTTGAGCCTATCAGTCTTGCTTTCTCGTATTTTGTGTAGCTCATCGTTTCACCTTGCTGCGCAGTTCAGCTGCCTTTCGCTGCGCAATGTTTAGCATCTCTTCAATTTGTTCGAGGGAAAACGATCCTTCGCCGCCTTTTTGCATTGCGCAAATAGTGCCATCTTCCATCGATGTTATTGTTAGCCTTGCATCCATCGCTTCAATTTCATCAAGCAATGGGTCAACAATTAGCTTGTCGCCTATCCTAAAAACGGTTATTGCGACAGGAAAATCGTTCAATGGAAGCTTGTTATTGGTGTGGGTCTTGTAGTCAACTGTTTGCTTGTCAGTTAATCCTGGCATTCGCGTGTTGATTATTGCAGCCATTGCCGCTAGCGCAGATGCATCAAGCAAATTGCCCTCATCGTTAATTGAGACTAGGTCTATCATTACAGACCACGATTTTTCGCCAGGGACTAAATTTAGTTTTGTAAGGTCGATTGCCTTTGATTCTCTTATTCCCCTGTCGGTAACTCTTGCAATCTCTATTGCGTCATCCCTTGGTGGGCCTGACTCAAAGTCCGGTGAGGACAGAGGTGTTAGCTCAACATTCACCATTAGCATTCCGTCATTTGGCCTGTCAGGGTATGGCTTTTCAACTGCCATCTTGACTCCTGCAAGAACTTCTGTTCCGCCGATCTTGACTCGCGCTGAGCCTTCAGCGTTTTTTGAGATTCCCATTTCGACTGTTATTTCCCTGTATTCGTCCATGCCTCGGTTGTCATAACGAAGCCCCTGTTGAAGCGCATTCAAAACGTGCTTTTTTAGTTCTCTATTAAGCATCCTGTTCACCTTTCAAGAATTTTTCTTTCAATGCATTTTTTTGTATATCGTAAATCTTTTCACATGCTTCCTTGCCCATTTCCAGAGCCCGAAGAATTTCATCTTTTGTGATTTGACCGTCCATCTGCAGCAGGACTGCTTTTCCTGATCTTGGCAGGAACGATACTGGCATGTCCGCTACCGGAAGGTCCTCGACTGCTTCCTCGGCGTAACTTAAGTCAACCAAAAGCGTGTCTCCAACTTTTCCGCAGCTTACTGCTGCAACCATGTCTTTCATGGATATTCCAGCGTCGGCAAGTGCAATTGAAGCTGCGCATATCCCTGCGCATCTTGTTCCTGCGTCAGTCTGGGGGAGTTCAATGAAAACGTCAACTACTGCGTTTGGGAAGTCCTCAAGATTTACTGCTGAGAGCAATGCCCTTTCTGTTACGAATGAGATTTCCCTGCTTCTTCTTGATGCTCCAGGCCTTACTCTATCGCCTGAGCCTGAGAAGGGCATCATGTTGTACTTCACTCTTAGAACTCCTTTAGTCGGGTCCTGCATGAATTTTGGGTAAAGGTCTCTTGGACCGTACACAGCTGCGAGAGCGATCGTGTCTCCTATCTTGAAGTATCCTGAGCCATCTGCTCTGGCGATTATTCCTGCTTTTGCCTCTATTGGTCTCATCTCGTCGAATTCTCTTCCATCAGGCCTGTTGAATGTCATTGTTTTCACCCGTATTTCCGTTTCCGAGGTGCGTCTTAATTCTCTCGGTTAATCCGGACATGTGCGATTCAGCCTCTATTTTTCTGATAGCTGAAACCGCTTTTATTTCATCCTCTGGCTTTCCCGAAAGCCATATCACTCCATTCTGGCCGACAACTATGTTGCAGCCTGTGGATTCCTTTAGCATCATTACCATTGATCCCTGCTTTCCGATTATTCTTGGAACTTTGTGCGGGCTCACGTAAATCATCCTACCTTCACTGAGCTTTCTTAATCCCGGACCTTTCAGCGTGAGGTCAACCAAGTTTTGTGAGGTCACGTTGATTATCTTGGCTACAATGAAATCCCCAAAAGTAAAAAACTTAGTTAAGTCTGCCCCTCTCATGATGAACGAGGATGTCGCGTCTTTTAATCCGAGCATTGCTGTATAAGCTGAATTTATTTCCAGCCTCCAGCCGGAAAAAGTTACGTCACTCACTTTGCCAATAATTGTATCGCCACTCTTAGGCAAATACTTTCCCGCTAATGGAATCAGCCTTACAACGCGGCCATCTACATTAATTAGGCCGAGCTTTGATGCTATTATTTTTTCTCCTTCTCTAAATGTTCCTGATGCCGGCAGAAAATCCATTCCTTCTGCTATGGCTTCTCCTGGAACAACTACACTTTTGTCTTGTACTAGTAGGTTTCCCATTTTTACATTATCCTCTGTCTTTTATTGTCTATATGAACGTCCAATGATGCCTTAAACTGTTCAGGCCTGACTTCTGGCTCAACAAGAAGCCATTCAAACATTGTTTGCGGCGTAAAATCAAGATTCATGAATAGCTCGTGAAGCTCGATAGCTTCTAGCAATGGCCTTCTTTCGTCAATCATCTTGAACCCACCACTTTGCTTTGCACTGAGCCATGAGTTACTTTGTTTATTGCGTCGTAGAATTCTTGCTGGAGCCCTGCGGGCATTTCAACATGGCATTTGAGAGAGCCATCGTTCTGCCACGTTTCTTTGAGTATTTTGCCAAAGCTTTTCAGTGCATGAAATGACTTTGGAGCGTACTGTGGCGAAATAATAACTTCTAATTCAATTATCTCGAATTTCAACGGAAGAACTGTCCTTATTTCCTTGACGACATCCTGTACCTGGTCGTCCGCGTTTCTGAATTCATCAATTTTGACTTTTGCTTCATCCATCGCCAGCCTTATCCTTTGCTCCGGGTGGGGAAGGGAAGTTCTTGGATCGATAGCATTTCTGCGAATCAAGTAAACAATTTTATTGTACTTTTCCTCTCTTAATTTATCACGGTATTCTGCAGTTAGCTGAATTTCTCCGTTCTTGATTATTTCTGCTGCCGCTTTTAGTGTGTCTTTTGTTCCGAGCGCGGCCATCAGTTCGGTTTCGCCTGCAACCAACCCTTTCTGTGCGTCAAAAAATATTTTTTCAGCGTATAGAATATCTTTGATGTCTATCGCTGCACCTTGCTTGAATGCTATAGCTTGATCTGGATGCACGACTATCTCGAACTTGTGGCCATGGCTTTTTAGCTTGGCTAAGTTTAGGTGCAGTCTCTCGTGGCCTGCATTGAATGCTGGTTTTCCGCTGCTCATTTTTTCTTTGGCACCGAGGCGTCTCCTTTCTTTACTTCCTCGTAAACCGCATCTATCTTCTTTCTCGACATTCTGGTGAATATGCATTCTGGCTGCTTGATGTAGGCGCAGTCAATTCTCTCGATGCTGAAGTCCTTGTTGAGGAAATCTGACAAGTGTTTTATTCCGAGCTTGATTGCTTCATCTACAGTTAAGTCATCTTTGTATGTCTTATGGAGCATGTCTTCGATTTCTGTTTCTCCCTCGCCGATTACTGTTGCTTTGTACTGGAAGAAAATTCCTGTTGGGTCAGTTTCGAAAAGTTTTGGTCCTGTCTGGTCGATACCTGCGATCAAAAGCGAAACTCCAAACGGCCTTAATCCGCCGCTTTGCGTTGTTATTTGTTTTAAGTTGCAAATGTCTTTGACTATGCTGAGGATGTCAACTGGACTGTCGAAAGTTACTTTGTGCTGCTGTGCTCTTAATTGTGCTCTTTCTACTAATACTCTTGCATCGCTTAGGATTCCTGATGCTGTGGCTCCGATGTGGTCGTCTACCTGGAATATTTTTTCAACAGTTTCTGCGACTACGAGCTTGTCGACTATTCTTTTGTCAGTTACTAAAACAACTCCATTTTTTGCAACAATGCCTATTGCTGTGCTTCCTTGCTTGACTGTTTTTTTTGCGTATTCGACTTGTAAGAGCCTGCCATCTGGGCTGAACATTGTTATCGCTCTGTCATAACCCATTAGTTGGTGTGGCTGTGGTTGTGGCTGCATTTTTTTCCTCCTCAAACTTTCGCTATTGAACCTGAAACTTTTATTGCCCTGAAAACAATTTTTTGACCATCGACTTCGGTTGACAAACTTAAGGCTGCTCGGACTGCATCAACGAATTTCCTGTGCACTCTGATTATGAGCTCATTGCCTGAGCGTTCTGGAATAGCTCTCAAATTTGCTTTTGCTGCTGAAAGGCTGCCAATTAGGCTGGTGAATTTGGTTTTTATTACTTCAAAAGCCTCAGTGGCCTTTACTGGCTTTTCCGAGATTACTTCAATTCTCATGTACCGTTTCTTTTCCCTTAACGAAGGCATCAATGGCCTCATATTGATCACAAAAAGAGATCTTTATTCGTCCCTTTTTTCTCTCTCAAGCCTGAAGGGATTTACAGGCTTTTATAAAGGTTGCGCTTGAGTTTATGCATCTTAAAATAACGGTTATTCAGGGCTTTTTTTTGTAAAACTGAGGGATTTAAGGTAAAAGCAGTGATTCGGCGATATAACTATATGCTTGCGACCATATTGACATAACCCATATAGCATATGCCTAACTCTTATATAGTTTAAAGGCTAAGCATATCTCGTTGGGGAGGGAGTGTGTAGTATGTCGATGTTATCTTGGGCGTTTACCTTTTTGGTTATAGCGATAATCGCTGCAGTGCTTGGATTCGGAGGAATAGCAGGAACGGCCGCATGGCTTGCACAAGTTTTATTTGTGTTATTCGTGTTTTTGTTCATATTTTCCGTGTTCAGACACGTTGCACAAGCAGCATAGTATAATTTTTTATTTTTTTTATAAATTTAAATAGCAGTGCATTATTCCCTCAGGGATGGTTACGATTCTCTATATTGGAAACAATTCCAGGGAACTCTCAAGGGCAGTTGATGGATACAATGCTAAAACACCTGAGAATCCGTGGGTGGCAGTATGCCTTCCCACATCGTTCGCATCATCAGATATAGAGCTGACTGAAAGGCTTAGAGACGAAGGAATTTCAAAGGTTAGGTTTGATGGAATTGCACTTGACTTTTCTTGGAAAGGCAGTATTGGAGTCATAAAAGATACTTTCCCGGATTCTTATAGAATACTCATCCACGGACATCCAAAGAAGACCTACTGCGTTGATGCGCACGTCTCTACTGAGTCAGACGTTCCGAAAATGCTGGAAGAACTATTAGAAAACACAAAGTAAGAATTATTCCAAATTCTCGAACTCTTCCTGAAGAGTGGGTTCTACGTCTTTCTTCTCGTCGATTCTGGATAACACTTCTGTTCCTGAGAAGTTCTCTAATGCGCATTCCTCGCAGTAGAACTCAGATGAGTCCTTGACAGCGAATACAGCCTTATTCGTACAAAGCACGCACTTCTTCATAGACGAGGAAAATAGCTATTGAGTATAAGAAGTTTGTGCTGTTTGAGAGGATATATCGCTCAATCCTGAAATTTGGCAATTGCTGCGATTAGTTCTGGGCTGGAGATTTTTCACTAATTTTCTTTCGATTCGAAAAGCATTTCAACATCTTTTAAGGCCAGGGATATCGCTTTGATTTCACTCATTCTCTTAATTGCCCTTTCCGTAAATCCGTTTTTCGAAAAGAATAGGAATTTATAATCGCCTGAGAAATTTATTAGCTTGGATTTTCGCATTAGTTCGTTCACTACATCGACATCTGTAGCCTTATTTGTCCATTTCACTTCTGCGACTAATATCCTCCTGGATTTCCTGTTATACGCAACTATGTCTATCTCTTCTCCAGATCGATTCCACCAGCTGCCTATATTTTCAAAATCCAAAACATAGCCATCCAAACTTTTAGATATTCGTGCAATAAGGATTTCTTTGCAAACATCCTCGAAAACTCTTCCGACATATGAGTTGAGGTTTTCTTTTATCGAGTTCGATACAATTTTGAAATTGCCCAAATTCAACGCAGTTTGGTTTGGAAATATGAACCTATACCAGAAACCAAAAAAATTATCTTTGAGCACATACCTTCCAAGGCGCGCCTTTCCAAGCACAGGATCTTTTCTTCCAAGCAAATCCAATAACTCGTCAAGCCGCTTAATGTAAGCGGACATGATATTCGAGTCTATGCCCGTGAAGTCCTGGATTTCCTTGATATTCTCTTTACCCGATGATGTTGCCTGTAAAATTGAGTTATATTTTGCATGAACCCTAACATTCTCATATTCTAGGAGATTTTTTGGCTCTTCTACCAATTCTGCTCCTTTTTTCAATAACAGCTCGTTAATTTTTTTATTAATGTCGCCTTCAATTTTTTTGGCTTTTTCCAGATAATAAGGAGTTCCGCCAAAAACAGCATACGTGACTATTTTTTCTTCTTCGCTTAATTCTTTGAACATCAGCCTGAAATCAGCGTACTTAAACGGCGATATCTTTAATTTCGTCGCTCGCCCATAAAGTGCTCCTGCCTTGCTATTTGTTATTTTTTGTATCATGCCAATTGATGATCCCACTAAGATTATCATGATTTTCTTGTTCTTCAGCTTCTGGTCCCAATTATTCTGCAATTGAGTGATGAAATTAGGTGCGACTTCCAGGAATCTCTGAAACTCATCAATTACTAAAACAAAATTTTTATCAGATTTTATTGAAATGAAGTTAAGAAAATCATCAAAGTCTGCGAATTTCCTTGTTTCTCCCAACTGGTCTTGCACAGCCTTTGAAAGGGAGTCGAGTATGCCTTGTTTTTCTACTAAGTCGACATAAAAGTATAGCTTGTTTTCAGGTATTGCATTCATGAATTGCCTGATTAGCTCAGTTTTCCCGACTCTTCGCCTGCCATAGATGACCAGCATTTCTCCAGACTGCAAGCCTGCGAATTTATTCTTCAATATATCAAGCTCTTCTTTCCGATCGTAAAATGTCCTGTTTTCCATGTTATATTATCACGATAATGTTATAACATTATCACGATAATGTTAGTATATAAATGTTTTGCCTGAGAATTATCTAATGGCATAAATTGCCTTAGTTTTCATCGATAGTTACAAAATAACCTCTTAATAACAAACTAAAGAAAATAGTCGTAAATTGAATTTATAATAGTTTAGGTGAGGTTAGCGCTCGATTTTGGTGAGGATTTCACCTGTATCAACCCGGGTTGCCTGTAAAGATGAATCTGGTAAAGTATATTGTATACCCAC
The DNA here is from genome assembly GCA_038046545.1 of Nanobdellota archaeon. GTDB lineage: Archaea > Nanobdellota > Nanobdellia > Woesearchaeales > JBBSVZ01 > JBBSVZ01. The sequence goes on along the minus strand of JBBSVZ010000103.1, from coordinate 11,602 downwards.
CTTGAATTTATATTTTGTATTTGCTTTCATGTTGTTTACTATTGGTGGACATGCTCCAACAACAACATTAAAAGAGGCTCCTGGATTTATTTGAAATGGACCGCCAAACGGAGCATAATACCCTCCTGTAGGCCAATTATAGCAATCACCATATTGTGTTGAGACATTAACTGCGCTAAAACTAATTATTTTGTTATATTTATTAGTAAACAAAAAACTGACTTTCCCTACACCTCCAATTTGTTCGGCTTTAAAATCAGTGCAATCAAGTTTTTCGCCAAGATAACATCGATCTGGAATAAGATTCGATGGATTCAAAAAGCCCATGTAAGCGAGTACTGAAATTACTAACAAAACAACCAATATAGCCCAGCCATAAGTCATTAGAAATTCCATTGCAGCCTGGGCTTTGGAATTAATTTTTTTGGTATTCTGGCTGTGCTTAATTACATCTGGCATACTATGTTTTTTGAGGAATTAAGAGTTAATAAGTGTTATGGCTTTCATGAAGATCAAAATTCAATAAAACTAGACATTTCGAAAAGTAATATTTTGCGCTCAAACTATCGAAAACAAAGTTTTCGGACTTGGAAACTTTCAGTTCCCAAGGGCGCACGACCTCGATTCGCATACCTTTCGGCGTCAAAACCAATCTTGACCTTTTTGGCTGCATCGACAAATTGGTCGTTCACGACGTGGCTTGAATTTTTGCAATTTTTCCAATCGAAAATTTTATATAATACCTTAATTAAGGTATGTTCATACCACAAAAAAGGTATTAAAATGCTAACACCAAAACAGATTAGAATATTTGAAGCGTTTTTGAAAAAACCATACAAAGAGTTGACTTATAAGGAGATAAAGGATTATTCAAAAGAAAAGTCAAATTCAATTATTCAAATATCAATAGTAAAATTTCTCGCAGAAGAACTTGTCAAAAAAAGAGAGGTAGGAAATATTATTTTATATGCCTTGAATCTTGAGAATAACACCGTTTTTTCATATTTCGACATTCTCATAAAAGAAAAAACGCCTAATCTTGTAAAAAACAGCCTACGGATAATTAGGGAGGAACTTTCAAATATTGAATTTGTATCTCTAGTGATTTTTGGATCTTATGCGGAAGGAAAACAAAAGGAAAAATCCGATCTAGATATTGCAATCTTTGTAAAATCGGTTGATGATAAGAAAAAATGCGAGTTATCAATGAAATCTGCCGAACTAAAATCTATTTTAAAGATTGATACCCACGTTATTACAAAAGATGAAATGCTTCAAATGCTAAAAGACAAACACGAAAATTTAGGAAAACAAATAGCAGATAAGCATCTTGCAATCCAAAATCCGATGATTTTTTATTCAATACTTCAGGAGGGCATAAACAATGGATTCAAAATTGTATATTCATAGGGCAGAAAACGAGATAAAGCTTGCAGAAATCATATTTGAGATAAGCGAAAAGCCGAACTTACAAAAAGAAACTTTCAAGGTGAATAACCCAGAAACGTATTTTAGTGCAGTAATTTCCCATAGTTATTATAGTATATTTTATGGGGCTAAAGCATATCTAGCAAAGAAGGGAATTGCGGTATCCGCTCCAGAAGAACACAAAAAATCATTCGATGAATTCAAAAAATTTGTTGAAAGTGGAGAACTCGATGTTGAACTCCTAAAGATATATCAAGAGGCATTAATTAGGGCAGAATATCTGCTAGGAATTTTCAAAGAAGAAAAAAAGAAACGAGGAGAATTTACTTACCGAACCATGCCGCAGGCTAACAAAGAGCCTGCAAAAGAAAGCATAGTACATGCAAAGACCTTCTTCAAAAATATGATAGCGCTTTGTCAAAACTGAGAATCCAAAATAACAACATTCCAACACAGAAAACTTTTTAAATAAGTCTGGAATTTCGTATACTGGAAGGGTGATTATTAAAATGAAAACTATCAAAACTGCTGTAACAATACTATCGATACTGCTTATGGTGACTGTTCTAGCTTCTTTTGTTACTGCCCAGCAGGTTTTTACAACCAGCGCAGATAATGCTGATAATTCAGGAGCACATGTTGCAGACGGAGATTTCGGAATCATTATTTGCTCTGTTGAATCCATTGCACCAATTGAATTTTACATAACCCAAAACATTTCACCAGCTTCAATGCTAAATGCTACACTGCAATTAACAGCCCAAAACAATGACGATATTTCATGCAATTTTAACCAAGTTAGTGAAATCAAAGTAAATGGCAATACGGTCGGCACAGGCATAGGAAATATATGCGGCCTTCATGACGTTTTTTACAATGTTAATCCAGCCTTTCTAATAGTTGGAGATAACTTGATCAATATCACAATCAGCACAGGCGGTTGTGCAGGAATATATAACGCCAATCTTATCATTTATCCAACCGAGGCACCACCAGACTCATGCCAAGACACAGACGGCAACAACATATCAACACAAGGAACCGTTTCTGGATTCCTAAACGGAAACCAATATTCTAATGCAGACATTTGCTTAAGTAACAACACAGTAACCGAATACACCTGCAACTTAGTCACATCAGTTGCAACAAACGTATCCTGCGGCTCAGACGGCTTCACAACAAGTAATTATTGTACAACTGGAAATGTTTACAGAGATTACACCAGCTTTTCATGCGCAAGCGGCGCATGCGGCTCATCAACTGTTCCTCAACTAATCCAGAACTGCGGTACATCAGGATTCAGCGGCGGACTATTCTGCTTTAACGGCAACGTTAGCAGAAATTTCACAACTGTTTCGTGCACAAGCGGCTCATGCGGTTCATCAACCGCACCAGTATTAAACACAACCTGCCAGTTCGGCTGCACAAACGCTGTTTGTAACATTGACCCGAACCTTGACACAGACAACGACACAATTCCCGATGTATCGGACAACTGCCCGACATTTCCAAATGTAAATCAGGCAAACCTCGACAAGGAAATCCAGGTTAACGACACGATTGCACCATTCTTCGTAGGCGACAACCTAGGAGATGCGTGCGATGATGACTGGGACAATGATGGATTCAATAACACGAATGAAGTCTTGATTACAACTAATCCAAGAGACCCTTGTGGAATTGACGGCTGGCCTTTGGAATTGAATGTCGGTTCAAGTGGATTTAACAGCACCAACAAAATCAACATTGTAGACATAACAAGTTTCCTTGTTCCAGTAAGGCATTTTGGTACAAACGTTGGCGACCCGAACTACAGCCCAAGATGGGATCTAGTTCCTGGAAAAGGTCAGTTCACAACTGACATAAACATACAGGACTTGACTGCCCTGATAGCAGGCCCGACAGCATTCCCGCCAATGCTTGGCGGAGCTAAAGCGTTCAACGGACCTGAATGCCCGATAGCGCCTTAGGCGGTTTTTTTTATTTCAACTCATCAACAATTCAAGCCTTGGCGCAATGAAGACAAACAGCCACGCATTGAATATCAAATGAGTAATAACAAACACTGCGCTTCTGACAGGATTAGAGCCTGCGATAAGATAAAGCGGAATTATTAGCAAGTCATAAAACACTGCAATTAGCATTCCAGCAGTTGTAATGTGTATCCCGTTGAAGAAAGGTGTAATCATTCCCATCAAGAAAATTGCCAGCAGAGATATGACTGTTTTAGCATTAAATCCCGTCCCTAACACTTCTGCAGTTGCGAGGCCAAAGAACCCAACCAACCCTCCCAAAAGTCCACCATAAGCCCTTGCTGTCATGACCGTTGAAAATGTGATGAATTCAATGCCAATAGAAACCTTTAACCAACGATTGTATATCAGCGATATGGAGCTAAGAAAAAGGAATACAGCGACAAATAAGAACGGCTTGATTATTTGCCCCAATGTTATAAAAGACAGCACTACTGCAGCAAAAACAAGAATTACTTTGATTATATTGTCTGACAGCCATTTCAGTAGCTTGTAAGTTCTTCCTCCAAAAGACTGCCCAATGAATTCGCGAAAGCCGATTTTATCACCAAGAACTAATCAATTACCAGCCCGCACTGTTCGCAGTAAAGCTCGTTGTCCCGCCTAGCAATCCGCTTGGATTTACAGGAAGGGCACTCTGTAACACCCTCTCCTTCAACGCTTTGCAATGACTTCTCGTCTGGCATATTTATACTCTGTTTTTTGGTTTTAAAATGTTTATGGTAATGAAGAGAACTGTGAACAAAGGATTAGTTTAGATTCACATAGGGGAATGTGTATCGTGGCTCGTGTTCCTTAACTGGCTTTGTTGATGGTGTAGTTAGAGCATCCATTTTCCTGTTCCAGTACTCAGCAAGATTGTGGCCGTGAAACAGCTCACCGTCGTGCCGCAATTCATGCGTGATTATCCTGTCAGGTGTGTCGTAAATCCAGTCAGACCTCGCAAACCTTTTCCCAGTGCCAATATAATTAAGGCCTCCTAGCCCTTCAGACCAGCCAAGCCCCTTTCCTGTATCGACGGTAACTGGTCTTAGGAATCGCAAGGTATACCAATCTGGAAAGTTGTAATTTTCGTTTGGCTTTACTTCGTACACTGGGAGAACAGTTAAGTACTGAGAAACTCGCTGATTATTTAGAAAACCTTGCATCTCATCATGCAAATCAGTTTGTTCTGCAACAAGCTCGTCTATTGTCATTACGAGCAAGAAAGCGATTATCATTTAAAACGTTTTTTAGTAATATCTGCCTCAAATCAGATAGCTAAATAATTATTAGCACTCGAGGCCGTGCAGGCCAGGAAAGGACTCTCCGCGCTCCAAAGTCGCTTTGCGACAATAAAGCGTCACCATCAATTAAGCCCGCGCGGCGATTGAGCGCATTTTTATTATTTTTATAGGTTAAATAACAGCCGAATATGATAAATTCTTTTTAGTAAACTATTTATAACTGGAAAAGCAGTTATTCTTGAAAAGAGATGGCAGACGACGGATTTGAGGAACTTGATGACCTGAGGAAGGAGTTATCAGGCAGAAAGGAAGATACAGTTGCATCTATAGATCTTTTTACATCAGTCAAAGCGCTCTCAATTCAGATTGAGCAGCTGACTGATATTTTCAAGATGGCAATTGGCCAGATGACCAATGAAGATGACATCATGAAGAAGGTGTCAGAACAGCTCGAGCAGCTTTTGAAGAATGACCAGGACCTTGCAAGGGGGCTGCTGCTCGTTCTGGAGATAGAAAAGGACAAGAGAGAATTCAATATTGACAGGCCAATTCAGTCCAGAAGAGGCTTGTCCAGAAGGCGAATGAGTGGCAGGCCCCGAATGGGAATGCCTCCAAGTTTGCCTGACGCGCCAGGACCTGAAGATTTGGAAGTTGAATTTCCTGAGAACGCAGGCAGGCCAGGCACGGAGCAATAAGCATGGCGCGCACGCGCGTTATTAGATTTCTTGGCCACGCTGGCAACAATTTCAATAAATTCTTCGAAGAAAATGAAAGGATCAGGAAGATTGCTTCAGACGAATTGGAGAAATTAAGAAAACAGAAGTCTTCCAATGAGAGAAACGATAGGAGAGCAACCAGCACCAAAAGCAAGATTCCTGCAATTCTTGAACTGCACAAGCAGCTTAATAGCGTAAGACGGCAAGTTAATGAGATCAGAAGATCCAATCCTGAATCGCCAAAGATTGCCATTCTTGAAAGACGCTACCATCATATCGACGAGCTATTGATGAGCAAGCTGAAGAATCAATAATCTTTATTTGTGAGAGAACCAGAAAACTTTAACATCATCTTCATCGTGGTCATATCTGCAGAACCCGAAACGCTCGAATTGCAGCATTGCTCCTAAAGCCAATTCTTTTAGTGTTGGCTCGCCAAAACCTTCTAGCGTTGTTCCATCAGGCATGAAAACTTTGACTTGTAATAGTTCTGGAATTACGGGCAGCCAATGGATTATTTTTGAGCCTTGTTTTCTGAAATCTTCTATACCCTGTGAATGGAATGTTAAGTTGTGGCCGTTTTTAATGAAATTAAGGCAGTCCATCAGCCTATTGACCCTGCCGTCTTCAAGGGCAGCATAATCTTCATGCGTTATGTAAAATATTCCATTCGAAATCAGTTCTCTATGGCCGAGTTCTGGATTCTGTGGATGCTTTTTTATGTGTGAGATGCTGTGCGGTGCATTGTCAATCCTTACTTCCTTAGGATTATGTACAAAGAAAAATCTTGAAGCTTCCTTTTCAATTAGTTTGCGGTTTTCTGTGTAAAGATTGTCTATTGGTGCTGTTATTTCATTCATGTTGGTGCCAAAGCTAAGAACGAATTGTCGAATTGCCTCAGGTCTTATTCCTCTTCTTTCGAGAGACTGCAGACTCCATGTTCTCGGGTCATCCCACCCGATGTATTGCCCTGTCTGAACTTCATGGCTTGACTTTGACTTGCTTATCTTAACGCCCTCAAGCTGGACTAATCCTAAATGTATTATTTCCTTGTGCGGCCAGCCCATGATGTTCCAGATGAAACGCTCCATGTCGCTTTCTATCATCAGATCTTTTCCTCGGATGACATGTGTTATTCCGAGCAGATTGTCATCTATCGCCCATGAAAATTCCAACAACGGCCAGACCCTGTATTTTTTCCCAACTTTTGGATGTGGACGCTCGCTAATCCTGAATAGCACTCTGTCCCTGAATGCAGGATTAGGATGAGTCATGCTCGTCTTAATTCTTAGCACTGCTTCTCCTTCTTTGTAAAAGCCGTCGAGCATTTTCTGCCAAGCCGCAAGAGTTTCTGCGACTTCCTGTTTTCTGTGCTCGCAATCTGCAGCAGCTTCTCTTTTTTTGCGAAGCTCTTCAAAAAGGCATGTGCAAACATACGCCTCTCCCTTCTCAATAATTTTTTTGGCGTGGTCGTAATAAACTTGCAGCCTGTCGGACTTGTAAATCATGCTTCCGAACCACTTCACTCCAAGCCAGGATAATCCCTGCGGAATAAGGTCATAAGCCTCCGGCGCAATTTGCTTTTCCTCTGAACCGATTGTGTCATCAATTACAAGGAGAAGCTTGCCATCATATTTTTTTGCGTATTCGTCATTTAATACTGCAGGTCTTGCATTTCCGATGTGCAATGGCCCACTGGGGTAAGGAGCAAAGCGCACAACAACCTTGCCTTGCTCAGCATTATTCAGTTCAGGAAGCCCTTTTTCGACGTGCTTTTTTTTCTCCAGCATTTCAGGAGCAATTTTTTCAAGCTCCTCTCTGAGTCTTTCAACGCCTAGCTTGTTTACTTCAGTTATGGTCTCATTGATATGCTTTCCAATAATTTTCATGTCTTTTTTCAAATCAGGAGCCTCTCCAAGAATTTTACCTATGACCGCACCTTGGCTAGCTTTTCCTTCATACTTTAAAGCGTTGGCGAGCACATGCTTGCGGATTATCAGCATTAGATCCATATGGTTTGTTTTACTGAGGTGTTTATTAAAGTGTTGCGATTATAGCCTGCCCGGCATTTGAGGGCGATTTATTTTTTTAAATTGTTTTTTCATAACTACTTTTGAGAGACAATCTAACGAAATCTATATAAATTAAGGTGGAATCCAGACGAGCATGAACAATCCTTTGACGTTAGAGGAAAAAGTTACTGTTCCGAGGCTTTTAGATCACGATCTCACAGGTGTTCTGGCTGTTCTTCTTGATGCAAATGTTAATCCTGATTTGGATTTCAATTCTATTCAAGCGATGAGATCCTTGTTAGTTGCGACTTTAGAATCAGTCAAAATTCTGACTAGATACGATAATTTCCGCCTAGATACAATTGTTCCCGAACATATAGAATACTTATTATCAAATCATCAATTAGTCCAATCATATTTTGAAAAGGGCACACCACTATCAATTCATTCTAATATAGATAAAGAATTTAGAACCCAACAGGATCTGGTCCAGAGCGCTTTACATAACTTAATAAAAAATAGTTCAACATATACTAGCCGAGAATCTGGACACATCGATATTTATGTTAGGGATTTTTCTGGAGAAGTTCCTTCCCCCGCATATGTTATGCCAGACACACCTTTGGCAGGAGACTTTGTAAAATTCGATGTTCAAGACAACGGACCAGGATTTTCAACAAACCGCCCATTAAATGAATTCCTACAATTAGGGGTGACATCAAGAGAAAGAGGCGGCGGTTTCGGACTTTACTATGTTGGTTTGGTCGCAAAGGTATTAAGGTCACACATAGGAATTGAGTCAGAGCCCGGAAATACAACCGTTTCTTTATATCACCCATTAAACTTGGAATAAATCTGTTAGTCACATTTTTAAATAACTCTTGCATACATAATTACTTATTGGGCTGATGGCGAAGCTCGGTATCGCGCTCCCATGGCATGGGAGAGACCTCGGGTTCAAATCCCGATCAGTCCATTTTCAATTTTAAGTTCAAATTGGTTTTAATTCAACTTCAAATGGACTGAGCGGTTCCGAAAATGCGATCATTTTCGTTATCCATCAGTCCATTTATCCCTGATGTGTTGCTAATTGGCGAGAAAAATAATTTAGTAAGTTACGATTCTTAACCCTTTGATTTTAGAGAAGTCCTTTTTGTTTTTGGTGAGAACTGCTTCGTCATTTTCAAGTGCAATAGCAGCAATCATGCTATCGATTGGACTGATGCGTTCGCCAAGTTTAACTAGCCTCCCATCAAGCTCTCCTGCACGTGCAGCAGCCTTCGCATCTAAGTTAAGGATGATTTGCTTTTCAATAATCCCCAGAATTTTGTTGCGTTCATTTTCAGGACGCGAACTACGCGCAACTCCATGAAATAGCTCAAAAATAGTGGGGGATGTGAGTAATTGCGGTTCATTGCGTCTGATGAGCTCATTCAGTATTTCTATGGCTGAAGTATCATTTCGCATCACATCAATGACAAATGACGTATCGACAATCATGCGCGTACTTCATCAAGATTTTTTCTCATTCGTTTCCTAAAGTCCACAATATTTCGCTCTAATTCGCGCGCGCCATCATTCGAAAGGACACCGATTAAGTCATGCAACGACCCTCTTCCCGCGAGCTTTGTTATTACATCGCTAAAGCTCTCCTTACCGGTCTTATGCATCGCAAGACGAGCGTAGGCATCGGTTGTAATTGTGATTGTTTTTGTGGCCATATGCCCACATAAGTGCACGTACGTGTATTTAAATTTTTCCGCTGATTATCATTAATTCTGCCAGTCTGCATTATCAAATCCGGACAATTTCACCGTAAGAAACTTTTTATACCACTTACCTCGACAGATTCTAAAATGAAATTTGCCGATTACCATGACCACGCAATCTTTTTACTACGAATTTGCCTTGGCGGAATTTTCTTATGGTTCGGCATACACGCTATCTTGAATCCTGCGGAACAGTTTAATTGGATGGCAAAATGGGTTCAAACAATACCAGTTGTTGGTACCCCCACATTCGTGTTCCTCTTCGGGATTGTGGAAACTTTTCTAGGCACGTTATTGGTTCTGGGCATATTCATTCGCTTGGCTGCGCTCGCAACAGCCCTATCACTTATCAGCATCATCATCAACCTTGGCTGGGGAGAGATAGCATTCAGGGATGTTGTTATTTTCATGGCTGCACTTACGCTTGCAACGCAGCCGAAATTTCGATGGGCAATTTATCCATATTTTAAAAAAGACAGTTGAACTCAACAAAAGTTAATACAACAAATCGATTAAAACCTAACAGAAATTTTTTAAACTTTAACTAACTGGTTTGTATGATGGGTATTTTTTCTGATAAAAAAATATTGATTATTAGTGTTGTCATTCTGCTACTTATCGCAATTATAAGTATTTATGCATACATAAACTTATCAAAACCATCTGGAGAAAAAGTCGTTCTAACCGTCGGGCAGTCAGAAAGTTATTGTACAATTCAAAAAATAAATTTAGACAATGTGGAAGCCATCTGCAGCATACCATACCCGGTTGCGCGGGAGGGAGTGTTAAGAACGCTCAGAATTGGTGATGACATAGGGATAGCATGTGAAGGAATTTCAGTAAAACTTACTCAAATTGATATCAATTCAAATACTGTGACGTTTAGCAGAATTACAAGCGAGCCTCCCCCTGGGGGTTGCCCAATTTGCCTTTCTCTGCACACACTAATCTCAACTTCAAACGGCCCAGTTAAAGTTGAAGATGTAAAAGCGGGCATGTTGGTTTGGTCTGTTGAAGACGGTAAAAAAGCGGCTGTGCCAATAATTAAGACTTCTTCCGTCAGTGTTCCATATAATCACATGATAACTCATCTGCTTCTCTCAGATGGAAGGCAAGTCTGGGTGTCTCCAAACCATCCAACAATTGATGGAACTCCAGTTGGCAAACTAAGAGTTGGTGATGTTTATGATGGTTCAGAAATAGTCAGCATAACAACTTCCAAATATGAGTATGATAAAACATATGACATTCTTCCCGACTCAAAAACAGGCTTTTACTGGGCAAATGGAATATTATTAGCAAGTACCCTTCATTAACTATCTTGCCCCAAATATTATATACCTTTAGTTATGCCACGCGTCAATGACTTCCTTAATTGTTTGTTTGGGCGTCGGCAAAGGCACATGGGCTTATGTCAGTAAACTCATAGAGGCGGAGCCATGGAATAAAGTGTTTATCGTAACTGATGAAGCAGGATTATCGTATACTGCAAATAGAGAAATCTCTTTTGTTGTCATAAAAGAGGAACAATTCCTTTCGGAAATGATAGAGACGATAAAAAAACAGCTGGACGGAAAAATCCCTGACACTGAAGCTGCAGTGAACTTTGTTTCAGGAACAGGAAAGGTGCATATGGCAATCCTTTCAGCTTTGTTGAAAATTGGACTTGGAATAAGATTGGTTGCGATGACTCCTGAAGGAATGAAAGAAGTTTGATGTTTAGATTCTGAACCATACTTTTAATAACAAAAACCCTTTTTTAATGTTTAATGGATTGGTGGCGGAAGGCAGATGGGGAGGGATTAGTACATAAAATAGCTTCAGAAGATACTACGTTATTTTATTTCTGGAAAAGTTATGGTAGTGTGACAGCATTACGTATTACGGAGAAGGTCGATGATGATATTGCTTGGGAAGTCTCATTACTTGGAAGAATAGGCATGACAACAGTTTTTAATGCTGCATATGTGATCAATTCTTACACAAAAGGGGGGTTCCCCCAGGCTGGAAAAGCAAATATTCTAATGAAAATCCTATGCTACCCGGAGCTTATAGAGCAAATGGAAGAACAGATTTCAGGACTGCCAATCCGGATGAGATTAGATGAACAAGAAAGAATGAGAAGCATATATGTGCCAAGCAGCGATCCTTGGAATGAAGGACGAGAATTGCATAATAGAACGGTGGATTCCTTCCTTTCAGCAAAAGGCGCTTATCTCGCTAGGATGGTAACAGGAGAAAATTATGCACTTGGAAGAGCCATTCCTGAGACATTCAGAAAACCTGTTGTTGAGGAAAAGGGAGAAAGTACTGGCGAGATACCAGTTGTTGAAGCAATCTTGCAAAGCGAATTAGTTTTTTACAATAGAAACTCGGGAAACACCCCCGATGAGCCAATATTTTATTTAACTTGATTTT